>DAIDLH010000044.1 GCA_027449605.1 Candidatus Muproteobacteria bacterium | reverse complement strand
GAACGGACTTAATCAGAGGTTCCCTAGTTATGTCGTCCCAGAAGTAACCTTATATATAGCCTGGATGGAGCGCAGCGGAATCCAGGTAATCGGCGAAATTCCCGGATTACGACGCTGCGCGCCTGCATCCGGGCTGCATAGAAATTGACCCCTCCATATCCCCCGCATGATTCGGCAAATAACCCGTGAAATGCCTCTGATTCCCGTGTCTGACCCGGTTTTGGCACAACCTATGCAGATTTAAAGGGCAGTCAGCTCAAGGGAGCAAACCATGGAAACCCGGATCGGAAGCCGGCAGCACGGGCAACGGATGCGAACAGTGTCCGGCGGCAAGCGGAAACGCGGCGTGGTGACCAGGCCGCGCGAAGTGCTGCCGGACATCGCCTGCCAGTATGGCGTGATGGTGCAGCGTACCCTGATTCCCGGCATGGAACTCATCGAGTTCGAGTTTCGTCCGGACGTCGCCTGAACCGGCATAAAGGGCCGCGCTGTCGTTACCGGAGAAATATCTGTCACAGACGCGCCGATGAATCGAATCATATCTTTCGCCAGGCCGGGCACCGCGCCCGGGAGCGGGTAATGTTCCGGCTCACGCGCACGTTTTCGATCGCGAGCTTCCTCGGCATCGTGATCGTGGCCATGGTTCTCAGCCTGTTTTACCGGAACATCTCGGTGAGCGCGCTCATCGAGCACGAAACCCAGAGCAACGTCTCGATCACCCAGGCCCTGTCCAACACCATCTGGCCGCGCTACGCCGACTTCATCGCGCGCACGTCCGGCATTCCGCCGCGGGACATCGCGGCGCAGCCCGAAATCGCCAGCCTGCGGGACGAAGTGCTCCAGAAAATCCGCGGACTGCGGGTGGTCAAAATCAAGATTTACAACCCGAAAGGGCTTACGGTTTTTTCGACGGAATCGAAACAGATCGGCGAGGTCGAAGACGATGACGACGGCTTCGTCAAAGCCGTCGCCGGCAAGACCACGAGCGATCTCGTGTTCCGGGGACAATTTTCCTCCACCGAGCGGATGATCGAGAACGCCAATCTGCTCTCGACCTATATTCCCGCGCGCCGCACGCCGGGCGGTCCGATCGAAGGCGTCTTCGAGGTATATTCGGACGTGACCTCGCTGGTCGGGGACATCCGGCGCACCGAGCGCAGCGTCTTCGGCGGCGTCACGGCCATGCTGTTCATGCTGTACCTGTTCCTGCTCATGATCGTGCGCCGCGCCGACCGCATCATCAAGGCGCATGAAAACGAGGAACGCAAGGCGCAGGCGGAACAGATTCATTACATGGCCTATCATGATCCGCTGACCGGCCTGCCGAACCGCGCGCTGTTCAAGGACAGGTTCCAGCACGCCGTTATGGTCGCGCAGCGCACGAACAGCCCGCTGGGAATCATGTTCATCGACATCGACCGCTTCAAGGTCGTCAACGACAGCCTCGGGCACGAGGGCGGAGACGCGGTGCTGGTCGAGGCCGCGAAACGCATACGCGCCTGCCTGCGCGCCTCGGACACGGCCTGCCGGATCGGCGGCGACGAGTTTACCGTGATTCTCGAGCGCCTGACCGCAAGCGACGACGCCGCGCGGGCGGCGACGCGACTGATACAGAAATTCTCCGAGCCGATGAAGGTCGGCGATCGCGAGGTCATCGTCACCGCGAGCATCGGCATTTCGATTCATCCCGGCGCGACGCAGGACGTGCAGCGGCTGTTGAAGGACGCGAACGCGGCGATGCACGAGGCCAAGGAATCCGGGCGTAACCGGCACGTTTTTTATACCGAGGAAATGAGTGCCCGGGCCCAGGAAAGCTTCGAATACGAACTCGGGTTGCGCCGGGCGCTGCAAAACGGCGAATTCCACGTTTATTATCAGCCGCGGGTGAATATCGCCACGGGGAAAGTAGTGGGCGCGGAAGCCTTGTTGCGCTGGCAACATCCCGACCGCGGGCTGGTCGGGCCGGACGATTTCATCCCGCTTCTGGAAGACACCGGCCTGGTGATTCCGGTGGGCGAATGGGTGCTGCGGCAGGCATGCCGCCAATGCCGGGAGTGGCACGACGCCGGGCATGCTTCCCTGGGCGTGTCGGTGAATCTTTCCATGAAGCAGTTCCGCTCCGGGTCGCTGCTGGCCGGCGTGCGGCACGCGCTCGTGGAGAGCGGACTGTCGCCGCGCTTTCTCGAACTGGAACTCACCGAGACCGTGCTGGTGGACGACGCCGAACAGGCGCTGGAGCTGATGCGCGACCTCAAGGATATCGGCGTGTCGCTTTCGATCGACGATTTCGGGACCGGCTATTCCTCGCTCAACTATCTGCGACGGTTTCCGATCGACCTGCTCAAGATCGACGGCTCGTTCATCCGCGACGTGGTGCGCAATCGCGGCGACGCCGCCATCACCACCACGATCGCGGTCATGGCCAAGAGTCTGCGTCTCGGCATCCTCGCCGAAGGCGTCGAAACCCGCGAGCAGGCGCGGTTTCTCAGGACCATCGGCTGCCACGAGATGCAGGGGCATCTTTTCGGCTGCGCCGTTCCCGCCGCGGATTTCAGGGCGCAGATCGAGACGCTCGATGTTCCGAAACTGGCCGGCTTGGAACCGAAATCCATCCCGCCGGCCGGCAATCCCGCGGCGGCCTGAAGCTGTTCCGGGTAACCGCCTCGTGCCGAAAATTCAGCCGGCGCGCTCGAACGGCGAATAGCGGATTTCCAGAACGGTATATACGGTTCGTCCCCGTGGCAGCGCGAGCGTCACTTCGTCGTCCACGGTTTTCTTGAGCAGCGCACGCGCGAGCGGCGAGTCGATGCTGATCAGGCCCTTGTCGAGATCGAATTCGTCCGGCCCGACGATGCGGTATTCCACGGTTTCGCCGCGGTCGGTTTCGAGCCGCACCCAGGCGCCGAAATAGACGCGCGCGGTGTCGGCCGGCGCGCGATCCACGATCACGAGCGCGTCGAGACGCTTCTGCAGGAAACGGATGCGCCGGTCTATTTCGCGCAGTTGTTTCTTGCCGTAGATGTATTCGGCGTTCTCCGAGCGGTCGCCCTGCGCCGCCGCCTCCGATACCGCCTGCGTCACCTGCGGGCGTTTCACGCGCCATAGATGATCCAGCTCCTCGCGCAGGCGCGATGCGCCCTCCGGCGTGATGTAAGCGGAGGCTTTGGGTTGGGGGAGTCGGTTACGGCCCATGACGCGGGATTATATCCGTCCCCAGTGGTGTAATGCGTTAGGCAAATCCTGAAAAAGACTGTTTCTCACCGCAAAGGCGCAAAGAGCGCAAAGGTTTATTTGTCTAAAATTCTTGAGTTTTTCTTTGCGTCCTTCGCGTCTTTGCGGTAAATAATCATTAACAGGTTGCTGCAAAACTCTTCGTCACCCCGGCGGAAGCCGGGGTCCAGGATATTAGAATGAATGAAATCGGTACTATGCTGGATTCCGGCTTTCGCCGGAATGACGGATTCGGATGTTTTTTGGACTTTTTCAGCAACCTGTTAAATCATGACATCTACAGGGCAATTGCTAATAAGGAAGGACGAACGTGAGCCAGGAAAAACCTGACCGGACCGTGGACACCTCGGGCGAATGCTGCCCCGGCCCGCTGCGCGAGGCGCATCGCGCGATCAAGGCGATGCAGCCGGGCGAGGTGCTGGAGCTGATCTCCACCGACATCGGCTCGCGCATGGACATCCCCGCCTGGTGCGACCGCACCGGGCATCAACTGTTGCGCATCGACGAGGACGGCAAGACGTTCCGCTACTACGTGCGCAAGCGCGGCTGACGCGAACAACTAGAACCTGTCTCAAAATAGACGTAGGGTGGGCACTGCCCACCGTCGGACAGCCAGCGAAGCCGTGTTGGTGGGCGATGCCCACCCTACAAATATCGGCCGGAGCGTTTTTGAGATAGGTTCTAGTCTATATCGTGTTTTAAACTGGCGATGATCGGGCAGGGCGGTTGATCGCCCGCGCGGCAGGTGCGGACGAGTTTATCGAGCGTGGCGCGCATGGATTGCAGATCGCGAATGCGTGTTTCGATGTCCGTGAGCCGGTGTTCCGCTATCGCCCGGGTTTCCCGGCAGGAACCGTCGCCCAATTTCAGCAGCCCGGCGATTTCACGCAGCGTGAACCCCAGCTCCTGCGCGCGCTTGATGAAACGCAGCCGCGCGAGCGTCTCCCCGGAATAACGGCGCACGCCTTGAGGCGGCTTGCGCGGCGTGGCGAGAAGCCCGCGGCGCTGGTAGTAGCGGATGGTCTCGATGTTGACGCCGGCCTGGCGCGCCAGCCGGCCGATGGTCATGTCCGCCGGGGATCCGCGTGACGGAGTTTTCACGGGCATTCGCACTACAGCGATTGTCCGACGCCGGCCGCGCGCAGGATTTTTTCGTCCGGCCCCCGTCCGGCGCAGCAATCCGCGAGCTTTCCGTCGATCACCACGGCCGGGATCGAACGGATGCCGAGCTGTTTCGCGCGTGCCGCGATTTCGGGTCGTTTCGTGTCCAGCACCGTGACCTCGCACAAGGAACAGGCGATTTGATTGACGAGCGCCATGGTTTCCTCGCATACCGGACAGCCGGCGCTGAAGACTTCGATTTTTCGTTTCGCGTTCATGAGACACCTCCTTTCAGGCGATCGGTTTGGTTCGTGTCAGTGACACAGGCGGAGCAGTGCACCGTTTGATTCCGGCGTGGCCATGCATTCCACGCGGACGCGCCAATCAGCAATGCGATGCCGGCGTAGGTCGCGGCGTTGGAATCGAAATGGAATTTTCCAATGAGCACCATGGCGGTTGCCAATATCCCCAACGCCAGCGGCGCATAACCGCGCCGTGTTTCGGCGCGCCAAGCCAGGGTGGCCAGCGTTGCCACGAGAAATATCGCGGTGAGCGGCAACAGATAAGGACTGTAATTGATGAAGCCCAAACCCAAGGCGCTCAGAAATCCGGCATAGGCCGGCCAGCAGACGGGGCAAACGAGTTTCGGCATGAGGGCGGTTCCGATGGCCGGAAGAAGGGCGAGGAAATTGCGTCTTGATCCGCCGCTTTGGGGTGACTTGGCGAGCGCCGCGGCAATCAGGGCCACCGGCGGCGCCCCCTGATGTTTTCCGTTCTCGCCGGAATAAATCCGGCAACAGGCGGCATCAGCAGCTTTCGAGTCCGCGACGTCTTTGCCATCGACGAGTATCGTCGGTGAGCCGAAGGCGTGCGCGTGTTCGGGTGCTTCAACGTCGGCGCGATTCCATTCCCGCCAGTGCGGCGTCAATCCGGCAAGACCAAAAGCACGCAAAAGATTCTCCCGCGCTTGGTGCACGTTGGGGCAATCGCCGTCATAAATCAGCTCAACTGCGGACATGGGATATTCGACCTTATATAAACAATATAAGCTCCGTACCCAGGTACGGGGTCAAACACTTTTTTTGATCGGCCGGTGACGATGTGCCCGGCTGGCGATGAGGGTTGACTCCCGGGGCAAGACGCAAATAGCCCGTGGGGGATCGTTCGGGATCTCCCCCACGGGCGGAGCGCGTCACTGCTCAGCGATCCATCAGATAGCCGTGCGCGCGCCAGCAGTCATTGATGTTCGTGACCGCGGGCTTGCTCATGTGCTTCCCGTGCGCCCGGAAACAGGCTTCTTTCCTGGCTTGCTCCTCGGCCGTTTTCTTGTCCTGCGACGTAGCGGCGAGCGCGCTTACCGTGCCGGCGGCAAGCAAAAACGCTGCGATCGAAGCGATGGCGATGGTACGTGCTTTCATGGGACACCTCCTTCAGGATTGCATGATTAGACAACGATGGCTCTGCATGAGTTCAAACGCAGAACTCCGCAGTTTCAAATGGTTCATCGCAAGCGGTGTTTTCATGGCTTGCCGCCCAGCCCGGACAGACCGCGTTGCCGCCACAGCAGATAAGCCGCCGGAATCACCGCCAGCGTCAGCAGCGCGACACTCAACATGCCGCCGACCATGGGCGCGGCGATGCGCTGCATCGCCTCCGAGCCGGTGCCGTGGCTCCACAGGATCGGCAGCAGCGCGGCGATGATCGCGGCGTTGGTCATGACGATGGGACGGACGCGCATCAGCGCCCCTTCGATGACCGACTCGCGGACATCCGCACGCGTGAGCGGCTCTCCTTTCGCTTCCCGCGTCTCCTGTCGATGCTTGAGCGCCTGATCGAGGTAGGCAAGCATCACCACGCCGATCTCGGCGGCCACGCCGCCGAGCGCGATGAAACCCACCGCCACCGCCACCGAGAGGTTATAGCCGAGCAGATACAGCAGCCAGAAACCGCCGACGAGCGCGAGCGGCAGCGTGGTGACGATGATCAGCACGCCCATGACGTTGCGGAAGTTGAGATACAGCAGAAACAGTATGATCGCCAGGGTGAACGGCACGACGATGGTCAGCCGTTCCATGGCGCGCTGCAGGTATTCATACTGGCCCGACCAGACGACCGAATAGCCGGGCGGGAGTTTGACCTTTTCCGCAACCGCCTTTTGCGCCTCGGCGACATAGGAGCCGATGTCGCGATCGCGGAAGTCCACGTAGATCCAGCCCGAGAGCCGCGCGTTTTCGCTGCGGATCATGTCCGGGCCGTCGGCGATGCGCACGTCGGCAACGTCGGCGAGCGGGATCGGCACGCCGCTCATGGTGGGGATGGGCAGGTTCCGCAGCCGCTCGAGCGAATCGCGCAGGTCGGCCGGGTAGCGCAGGCTCACGGGATAGCGTTCGCGTCCCTCGATGGTTTCGGTCACGTTCATGCCGCCGATCGCGGTCTCGACCGTGTCCTGGATGTCCATGATGTTGAGCCCGAAGCGCGCCGCGCGGTTGCGATCGATCCTGACATCCACGTAGCGCGCACCGGTGAGCCGCTCGGCGTACACCGAGGTGGTGCCGGGGACGGCGCGGATGACTTGCTCGATCTCGCGTCCGACCGCCTCGATGGTCGCGAGCGACGGCCCCATGACCTTGATGCCGACCGGCGTGCGGATGCCGGTGGTGAGCATGTCGATGCGCGTCTTGATCGGCGGCACGATGACGTTGGACAGCCCCGGGAACTTCGTAAGCTCGTACATTTCCTGGATGAGCTTTTCCGTGGTCATGCCCGGGCGCCATTCGGATCGGGGCTTGAGCTGGACGACGGTCTCGAACATCGACAGCGGCGCCGGGTCGGTCGCCGACTCGGCGCGCCCGGCCTTGCCGAACACGCTCTTCACTTCGGGCAGCGTTTTCAGCAGCCGGTCGGTCTGCTGCAGGATCTGCTGCGCCTTGCCGGACGAAAGCCCGGGCAGGGTGGTGGGCATGTACAGCAGGTCGCCCTCGTCCATGTCCGGCATGAACTCGGTCCCGACCTTCATTATCGGAATGGTGCCGAGCGCGATGAGCACGGCCGCCCCGGCGATCACCTGCTTCGGGTGCGCCAACACCCAATCGAGCATCGGACGGTAGGCGCGCAGCAGCGCGCGATTGACGGGATTCTCGTGCTCGGAGCGGATGCGGCCGCGGATGAAGAAGCCCATCAGCACCGGCACCAGCGTGATGGAGAGGCCGGCGGCCGCGGCCATGGCGTAAGTCTTGGTAAAGGCAAGCGGCGCGAACAGCCGGCCCTCCTGCGCCTGCAGCGCAAATACCGGCAGGAAGCTCACGGTGATGATGAGCAGCGAGAAAAACAGCGGGGCGCCGAGTTCCTCCGCCGCCTCCTGGATCAAGACCCAGCGGTTCTTGTCGGTCACCTGCTCGCGTTCGAAATGCTTGTGCACGTTCTCGATCATGACGATCGCCGCGTCCACCATGGCGCCGATGGCGATGGCGATGCCGCCGAGCGACATGATGTTGGCGTTGATGCCCTGGCTGCGCATCACGATGAAGGCCACCAGGATGCCGATCGGCAGCATCACGATGGCGACGAGCGCCGAGCGCAGGTGGAACAGGAACGCCAGGCACACGAGCGCGACGATGACGAACTCCTCGATGAGGGTGCCGCTGAGGTTGCGGACCGCGCGCTGGATGATTCCGGAGCGGTCGTAGGTGGTGACGATCTCCACGCCCTCCGGCAGGCTCTTCCTGAGGCTGTTGAGTTTCTGCTCCACCGCCTCGATGGTGGCGAGCGCGTTCTCCCCGTAGCGCATCACGATGATGCCGCCCGCGACCTCGCCCTCGCCGTTCAGTTCGGTGATGCCGCGGCGCATCTCGGGGCCGAGGCGGATCTCGGCGACCTGCTCGAGGCGGATCGGCGCGCCCGCCGAGGTGAGCCCGAGCGGAATGGCGCGCAGGTCCTTGAGGCTCTGCACATAGCCGCTCGCGCGAATCATGTACTCGGCTTCGGCCAGCTCGATCACCGAACCGCCCGATTCCTGATTCGCCTTCTCCACCGCCATGCGCACATCGGGCAGCGTCAACCGGTACGCGCGCAGCTTCGCCGGGTCCACGACGATCTGGTACTGCTTGACCATGCCGCCGACCGCGGCGACCTCGGACACGCCCGGCACGGTGCGCAGCTCATATTTCAGAAACCAGTCCTGCAATGCGCGCAGTTGCGACAGGTCGTGCTTGCCGGTGCGGTCCACCAGCGCGTACTCGTACACCCAGCCCACGCCGGTGGCGTCCGGCCCGAGCGCGGGTTTGGCCGCGCGCGGCAGGCGCGGGATCACCTGCGAGAGATATTCGAGCACGCGCGAGCGCGCCCAATAGATATCGGTGCCGTCCTTGAAGATGATGTAGACGAAGGAGTCGCCAAACATGGAGTAGCCGCGCACCGTGGTGGCACCCGGCACCGACAGCATGGCGGTGGCGAGCGGGTAGGTGACCTGGTCTTCCACCACCTGCGGCGCCTGGCCCGGGTAGCCGGTCTTGATGATGACCTGGACGTCGGAGAGGTCGGGGATGGCGTCGAGCGGCGTGCGCGCCACGGCAAACAGACCGAAGGCCACGAGCATGGCCGTTATCAGCAGCACGAGGAAGCGATTGTGGACCGACCAGCGGATGATGTGTGCGATCATGGTCTGCTTATCCTTATGACAGAACGAACGAAGTAGGGCTACTAGTCATAAATCAAGACGAACGAGCAAAGCGAGTAGGGCTACCTTAATGTCCGGTATGTGCGCCGGCGGCGGGCGTCTTGGTTTCCGCAGCCGTGCCCGGCATCTCAGGCTCCGTGGATTGCATGCGCGAGAAGCTCGCGCGCACGCTCGCCTCGGAGTCGATCAGGAACTGGCCCGAGGTTACGACGACGTCGCCCTCCTTGATGCCGTGGCGGATCTCGATCCAGTCGTCCGACTCGATGCCCGGCGTCACCTCCACCGGCTGGAAACGCCCGGAGCCCAGGGCCAGCACCACGGCATTACGGCTGCCGGTGCGGATCAGCGCCTCGCGCGGGATGAAGAGCGCCGATTTGCCCGCAGCCGCGCCCAGGATCGTGACCTCGGCGAACATGTTGGGCTTCAGGACGGCATCCGCACGGCTCAGGCGCACGCGCGACTTGAGCGTGCGCGCGCCGATGTCCACGTCCGATTCGATCTTCTCGATCACGCCGTCCCAGGTCCGGTCCGGCACGTCGGCCACGCGCACCTCGGCGCGGTTTCCGGCGCGTACGAAGCTCGCGTCGTGGTCGATGAGGTCCACGAGCACGGCGAACCCGCGCGCATCCCGGAACAGATAGCCGGTCGTCGCCACGCGCCGTGGCTGGCTGCCGCGCGTCACCTGGTAGGTTCGTACGCCGAGGTTCTGGATGATTTCAGGGCGGACGGTGACGGCGGAGCCGCCCGCCGCCGCGTCATCCTCGTACACCGGGACCATATCCATGCCCATGGGGGACTTGCCCGGCTTGTCGCTCTTCAGGCCCGGAATCATGGGGTCGGTCCAGTAAAGTATCTTGCGCTCGCCTTTGGCCGGCGCCTCCGGCGCCGCCGCACCGCGCTTGTCCGGGCGTGTGTACCAGACGGCGGTCGCAATCCCGAGCGCGACGACCACGCCGGCGACGATGAACAATCTCAGTTGTCGGGTATTCATGATTGCGGTTCTCCGGTCAGGTACA
>DAIDLH010000043.1 GCA_027449605.1 Candidatus Muproteobacteria bacterium | reverse complement strand
TATCGTCGTGCCGGACGGGTAGGTCACGCTCAGGGTGCCGGCGGACTGCGTGCCGGCGGAGTCTGAGTAGAAGTGGTCGGTGATGACGGCACCCGAGATCGTGAATCCCGACTCGTATAGACCGAGCGTGCCGTCATAGGTTAGCGCCGGCGTTGCCGCCACGGCGTTGGCGGTTCTGCGTACCGACTGGACGAGCATGCGCGCGAGACCGGCTGCGAGTGCTGGTTTCAGCGGGCTCGACGCCGGCAGGGTCGCCTCGACCTGAAGCAACGGATAGGAGAGACCGCCCTGAAAGGTTTGATATCCCGAGACCACGGCTGCCTGCTCGGCCACGTAGCCGCTCAGGGGCGTCGGCTTCGGCGGCGGCGCCGCGCCGCCGCCACTGCTGCTGCAGGCAGTCAGTGTGAGGACAAGCACGCCGAAGAGGGGTGCAAGGGGGAGTCGGCACTGTTTCATCGGTGAATTGCCTTGCGATCTGATGCTACCAAGTCAGGATCGCGTCATGCGACGCCAAAGCGACTCATCGCCTGGAACCGGGCGAATGGGTGCTCCGCTGCCCAAACGATCGGGCAGACCGAGATGCCGGTCGAACGGACCGCCCGTCAAGCCGGTGCGGACCGACCCGGCGATACGAGAACTTCCGAAGCAGGCGCAAGTCGTGCCGTGAGGCGGTTTGGACAGCGATGTCGCGTCCGCAATTGAACGACGACGCATCGACGTCCCGGGTCATTGATATTCACGTGAGGACCTGTCACATGCGCAAATCGCTGCCCGTGCCGTGCGCTCATGGCGCCGCGGTGTTGTTCGTCTCGACGGCGGCGTTCCTGCTGTTCGCGGGCATGACGCCGAGTGCGCGAGCCCAGACCACGCTCAACGATCTGCGCGCAGCCGCCGAACAGGGGAACGCGAAGTCGCAACTCGGGTTGGGAGTCGCGTACGAACAGGGAGAGGGCATTACGAAGGACTACCAGCAGGCCCTCGCATGGTTTCGCAAGGCCGCGGCGCAAGGCAACTCGGATGCCGAATTCAACCTCGGCGTCATGTACTCCCGTGGCGAGGGTGTGCCGGTGGATTATGTGAAGGCGGCGGCCTGGTATCGCAGGGTTGCCGACCAGGGATTGCCGGACGGCGAGTACTTTCTCGGCATGATGCTCTTGCATGACGGCCCGGGCCAGGACCTGGCACAGGCGGTCTCATGGTTCCACAAGGCAGCGGACTTAGGCTATGCCAATGCGGAGGGTCAGCTGGGCATCCAGTACGCGACAGGCCGGGGCGTCCCCCAGAACTCGCAGCAAGCCGTCTTCTGGTACACCAAGGCCGCGCAGCTGGGTCAGCCGGTTGCCCAGACCAACCTCGCCATGATGTATGTCACGGGCAACGGCACAAAGCCGGATCTGCAGCAGGCATCGGTCTGGTTCCACAAGGCTGCGGACCAGCACTATCCGGATGCGTTGTACGACATCGGTGTGATGTATGCCAAGGGGATCGGCGTGCCGCAGGACGCGACGCAGGCCGCGGGATGGTTCAAAAAAGCCGCCGACCTCGGCTACGCGCAGGCGCAGTACAACCTGGGGTTGCTGTACAAGGACGGAAACGGAGTCGCCAAGAATCCGGCCAAGGCGGCCGCGCTGTGCAAGCTCGCGGCCGAGCAGGGGAACCGCTATGCGCAGTATTACCTCGCGGTCGCCTATGAAATGGGTGATGGTGTGGCCAAAGACCCTCGGGCGGCGGTCATGTGGTACGGCGAGTCGGCGTCTCAGGGATATGATCGGGCGCAGGCCGCGCTTGGTGCCATGTACGCACAAGGGACCGAAGTCCCCAAAGACTATACGAAGGCGGTGTTCTGGTTTCGCAAGGCCGCGGCACAAGGGTATCCGGACGCCGAGTACGACCTGGGAATCGCGCGTGCCGACGGCGCCGGCGTACCCAAGGATAGGCAGCGGGCGGTGGCGTGGTTCCGCAAGGCCGCTGCGCAGGGGTACCAGCCCGCTCAGCGCGACCTGGACCGGTTGGAGGCGTCGAGCAAGTAGGCCGCCGGGCGCGGTCGATCGTCGCGCCGCCGCGATTCAGCGAAAGGCGTTGAGGACGCGTCGCAGCGCGTCGCCGCCGGGACTCAGCGACTCGAACGGAATCGCGTTCAACGGCGTATCGGGGGTCGAATCGAGCGCGTGGATATCCGGGGCATCCTGGGCTATGTGCAACAAACCGGTCAGATACTCGCCGCGGCGCATGCGTTGTTGGATCGCGTTGAGCGCGACCCCCGGATTGGACGGGTCGTAGTCCGCCTCCACCTTGCGCAATACGATCCTGCTGCCGTCGTGCAGGGCCACGGTCTGCGCCGTGCCGTCGGCGTAATCGACCGCGATTTCGGCGGCGAACGGCACGAAGTCCGCGTGCACGGCTTCTTCGTAATGCTCCCGGGTGTAGGCATAACTGCGCGTCGAGCCCTCGTGATCGTTGAACGTCACGCAGGGCGAGATCACGTCGATCAGCGCGAATCCGTCGTGGCGCATCGCCGCCCGAAGCAGCGGCACGAGCTGCGCCTTGTCGCCGGAGAAGCTGCGCGCGACGAACGAGGCGCCGAGCGTGATCGCGAGTTGCACCGGATCGATCGGCGGCTGGCGATTCACCGCACCGCGCTTCGCCTTGGTGCCGAGGTCGGCGGAGGCCGAGAACTGGCCTTTGGTCAGGCCGTACACGCCGTTGTTCTCGATGATGTAGACCATGTTCAGATTGCGCCGGATGGCGTGGCAGAACTGGCCGAGCCCGATCGACAGGGTATCGCCGTCGCCGGAGACGCCGATGTAGGTCAGTTTGCGATTGGCCGCATTGGCCCCGGTCGCGATCGAGGGCATCCGGCCGTGAACTGAATTGAAGCCATGCGCG
>DAIDLH010000042.1 GCA_027449605.1 Candidatus Muproteobacteria bacterium | reverse complement strand
GGCCGGCAGCCGGCCGAGATCCATCCAGGTTTTTTCCGGATCGTGGAAATCGGACCCGGCCGAGGCGAGAAAACCCTGCTCGGCGGCGAGACGGGCCATGTGCTGAGTGGCTTCCGGCGGATGGCTGCCGGAAATCACCTCAATCGCCTCGCCGCCGCATTCGCGGAATTCACCGAACAGCCGCTGCAATTTGCCGGCGCTCAATTTGTACCGCGCCGGATGCGCCACCACCGCCTGGCCGCCTGCGGACCGTATCCAGCCTACCGCCTCATCGAGCGCGGCCCATTGGCCGGGCACATGGCCGGGCTTGCCGCTGGCGAGAAACTGCTTGAACGCCTGCTGCATTCCGCGGACATAACCCTGCTGCACGAGAAAACGCGCGAAATGCGTGCGTGAAACGATGTTTCCCCTGGCGAGGCGGCGCGCGCCGTCATAAGCGCCCTCGATCCGCTTCTTTTGCAGCCGGCAGCCGATTTCCACGGCGCGCCACTGCCGGAATTCGCGCAGCCGCGCGAGTCCTTGCTGCATGGCGACCGCGTCGGGATCAATGTTGAGACCGACGATATGCACCGTCTGGCCCTGCCAGGTCACGGAAATCTCGACGCCGGAAATCAGGCGCATGCCCAGCGAAACCGCCGCGGCCCGCGCTTCCTCGAGACCGTCGGTCACGTCATGGTCGGTCAGCGCCAGCACTTCCACGCCGGCGGTCTGCGCCCGCGCCACCAGCTCCGCCGGCGCGAGGGTGCCGTCGGACCGCAGACTATGCGTATGCAGGTCGTAACGCGTGGCCGCAATTGAAACGGATTCCGTGTCGGTATTGCTCATCTTTCAAACAGTCTATGATTAACAGACGTATTATACTGAATAATGTGATTGTGTCCGGGACCGACGATGATCACCACTTTGCCGCCCACGCTTGCCGAAGCCGAACTGCGTTTCAACCACGCGGCGGGGGATATTATCGACACCTATGATGCCAGACGCCCGGCCGAGACCAACCAGGTCACGCCGGTGCAATTGGCGGAGGCGATCGAACAGTTTGTGGCGCTGATGGCGCGGATCGACCGCGAGGAAGGCGAGATCGGGCCGATCACCCGCGACGACGCCACCCAGATCGGCGATTACGGCATCACGCTGCTGACCGACCTCATCGCCTGGGCGGGCCAGCTCAACCTGTCGGTGCCGCGGCAGGATCTGGAGATCGTGATCCTCGCCTCCGCCGACTGGATCATGCGCCACGACGGCCAGATCCGCACGCTCGACCCGGTGGTCAACGCGCTCGCCAATTTCTCCAACCGCATGCACGACCCGGCGTCGCTCGAGCCGGTGACCGAGTACATGAGCCGCGTGATTCAAGCCAGCGCCAAGCTCATCAAGGAAGACCTGGAAAAAACCAATCCCGGCCGTCCGTGGCGCGTGCTGCACCTGAACCGCGGCATCGTCGCAACGCGCACGCACAATCCGCAGCTCATGGAGAAGGTGTTCGAGGACCTGGTGCGTTACCTGCCGGAGGACGCCGCGGCGTTCTTCGCCGAGGGCATGCAGCAGATGGAGGCGCTCAACTACCCGCAGCCGGTGCGCCAGGTCATGGGCCGCTTTTTCGACCGCTGGACACGGCCCAGAATGCATTAGCGCCCAGTGCCCGAGGCGAATGCTCTTTCGGCAATGGGCGCAGTAGCCGCAAAGAACGATGTTACCATGGGCGCTACTGCCGCCGTCTCCGAAGGAGCTGCGCCTCGGGATCCGGCGGCTACACGCCGGGCATTGCCGCCCGTGCCGCGGTAATGCGAAAATAGCGCTCCTTTTGCCACAGCCTGCGCGATGAAATTCCTTTACGACCTGTTTCCGCTGCTGCTGTTTTTCGCGGCCTTCAAGTTCTTCGACATTTACGTCGCCACGGCCGTGGCGATCGCGGCGTCGTTCCTGCAAACCGGCCTCTTCTGGCTCAGGCACCGCCGATTCGAGACCATGCATCTCGTCACGCTCGGCGTCATCGCGGTCTTCGGCGGCCTGACGCTGGCGCTGCACAACGACATCTTCATCAAATGGAAGCCGACGCTGGTGTACTGGATACTCGCGGCGCTGCTGCTCGCGAGCCAGTGGTTTGGAAACAAGACCGCCATCGAGCGCATGATGTCGGCGCAGATCGCGCTGCCCGCGCCGGTATGGAAGCGCCTCAACCTGAGTTGGGGGATTTTCTTCCTGCTGCTCGGCGCGGCGAATCTTTACGTGGCGTTTTATTACGGCCTCGACCTCGACGCCGACACCCGTCGCGGCATCTGGGTCAACTTCAAGGTTTTCGGCTTGCTCGGACTGACGCTGCTGTTCGCGATCGGGCAGGCCGTGTTCATGGCGCGGCACATGCAGGACAAATCCAACCACGACAAATCCACTCCCGACGGAGCCGCCGACTGATGTGGTACGTCATTAACGGCGCCGACGTCGAAGACAGTCTCGAACGCCGCCTTGCCGTGCGCGCCGCGCATCTGGAACGCCTGCAGCAACTTCTCAACGAAGGTCGCCTGCTGCTCGCCGGCCCCTGTCCGGCCGTGGACAGCAACGATCCCGGCCCGGCCGGATTCACCGGCAGCCTGATCGTGGCCGAGTTCGATTCGCTCGAGGAGGCGCAGGCCTGGGCCGACGCCGATCCCTACGTCACGGCCGGCGTTTATGCCAGCGTCAGCGTCAAACCATTTCGCAAGGTATTACCATGAATATGGAACGCGCGACGCAGATCGAAAATCGCTTGCGCGAAGTCCTCGCACCCCAGAAAATCGAGGTGCGCGACGACAGCCGCCTGCACGCCGGACACGAGGGCGCCAGGAGCGGCGGCGGGCATTTTGCCGTCACCGTGGTTTCACCCCGTTTTCAGGGCAAGAGCGCCCTGCAGCGGCACCAGATGATTTACCAGGCATTGGGCGACATGATGAAAAAGGACATTCATGCGCTCAGCATCCAGGCGTTCACGCCGGATGAACAGTGAACCATCACCAACCCATCACAACCGTCATCAAGGAAAATTCATGTCTACTTTACGCACATCCCTCCTCGTACTGCTGGCCGCCGGCAGCCTGTTCGCGGCCGGCTGCGAAAAGAAACCCGCCGAAGAAGCGGGGAAAGACGCGGCCAAGGAATCCAGCAAGGTCATGGCCACCGTCAACGGCGACAACATCCTGGAATCGGATTACCAGAGCTATCTGCAAATCCGCCAGCAGCAGGTCGGTCCGATCCCGGACAAGGACAAGGAAAAGAAAATCGCGCTTGACGAAATGATCGACAAAATGCTGCTTGCGCAGTACGCCGTGAGCAACAAGGTCGACCAGGATCCCGAGGTCAGCGGGCTGATGAAGCGCGTGCGCGAGGAAATCCTGGCTCAGGCCGTCAAGCGCAACCTGCTGCGCGACAAGCCGATCACCGAGGACGACGTCAAACAGCGCTTCGAGCAGGAAGTGGCCAACACGCACAAGACCGAATACAAGGTGCGCCACATCCTGGTGAAGGAGGAAAGCGAGGCCAAGGACATTCTCGCGCAACTGCAGAAGGGCGCGAAATTCGACAAGCTCGCCAGGGAAAAATCCGTCGACACGCAGAGCGGCAAGGCCGGCGGCGAGCTCGGCTGGATCAACCAGGGCATGGTGGTGCCGGAATTCTTCAACGCGGTCATGAAGATGAACAAGGGCGCGGTCTCGACCGAGCCGGTGAAGTCCGATTTCGGCTGGCACGTCATCAAGGTCGAGGACACCCGTCCGCTCAAGGTTCCGACCTTCGAGCAGTTCATGGCCGACCAGCGCGCGCGCGCCAACATCTACCGCAAGATGCAGGACGACAGGATCAACGCCCTGCTCAAGGACATCAAGGCCAAGGCCAAGATCACGGTCAACTGACCGATCGGAACCGGCCCATCCCGCCGCACGGCGGGATGGGTTTCCTTCCCGGCCGCATCCCGTGGCTTGCTCTTTGAAGCCGATCGGTACCCTGCCGTCAACAATCGCCCCGGAGATTTTTCCCGTCCGAAATTTCCTCCTGATGCAGAGTCGCTTTATTAAAACAATCTGGATCGTCATGGCGGTTCTGATGCTGTCCGCTGGCGTCCATGCCGATTCCCGCACCGGGCTGGAAGTCCGGCCGGTCGCGCTGTCCGATGCGATCAAACCCGGCGACCGGCTCGGCCGCCTGCGCTTCCTTGGCATGCTGCAATTGCCCAATCCGGTCGTCGACGGGATGCGCTTCTCGCAACTCTCCGGTCTCGCCTGGGACGATGACGACGGCATCCTGTACGCGATTTCCGACAAGGGTTGCCTGTTTCATCTGCAACCGGTTTTTGAAAACGGCCTGCTGACCGGGCTGAAACTCCTCAAGGCGGTCCACCTGCGCGAACCCGGCAGCGGCAAGCCGCTGAAAGCCACGCGCGCCGATTCCGAGGGCATGGATATCCTGAACGGACGCAACGGGCGCAAAGGCGACGCGGAACTGCTCGTCAGCTTCGAGCGGTTCCCGCGCATCGTGCGCTACCGCCCCGACGGCGACGCCTTCGGCGAATATCCCCTGCCCGCGCCGCTCAACGACGCCCGGAGGTATCACGACTCGAACAAGATGCTGGAATCCGTATGCGTAGAC
>DAIDLH010000041.1 GCA_027449605.1 Candidatus Muproteobacteria bacterium | reverse complement strand
ACCCGCGCGTCGTGGTGTCGCCGGCCGACGCCAAGGTGCTGGTCGGATCGCTCGACGAACGCTGGGCGCTCTGGCTCAAGGACAAGTTCTTCACTTATGTCGAACTTCTGGGGCGCGACAAACGCGAATGGCTGCATGCCTTCGAGAGCGGCGACTTCGCCATCTTCCGGCTGACGCCGGAAAAATATCACTACAATCACACGCCGGTCGCGGGCCGGGTGGTGGATTACTACGCCATCGACGGCGAATTTCACTCGTGCAATCCCTCCGCCGTCGTCGCGCTGGCCACGCCTTATTCCAAGAACCGGCGCTACGTGACCGTCATCGACACCGACGTTTCCGAAGGCACCGGCGTCGGATTGGTGGCCATGATCGAGATCGTGGCGCTCATGATCGGCGAGGTGGCGCAAGCCTACAGCGAAGTGTGCTACGACGCGCCGCTACCGGTACAACCGGGAATGTTCCTGCGACGCGGCGCGCCCAAGAGTCTTTACCGTCCCGGCAGCAGCACCGACGTGCTGTTGTTTCAGCGCGATCGCGTCTGCTTCGACCAGGACATCGTCGCCAACATGCGCCGCCAGGGCGTCGCAAGCCGTTTCTCGCGGGGTTTCGGCGTGCCGCTGGTCGAAACCGATCTCGCGGTGCGCTCGTCCATCGGCCGCGCGTGCAACGCCAACGATTCGTGAAACATTTTTCCTTAACGACACTGGAATATCCATGACAGAACTATTGAGCGTTATCCCCCTGGGTTTGATCCTGTTCGCCTATCTCCTCTGGGGCTTTCGAGTCCTGCCGCAGGAGCGCTGGCAGTTCATCGCCACGCTGCCGCTGGTCAAGGATGCCGACGGTCATTGGCGCGGCGTCAACCTGACGTACTACGGTTTTTTCTCGGCGGTCGCCTACGTGGTGGCGGTGGTGGCGATCCTGTCGCTGCTCAGCGCCATCGGTGTTCCTTCCGGGATGATCCTAGCGTTGGTGGCCGGGACGTTGCTGGTGTGCGTGCCGGCGTCGCGCATCGTGGCCGGGATCGTCGAGAAGAAGCGCCATACCTTCTCGGTGGCGGCGGCTTTTTTCGTGGCGCTGTTCGCGGTGCCGGCGGTGGCGTTTCTCGTCAACGCCTTTTCCGGCAATCCGAAGCCGGTGCTGCCGTACCTTCCGGTGCTCGCCGCCGCGGCGATCGCCTACGCCTTCGGCGAAGGGCTCGGACGT
Source organism: Candidatus Muproteobacteria bacterium (assembly GCA_027449605.1). Classification (GTDB taxonomy): domain Bacteria; phylum Pseudomonadota; class Gammaproteobacteria; order Acidiferrobacterales; family Sulfurifustaceae; genus Sulfuricaulis. Next base: position 11,335 of record DAIDLH010000041.1, on the reverse strand, counting down.
CTCGGCTGCATCAGCTTCGGCTGCTGCTACGGCAAGCGCCTCGAGGAAACGCCGCCGTGGGCGCAGAAACTTTTTTCCCGCTGGCACTTCGTGTTCCTGGGCCGCACCAAGAAGATCGCCTACGCCAGCGGCCTCGACGGCGCGCGCGTGTTGCCGGTGCAGGGACTCACCGCGCTGCTGTACGTCGCCACCGGGCTGGCCGGTTTCTGGCTGTTCCTGCGCGGGCAGGAGGGCGTTGCCTTCCTGGCGACGATCACCGTGACGCAGCTGTGGCGCATCTATTCGGAAACCTGGCGCGCCGATTATCGCGGCGACGGACAGGCGAGCGCCTATCAGTGGATGGCCGTGGCCGGCGTCGTGTACGCGCTGCTCGTTGCTTTTCTGCTGCCCGCCGTCGCGCATCCCAAGGCCGATCTGTTCGCCGTGACGGAAACCTTGTGGAGCCCGGGCATGCTGTTGTTCCTGCAAGTGCTCTGGATCGCGATCTTCGTCTACACCGGCCGCAGCTCGGTGACCGAGGCCAGGGTCGCGGTGCGTGTATGTGAGGATCGGGTTTAGCGTCAACTTGACGGCGGCACGCAAACTTCAGAAAAGTTTCAAATAACTGCAATCATTCTCCGCTACATTATTTTTTTCTGATTGATGTCAGCAGCTATTCATCCGCAAGGATATTCCATTAAGAGAGACCAAACCATGATGCCTGCTAAAAACATATTACGGTTGCTGAACATTGGAGTTTGCGTGAGCGCCATGCTCGCCGCAAACATCGCCGTGGCGGACACCGACCTCGGCGATCAAGAGAACGATCTCGACAATGGCCGTTTCGAATTCGCGCTGTGGGGCGACATGCCCTATGCCAAGAACGGCGATGATCCGAAGATCCTGGCGTTGATCGCCAGCATGAACTCGGCCCGCCTCGCATTTACCGCATTCGATGGCGACACGAAGGATGGGAGCTCGATCTGCACCGATGATTTGATCGGCGCCAAGGCGATTGAACGCTTCAACCAGGTCAAGGCCCCGACGGTCTATGTGCCGGGCGATAACGAATGGACCGATTGCCACCGCACCAACAACGGCGGCTACAATGCGCTGGAACGGCTCGCTTTCATTCGCCACGCCCTTTTCAGCACGAAAGAAAGCTTTGGGCAGCGCAAGATGATCCTGGAGCATCAGGGCGCCGTTGCCGGCCCGTACAGCGAAAACACCCGCTGGGTACACAAGGGCGCGGTCTTCGTGGGTCTTAACATCCCCGGCAGCAACAATAACAAAATCAACGATGGCGCGTGCCTGAGTTCGAAAAGCGCCCGCACCCAGGCCGACTGCGATGCGGACAACGCCGAATACGCCGATCGCAACGCGCATAACATCGCGTGGCTGATCGAATCGTTCCAGGTCGCGAAGCAGCGTCATGCGGCGGGGCTGATGGTGATCATGCAAGCTGACCCGGGTTTCGACCTGCCGGAGACGGAAACGGTGAATGAACGCGCGTCACCGGACGTGAACGGTTACAACGAGTTCCTAAATACGCTTGCCGCCGAGACCCAGGCCTTCGACGGCCAAGTGGTGCTGGTGCACGGCGATACGCATTTCTTCAAGATCGACAAGCCGTTGTTCAATCAGGCCAACATGCTGAAGAATTTTACCCGTGTCGAGACTTTCGGCAGCCCCAACGTGCACTGGGTGAAAGTGACCGTGGACCGGAACAGCGCCAACGTATTCCACTTCGAGCCGGTGATCGTTCCCGGTAACTGAGTTCGCGATGTACATGCCGGCATTGCGCTACGAACGCAGGCCAGGAGACAGACCGGCGTAGTGCATCTGTCTCTTCGTATGGCAAGTCGGACGAGGCCCGGTGAATCCGGGCCTCGTTTTTATGCGCTCCACCGTATCGCCAGCTTGTTTCGCACGACCCGCGCGGCATGGAGTTGACATCAATCTGTAATATTTTCTCTGTAGGATGCAAACCCTGATCGTCAGGCGCTAATAATCTCCAGAAATATTAAAGGACTATCGATGCCGCGGGTGTTTGTATTGCTAATTGGTTTTCTGGTTACCCTGCTGCCATATTCCGCGTGGGCCGACGACTGGGCCGGACAGAAAAAAATCAATCTCAACACGACTGATTCCGGCGCGGCGCTCAAGGAGGAACTTTCCCAGGTACCGGTGCTGGTGCGGTTGCACACCGGCAACTTCGCGCATTTCCTGGACGTGAAGGAAGACGGCTCGGACCTGCGCTTCTTCGCCGCCGACGGCAAAACACCGCTGCCGCATCAGATCGAAAAATTCGATTCGCTCAACGAACTGGCCCTGATCTGGGTGCAGTTGCCGAAACTCGCCGCGGGCAAGACCGATCATGTGTGGATGAAGTACGGCAACCCGAATGCCGCGCCGGCCCAGGACGCCAAGGCGGTCTACGACGCCCATTTCGCCGCGGTGTATCACTTCGAGGCGCCGGGCCTGCCCAAGGACCAGACGGCCAACGCGAACAACGCCGCGCAATCGACGGCCGAGCATGTGCCGGCCTCGGTCATCGGCGCGGGCGCGAAGTTCAGCGGATCGCAGAAGATCGTCATTACCGCCTCGCCCTCGCTCAAGTTCGCCGAGTCGGGCTTCACGTTTTCCGCGTGGGTCAAGCCCGCCGCGCCGCAGAACAACGCGGTATTGTTCGCGCGCGGCGACGCCGCCAACTCGATCAGCGTGCGCGTCCATCAAACGCGGCTTGTCGTGCAGCTGATGCGCGGCGGTCGGTCTCAGGAGACGTCACCCGCCGGCGAACTCGCGCCGGGCACTTGGCATCATGTGGCCGTGTCCGGCGGCGCGCGTCTCGCGATCTATCTCGACGAGCGCGAAGTGGCGGCGCTTGAAACGCCGGCGCCGGCGCTCGACGGCGACATCGTGCTGGGCGCGTCCGTGAGCGGCGCCGGCGGCTTCAGCGGCGAACTCGATGAAGTGCAGTTTTCCAACGCGGCGCGCAGCGCCGACTGGATCAAGGCGGCGGCGCTGGGGCAGGGGCCGGACGCCAAACTCGCGGTACCCGGAGAAGACGTGCAGGGCGGAGGCGGCGGCACGTCGTATTTCGGCACCATTCTGCGCGCCGTCACGGTGGACGGGTGGGTGGTGATTGTGCTGCTGGCAGTCATGGCGGGCATCAGCTGGTGGGTCATGGTCAACAAGATCATGGTCATTCGCGTCGTCCGGGAGGACAACCTCCGGTTCGTGCAGGCGTTTCAGAAACTCAGCCGCGATCCCGGCGCGCTGGACCGGGAAACGGACGGGAACGGCGGCGACGCGAAATCGGATTTCGATCGCGCCCTGTCCGGCGTTCACGACCACTATCAAAGCTCGACGATTTACCGGGTGTATCACGTCGGCGTCCAGGAATTGAAGCACCGCTTCGGTCAGACCGACGCGCGCCTGACGCAGGGAAAGATACTGACGCCGCAGGCCATCGACGCCATCCGCGCCAGTCTCGACGCCGCACAGGTGCGCGAGAACCAGAAACTCAACGATCTGCTGGTGCTGCTTACCATCGCCATCAGCGGCGGGCCGTTTCTCGGCCTGCTCGGCACGGTGATCGGGGTGATGATCACGTTCGCCGCGATCGCCGCCACCGGCGACGTCAACATCAACGCCATCGCGCCCGGCATCGCGGCCGCGCTGGTGGCGACCGTGGCCGGCCTGCTGGTCGCGATCCCGGCGCTGTTCGGATACAACTACATCGTTTCGCACATCAAGAACATCGCCGCCGACATGCAGGTGTTCATCGACGAGTTCATCGGCAAGATGGCCGAAACCTACGCCGCCGACGAGGTGATTCTCCATGAAAACGCAGGCCGAAAACGAGCCCTATAGCGACATCAACATCACGCCGATGCTCGACCTGGCGTACGTGCTGCTGGTGATTTTCATCATCATGACCACGGCGACGGTGCAGGGCATCCGCGTGAATCTGCCCAAGGCGAGCACCGCGCCGAGTCTCGCCAAGCCGCAGACCAAGGCGATCACGGTGGCCGCGGACGGCACGATCTATCTCGACACGTTTCCGGTGACCATGGACCAGCTGGAAACGCGGTTGCGCCAGTACAAGTCGGCGAACCCGGCGCTGCCGGTGGTGATCAAGGGCGACGCCGCGGTGCAGTATGAAAAGGTGATCCAGGTGCTGGATCTCATGGGGCGTCTGGACATTACGCAACTCGGTTTGGTGACACAGAGGCTCGTCAAATGACCGCGATGATCGGTTTCAATCTGGATGCCGGCGCCGTGCCCGTCGGCGCGCGCAAGTCGAACGCCTTGCGTCCGCGTTTCCTGCTCGCCGGGGCGGTGGTGTTGCTGCTCGCCGGCGGCGTCTACGGCATCGTCAACCTGGTGCTGTCGCCGGCGCCGCCGAAGATGAAGCAGGTGATTCACGAGATATCCCTGCTGCCGCCTCCGCCGCCCATCGAGCAGCCGCCGCAACCCGAGATCAAGGAAGAAGTGCAGATTCCGGAACCGCAACCCGTGAGCCAGGATGACGCGCCGCCGCCGGGCGATCTGGGATTGGACGCGGACGGCAACGGTTCGGACGGGTTCCAGTTGCGCGCGCGCAAGGGCGGCCGCGGCCTGCTCGAAGGCGGGGCGTTTTCCGCGTTCGCGAATCGCATTCAGGGGTCGATCTACAAGACCCTGGCCGGCAATAAAAAGGTGCGCGACGCCAATTACGTGGTGACGGTCAGGCTGTGGCTCGGTCAGGACGGCCGTATCGAACGCTACGAACTCGCCAACTCCACGGGCAACGCCGAAGTGGACGGCTCGATCAAGGCTGCGCTCGCGCAGATCGGATCGCTCGGCGACGAGATGCCGCCGGGTCTGCCGCAGCCGGTCAGGCTGCAAATTGTCTCGCGTCAGTAACCGGGGCGTGATCCTTTCAATAATTGAATTACACAACTCCTTGTCGGACATACCGTGAGAACGAACCTCAAGAAATGGGGCATCGCCGCCCTGCTGTGCGCCTTGGCCGGCGTGACCGCCGCGGCCGCGGAAAAGGACGAATCGCCGGCCGTGGACTCCACCACGCTCAAGCTCATCAAGCTGCTGGTCGAGCAGGGCGTGCTCACGCAGGAGAAGGCCGATGCCTTGTTGCACGAGGCCGGCAAGCCGGAGGAGCCGGCGCATGCGGAAAAACCCAAGGCGGAACCCAACGTCATCCGCGTGCCGTACGTGCCGGAAACGGTGAAGAAAGAAATGCAGGAGCAGATCAAGCAGGAGGTGCTCGCGCAGGCCAAGGAGGAACGTTGGGGCGATCCGGGCAGGCTGCCGGAGTGGCTCGATCGTATCCGGTGGGACGGCGATATCCGTCTGCGCTATGAGAAGGATTTCTTCCCGACCGGCAACTCAGGCGCTACGCCGAACTACCAGGCGATCAACAACGCCGGCGGGGTCACGCAAGCCGGCGTCAACGCCTTCGTCAACGATTCGGTGGATCGCGACCGCTTGCGCCTGCGTGCGCGCCTCGGCATGCTGGCGAAGGTCAACGATCAGCTCGAGGCCGGATTCCGTCTGACCACCGGCAACACCACCGACCCGATTTCGACCAACCAAACGCTCGGGAACACGTTCAACCGCAACAGCCTGGTGCTGGATCGCGCCTATCTGCGTTTCGATCCCGAGCCGGAGTTCACGTTCTGGGGCGGAAGAATCCCCAACCCCTGGTTCGGCACCGACTTGGTGTGGGACGAGGACATCAATTTCGACGGCGTCGCCGCCCAGTTCAAACCGGATTTGACATATCGCCTCAAGGGTTTCGCGACGGTTGGCTGGTTTCCGGTACAGGAAGTGGAGTTATCCTCCAGCGATAAATACATGACCGGCGCCCAGGCGGGCGTCGACTGGACGTTCCACCCCAATCACGAGCTGAAAGTGGGACTGGCGTATTATGACTTCCACCACATCAGCGGTCAGCGCAACCAGCTGGACAGTACGCTGCTGAATTACACCGCCCCGGCGTTCGTGCAGAAGGGCAACTCGATGTTCGATATCCGCCTGGACACCGGGGATACCGCACAACTCTACGCGCTCGCGCCCGAGTTCAAGGAACTGAACCTGACGGCTTCCTGGGACATGTACACCTTTGACCCGGTGCACGTGGTGGTGACCGGCGATTTCGTCAAGAACATCGGTTTCGACCGTGAGGAAATCCGGCAGCGCACCGGACTCGATCTCGAGCCCAAGACGCGTGGTTATCACCTGAAGCTGGCCGTGGGTAATCCGGTCATGAAGAAGCGCGGCAACTGGCAGTTCATCGCGGCTTACAAGTATCTCGAGCGCGACGCCGTGCTCGATGCCTTTACCGATTCCGATTTCCATCTCGGCGGAACCGACGCCAAGGGCTGGATCATGGGCGGCAGCTACGGACTGGCTGCGAAGACCTGGCTGACCCTGCGCTGGTTGAGCGCGGACACCATCGACGGACCGCCGCTGGCGATCGACGTTCTGCAAATCGACCTGAACGCCAAATTTTAAATCTCTGTCGCTCGGTTGTGACACAGGAGACTGAAATGCTAAAGCGGTTTAAGGTGGGCGCCGGATCATGGTTCGGATGCGTTTCGACGTTCATGGTTTCTTTTTTTATTCTGGTACTGCCAGCATATTCCGCCACTGTTCCCCTGTCAGACGGTTCGGACGGCATTTTCCATCCCTCGCAGAGCATCAACCTGGATCTCGTGCCCGATGCCGTGTTCAATTTCAGCACCATTACTATAGAACCGACCGTCTCGGTGGGTTTCAACCGCAATGGTTCGGATACGCCGATCTATTTCTTGGCGACAGGAGACATCCTGATCGATGGCACGCTGGACGGCGGTAATGGGCCGCTCTATCTGAGTACGTCAGGCATCATTACCCTCGGTGGCAATTTGCTCGGACAAGAATTGACGCTGTCGGGAAATCAGATCGTTATCAACGGCAGCGCGACAATGAACGGTTCGACGGTAAACTTTTTGGCTCCCGGAGCTACCAACCCTGTCACGCCTCCCACGAGTGGTGGGATCACGTTAAACGGAGGAGGGTCCGTCAGACTCGTGCCGGTGCCGATTCCGCCCAGCGGGGGACTGCTGGCCTGGGGTTTGGGCACGATGTGGATACCACGGTTGATTCGTCGCAGGCGCCGGGCAACTGGCGTGTTTGCAATCAAGGGCAATAGCTGTCCCGGATTTCCGGAAAGGGGATCGGTATGCGCATAGCAACATTGTTCAGTGTCGCAGCGGCGATACCATTTATTTTGGTATGCGGGACCGTATCGGCAGCCGACGCCGATGACCAGAAGGCCGTGGTGGCCAGGGCCCAACGCATGCTGCGGCAGATGTCGCAGGAACGCGACGCCTTGCAGGCCGAGAACGCCAAGCTCAAGAGCGAGGTCGACGAATTGAACCGGAAGCTCGGAAGCCAGAAGAAAAGCTCGGAGGCCGCGCTGGCCAAATCCCGCGAAGGCAACGCCGCCTTGAGCGAGGATCTTCGGAAAGCGGGGCAGGACCTGCGCCAGACCGCGGCGGAGAAAACGCAACTGCAGGCTACGGTGGTCGACCAGGCGCAGCTGATCGAGACCTGCGAGGCGAACAACGTGAAGATGTTGCAGATCAACCGCGAGTTGCTCGTGGACTACGAAAAGAAAGGATTCCTGGACGCCATGTTGCAACGGGAACCGCTGACCCAGCTGAAGCGCGTCGAAATCGAGAATATCGTGCAGGAGTACCAGGACCGGATCGACCGCTCGGAGTTCAGGAAGAAAACGGCGGAAGCAGCCGCTCGCTGACCTCGGCGGACAGCGGAATCGTTTCCGTGCCGGTCGGGAGCGGATCGTCGTCGGTCTGTTCGATCTCCGGCAGCCGGATACCCATCTCCCGCAGCAGGCGGTCGATGGCTTGCTCCTCGGTTTCCTCCATGAGAGACATCGCATGATCCCTCGACAGGTGACGTCCTGAGGACCGCCATTCTCCGCCCGCTCCATTTCAGGAGTATGTCACCTGCATGACCCCGCTGTTGCCAGGCCCGGTGCCGGCCTGATTCCGATCGCGTCGTCTCTCATACCGGCAAGTCGTTCTCCCGAATTGTGACGCTTTCATGTCGCAAGTCACGGACGACATTTTTATTTCCGTTTATTCACATATATGCAACCTGCGATTGCTCTAATCGTCACGTCTCATTCAAAAATAATTCATGCCGTTTGAGACATCACATCACTGACATCGAAATGGAGATTACCCATGTGTAAAAGAAAATTTCTGAAATCGGTCGTTATCGGCGTCGTTGGTTGCGGTTTCCCCGTCACGGCGGCTTTGGCCAGTTCGGTATCGTATCCAAACGAAGTATTCGTGACCGAATCCTCCGGAGTTCTGATGGTCGACGGCAAGGACCGGCATTCCAAGGTAAAGATCAAGATACGCCTCGACGCACCGCAGCGGCGCAGCTTTGATTTTGGTTTCATGAACGATGGTTTGTTCGTCCCGATAACGGGCGGATCGCACACCCGCGGCGGATACGTTTTCGCGGGCGGCACGGTGGTTGATTTTGCGCTTCGCAACCGCGGCGCCGATCGCCTGCTCGGCACGGCCGACGACGTGATTTACCGCCTGTCCGACAGCGCCAACTACGCCACGCAAACCTACTTCAAGTCCGTCAAACCTTCCAAATCCCGTAACCCAACGGTCACGCAGGATTACTTCCGGGATTTGCTCCTGAGCTGGGATCTCGATCTGGACGGGAAACCCGACGCGCACGCCTGGCTTGAATTCAAGCGGGGAAAATACGACGGCATGATGCCGGCGCCGGCGGCCGTTCCGCTTCCCGGCGGCCTGTTGCTCCTGGGTTCCGGCCTCATGGGTCTGGCGGCCACGCTGCGGCGCGTCAGACGTCTTAGACCCTGAACGCATGCTTCGACGATCAGCCGGCGCATCCGGTTTCCGGAAAGGCGCGGATTACTCACGGGCTGAAGAGTAAACGTGGCAGGTGAAAGCCTGGTGAAGCCGCGGTTAAATTTTTGTTAACCGCGCTCCACGCGCAGTGCCGGAAACACGCAGCGGAACGTACTCCCCTGGCCGACCTCGCTTTCGATTTCGAGCCGGGCGTCGTGGCGCAGCAGCACGTGCTTGACGATCGAGAGACCCAGACCGGTGCCGCCCGAAGCGCGCGAGCGCGCCGTGTCCACGCGGTAAAACCGTTCGGTCAGGTGCGGAATGTGCTCGGAGGCGATGCCTTCGCCGGTGTCGGTGACGGCGAATTCGGCGCCATCATCCACGGTGCGCCACGACAACTGTATCCTGCCGCCGGCAGGCGTGTAACGCACCGCGTTGTTGATGAGATTGGAGAAGGCGCTGTGCAGCTCCTCGCGGCTGCCGAGCAGCTTGAGCGAGGGATCGGCTTCCAGCGTGATGTCATGGCGGTTCTCGCCGCTCAACAGCGCCGCCTGCTCCGCGAGGCTCTTCAGGAGCGCGGCGACGTCCACCGGCTCTACGTGCGTGCGCGGCGGGGCGGTTTCCAGTTTCGAAAGCGTCAGCAAGTCTTCCACCAGGCGCTGCATGCGCTGGGACTGCTCGTGCATGGTGGAAAGATGTTTCTTGAGGTCTTCCATCCCAATATGGTCCATCTGCTGGAGTGTCTCGACGTAACCGCCGAGGACCGTCAGCGGCGTGCGCAGTTCGTGCGAGACGTTGGCCACGAAATGTCGGCGCATCTGTTCCAGCCGCATCAGCCGGGTGACGTCGCGCCCGAGAACAAGTTTCTGGCTGCTGCCGAACGGCGTGATCTGGATCGAGACGTGGATTTCGCGATTGTCCGGCGAGGTGATCTCCAGCGGTTCGGCGTATTCGCCGCGTTCCAGGTACTGGGCGAAGCCGGGCACGCGCAGCAGGTTGAGCAGGCGCATGCCCGCGTCATGCGGATAGCGGATGCCGAGCAGGCTCGCGGCCGAACGATTGGCCCACTCGATGTCGCCTGCTTGGGACAGCACCACCACCGCGTCGGGCATCGCCGAGGCGGCATTCTGGAACCGCGCCAACATGCCGCTCAGCTGGTCCTGGCGGCGTGACGCCTGTTTGACCAGCTTGTGAATTTCGTCGAAGACCTCGCCCCACAATCCGCCGGCCTCTGGCATGTCGCCGGCGCGGCGGTCCAGCAGCCAGCGGTGCAGATTACGCAGGTGCCGCAGGGTCCAGGCGATGTAACAACCGAAGCCGAGCGCGGCGACCAGGAACGGGCGGCCGGTGAGCGCGCCCAAGAAAAGGCTCAGCGCGGCGATGCCGGCGAGAATCCAGATTTCGCGCCACAGTCCGGGATGCACGCGCTCAGTCCTGGGTCGAGAAACGATAGCCCGCGCCGCGCACCGTCTGGACCAGCCGGTCGTGTCCGGTGGCGGTCAGGATCTTGCGCAGGCGGCGGATGTGCACGTCCACGGTGCGCTCTTCCACGTACACGTTGCTGCCCCATACGCTGTCGAGCAGACGTTCTCGCGAATGCACGCGTTCGGGATGGGTCATGAAGAATTGCAGCAGGCGGAATTCGGTGGGACCCATTTCCAGGGATTGTCCGTGCACGCTGACGCGATGGGTGACGGGATCGAGCATCAAGCCGCCGATTTCCACCTGGGATTGGGCGGCGTGCGGCGCGGTGCGCCGCAACAGCGCCTTGATGCGCGACAGCAGCTCGCGCGTGGAAAACGGCTTGGTGACGTAATCGTCGGCGCCGCTGTCGAGCCCGGCCACCTTGTCGTGTTCTTCGGTGCGCGCCGTCAGCATGATGATGGGGATATCGCGCGTCAGTTTCTCGCGCCGCAGCCTCCGGGAGTATTCCACGCCGCTCAGTCCCGGCAGCATCCAGTCGAGCAGGATCAGGTCGGGCATGTCGGCGAGGATTTTCGTCTGCGCTTCGGCGGCGTCGGCTGCCTCGATGCAGTCGTAGCTCGACTGTGACAGGGCCAGGCAGACCATCTGCCGGATCGCGGATTCGTCTTCGACTATGAGGATTTTGGCCCGCATGATTTAAGTGTCCGGGCGCAATGACCCTTGGTTTGGACGCCATTTCATATCATAAATATGACAATTTGGTTACCATTACCGGTTCGTGACATTGGCCCCGGCAACGACCGGCCGAATATACTGACGGTCGTTATTTTCAGGCAGGCGGGAAATATGGGTAAAGACACCATCAGACCAACCGACATCAAGCTGCACCAGAAATCGCGCGTTCTCGAAGTGGCGTTCGACGACGGCAGTCATTTCAATCTGCCCTGCGAATACCTGCGGGTGTACTCGCCCTCGGCCGAGGTGCGCGGCCATGCGCCGGGACAGGAAGTGCTGCAAGTGGG
>DAIDLH010000040.1 GCA_027449605.1 Candidatus Muproteobacteria bacterium | reverse complement strand
GGCCCGGAGGGGCGTACCCCAATGAGTGGGGGAACTGACGCGCGGGGAGACCTCGGCGCGGTGGCGACAGCGCAGGTCATCGCGCTGCCGCAGCACCGCCGGTCGCCGAACCGCGAACCCATCGCCAGGCGCTGCGCGCCAAACCGCCCGAAACGCCGGTCCGGAACCGGCGGCGAGGGTGGGGCGTGAGACTCAGATCTGGCAAGGCTCGCACGACCATCGCGGCACCCCCGAAGCGCCCGGACGCGTGCTGACACTGGTCAGGACCTCGGGTGCGACGTGCGCCGGCGTGGCCTACCGCGTCGGCGCGAACGTCCTCGGGCATCTGGACGTCCGCGAGCAGAATGGCTATCAGCGGTCCCCGGTGCGGCTGCAACGCAGAGACGGTACGGAAATCGACGCGTGGATCTATATCGCCGAGCCCGGCAATCCGGCCTGGCTGGGCGACGCGCCGGCACCGGCGATTGCGGACCAGATCCGCCGGGCCTCGGGTCCCAGCGGTCGCAATGCCGAATACCTGCTGCGGCTGGCCGCAGCCTTGCGCGCGCTCGGCGAAGACGACCCGCACGTGTTCGAACTCGAACGCCTGCTGCTCGACCAGTAAGGCGCGCGGCGGACGCGCCGCCGCACGCCGGGTCGGCCAGCATCAATGCAGGTAGTGCTCCATCCAGCCGACCCACCGCCGATAGACGTCGGTAGTCTGCACGATGTCCTCCGGGAAGTGCGTATCGGCTGGATAGGCGATGAACCGCACCTCGACGCCGTTGTCGCGCAATGCGTGGTACCACTCGTAGCTGTTGACCAGGGGCACGTTGGGATCGCCGACGTCCCCCATGATCAGCGTCGGTGCCTTGACATGCTGGGCATAGGCAATGGGGGACTGCGCGCGCCAGATCGCATAGTCCTTGGCACGCCACGGCGAACCCCCGAAGAAGTAAGTATCCCCCGTCTGGTAATAGGCGATCGTGTAGTCCATCACCCAGTCGGTCAGCGCCGCCCCGGACACCGCGGCCTTCCAGACGCCGTAGTGGCCCGTCAGCCACGTCGTCATGTAGCCACCGTAGCTCCAGCCGCTCACGCCGATGCGGTTCGCATCGACGATGCCGAGCTTCTCGACCGCCGCAAGGCCCGCCATGACATCCTCGCCCGGGCCCTGCCCCGTATCGCGATAGATCGCGTGCTGATAGGCGTTGCCCAGGTTCGTGCTGCCTCGATAGTTGGGCTCGAAGACGACGAACCCAGCAGCGGACAGCAGCTGCGTCAACGGCGAGAAGGCCACCGTACTCGCACCTTCGGGTCCACCATGGATCACCAGGACGAGCGGATAACGCTGTCCCGGGTGGAAATCGACGGGATAGACCAGCACGCCGTCCTCGTGGAACCCGCCGGGACCGGTCCAGTCGATGCTCGCTGTGCGGCCCAGACGGCGATCTGCCGTGAAGGCATTGAGATCCGTCAGACGCCGAGGTGCATCGCCGACGTGCGGCAGCACGTAGAGCTCGTCGGCATGCGTGGCGGTGCTGCCGATGAAGGCCACGGTGCCGGTGCGGGAAACAGTGGGCTGGTGCTGCTGGATGTTGACGTGGCCCAGGTCGAGCAATCGCGCTGGTCCATCCAGCGGCTGCAGCCACATCACCGAGCGCGTGCCCAGCTCGCCGCTCACCAGCAGATCGTGGCCACCCGGCATCCAGGCATAGGTATCGATGTTGCGCGCAAGATCCGCCGTCGCATCGCGATCGTGCCCGTATTCGCCCACGTACACCGCGTTGCCGTTGTTCTCGTCGCCATGCAGCGGACGCAGGTAGGCGTAACGCGACGAACTGCCGGGCTGGAAGCGCACGGCCATGGCGCCTTGCCGGGCGGAGAGGACACGCGGCGTGCCGCCTCCGGCAGGCATGGCATCGATGATCGAATGGTACGAGGGACCCCAATAGGGGCTCGGGTAGCGAATAAATGCGATTGTCTTGCCGTCGGCACTCCAGGCTGGATAGGGCGTGCCCTGCTGGTCGGTCTGCAGGCTGTAGGTTCCCTGCGTCAGCCGCGTCGCCTTGCCGCCCTCGCTGGATACGACCCACAAGTGCCAGGGAGCCAACGCATTGCGAAGCTGGAAGTTGCCGTCGGTGACTTCAAAGGCTCCGTCGTGCTGGGCCAGTGCCTTCGCATTGGCCGGCTCGTCCTCGGCAATGAAGGCGATGCGCTGGCCGTCGGGACTCCACGCAAAACCGACAACCCCCCGCGGCGCGTGCGTGACCTGCCGCGCATCGCCACCGTCCATCGGCATCACGAAGACCTGGGGTTGGGACTTCGTCTCCGGTTTGCCAGCCGCTGCCTTCGGCGCGGCACCCGCCGCTTCCGGCGGAGCCTCGGCAATGAACGCGAGCCGGTGACCCCCCGGCGCCCACTGCACGGCGCTGATCCCCTTGCGCCGCTGCGTCAGCGGCCGGATCCGGCCCGTGGCGACGTTGACCAGGTCGATCTCAGGGCGGGCCTCGTCCGTCGCCCAATCGAAGCGCGTGACGACCAGCGCCACGTATCGGCCGTCCGGCGCGATCACCGGCTGCTGCAGTCGAACCATCTGCCGCACATCGGTCAGTTGGAACGGTACCCAGGCAGCCGCATCGCTGGCATGCGCAGGCATCGCCGACAACAGGGCCAGCGCCAGAGTCGGAACCATCCATCGCAGACGTCGCATGGGAGCCTCTCCTTTTCGGGAAGTGGACAACAGAAATCGTGCCGCGGACGACCGGGAGGCGCATGCACGCCCGGTCGCCGCGGGATGGGCCGTGGCCGCCCCGCCTCGCGGCCACCACGGTCCATCAAGGCTCCGCGGCAAGGGGCGCACGCCGACCGGGCCGGTCCGCCTTACCATTGGGTCGCCAGGACGGTGCAAATGCGGCTGAGCGCCTCGACATCGCGCGTGTCCGACTGCTCCGCCGGCGAGTGCGAATATTTGGTGGGCCAACCCAGCGCCACGGCATTGGCGCCGTATCGCGTGTACACTGCTGCGTCGTTGCCGCCGCCCGTCACGCCATACTGCACGGGAATATGGTTGGCGCGCGAGAGGGCCACGACCCGCGCCACGTCGGCGGGCGAATCGATGTGGGACAGATCGACCGCGCGCACCACGAAACCCTTGCCCAGCGGTTCGTCACCGTACCGGTGCGTCTCGAGCGGCGATTGGCTGCTCACGAACATGTCGATGGCGAACACGACGTCCGGCTCACGCCCCAGCTTCGCGACCCGCGCTGCATAGGCAGCCGCGCCCTCCAGCCCGACCTCCTCGCGCGTGGCCCACAGGAAGGTCAGTTGCCGACCCGGGTGCTTGCGAGCGAAGTCGGGGCCGAGCGCCCTCACGGCCTCGATGAGCGCGGTATCTCCGGCCCGGTCATCGATGCTGCGAATTTCGAAGTGCGAGCCCAGCAACGGCCGGTAGGTCTTCGGCATCGTCAGAAAGTCGCCGACGCGGATTCCGAGCTGCTCGGTCGCCGAAAGCGAATCGGTGCCGACATAGGCCTCCGCGGTCGCGTTCAACGTGCTCATCGCTGGGGGCCACCGGAACCCGGGACGATCCCAGCCGTGCGGCAGACCCAGCACCGCACCGACGCTCTGGCCATCCGGAAGGTGGACCAACATCACGTGGCCTAGGTAATAGCGCCCATAGAACCCGCCGAGTTCGCGCACGACGAGGGCGCCATCCTTCCTGATGCGGGTCACCTGGTAGCCGATCTCGTCCATGTGCGCGTCGAAGAGGATCGATGGCGCGTGCACGCCAGGCACCGCATGCCCGATGTGCAGCACGAGATTGCCGGCCGGATCCACGTGCGCCAGCGGCCGCGCCCACGCGGGCAACCGGCTCAGGATCGCTTCGCGTGTGCCCTCCTCGTGCCCGCTGGCGCCATATGCGGTGGTGACCGCCTCGAGGGTCTTGAGCAGGCGTGGGTCAGGCGCTCGCGCCCGATCAAGGACCGGAACGCCGGACCCCGCCGAAGGCTGGCGTGCTGCATCGAACGGGTCGTTCGCCTCGCTCATCGGCGTCACGGGTTCGCCGACATAATCTTCGACCAGCCGGGTCAGCTTGCGGAGGTCGGACCGCGAGAAGGTCTCGGCCGGCGTCACGGGGTAGAGCGTCGGCACACCGAGCATCGCGAATCGTCCGGGCCAGCTGGGCTTCGGGCCGAAACCGCTGATCACCGGGGGTTTCTCGTCGAGCACAACGGAGCGGATGTGGTTCGCGACGGCCAGGGCATGCAGCGCGTCGGGGAGGGTTCCTGCACTCGCGGGCGCTGTCGAGCCGATCACCACGCCATCACCGGGTCGCAAGTCGGCGGCCGTGGTCGTTGTCGGCTCGATCCGCCCGACGAAGACCGCCTCGTCGACGGGGAGCTCGGTCAGAAGCCGCGACAAGCCACGTCCCCCGAGCCATTGCTGGGTCACGAAGGCGAAGGTCGTGGTACCCCGGGCATACGTGCGCGCCAGCCCCTGGGCTGCCTCGAGCACTGCTTCCCAACCGAATCGATCACCGGCCGCAGCGCCCGCTTCATCATCGGTGCCCACCGTCATCGGCGGCTGCGCCAGGGCAACGGGCTCGAGGAGGTCGGCGCCGGCGGTACGGGCCTCGGCCGCGGAGGTTGCCCCGATGTCGAGGTACAAGTTGTCCAGGTGCGACATGGCTGGCGGATCCATCCGCCCGGTCGACAGGTGGATGCTTAGGCCTGCGAATCCAGCGTTCAGCAGACCCTTCGGGGTCACGACATAGGCGGGCTGGGCGAAGCGCAGGGTGTCGAAAACCGCGTTCGGCTTGCGCTGCGGCAGGCGCTGCACGCGCAAGTAACCCTTGGCCGTGATGCCACTGACGACGTAACCCGGCTGGTCGATCGCCGCGACGACGAGGCGATGGGGTGCTCCAGTGCCGACCGTGACCCAGATGTCCCCGAGGTTGTCGGTATGCGGATGCAGCCCAGCCAGTTGGTGCGCGATGGCGCCCGAGAGCTGCTGTTCGTAGCCGGAGACCGATACGATCCGGCTCAACGCTTGGAAATCCGGTGGCGCTCCCGCGAATGCTTCGGTAGCCATGCCGAGTGCAATGGCGCCCACAAGGATGCGCCGTGCGGATAGGTTCATGCGGAATCCCCGAAGTCGCCGCCGTCAGGCCGGCCGTCGACCGATTATGGAACAACCTGAGTCTCGCTCCCCACCCTCACCACCGGCTCCGGACCGGCGTTTCGGGCGGTTCGGCGCGCAACGCGTGGCGATGGGTGACCAGCCTGCGGCTGTTGTAAAGCTCCTCGCGGCTCGGCGAACGGCGGCGCTGCGCAAGCGCGATGACCGGCACTTCCGCCACCGCGCCGAAGTCTTCCCGTGCGTCGATTTCCCCGCTCATCGGGGGATTTGCAGTGATCGGGCCCGGGCGTTCGCGGTCGAGGCTGATCGCGGCGATGTCGTCGCGGTCGTGCTCGGCGCCGCAGGCGGAACACATCCAGTGGCGTTGACTCAGCGTGAGCGCCCTGTTGACCGCGCCACAGGCCGAGCAGGTCTTGCTCGATGGATACCAGCAATCGACGATGCTCAGCGTGCGCCCGGACCCCTGGGCTTTGTAGGCGATTTGCCGGCGCAGCTCAACCGATGCGGCGTTGGCCACGGATTTTCGGAAGTCGCGCCGGCTGCACGGCCTCGCTGCACGGACGCTCCGCACGACCCAAGCTGGCGGGGTCGTCAGCGTCCTGCTTCCTTCATCGCCAGCGCAGCGGCTCGCCCGTGGCCCAGACGACCACGAGAAATGCGGCCGTCAGGACAACCTCGATCACGATGGAAAGCGGCATGTCGCGTGCGGGTGGCACGATCGCCTGGACCGCGAGCATGAGCGCGAAATAGCCCAGCAAAACGGCCCAGCCCTGCCAGCAAACGGGCAGTCCCCAGCCCCACCCATACCGCTTTGCAGGAAACCAGAATCGCGATTTCTTATCCATGAACCAGCACTCCCGAAGGACCGTAATCAATGTCATTTGGAGATTGCAGGGTCATCCATCGGCCGAGCAACCCTGGGCTCAAGCGGGCGGCGGTCCGTGCGCAAAAGTTGGCTCGTTCGAAGCGTGGAATGCAATCGGCATCAAGAGGACGGTGCCTCGCCCGGGGTGCCGCCTTCTCTCACGGCTTCCTGAACAAGCCACTCGATCAACTTGAGTGCCTCGATCGCGGCATTGCGGCCCCCGTCGTGGATCGCCGCATGGAGGGCCTCGGCATCGCAATCCGGACCACGAACCTGACGCAGGAAGTGCGTGAGCGGGCAAACCTCCAGCGGACCGAGTTTCGCAATCTCGGTGATGCTGCGATGCGTTGCCCATGCAATGGCCAATGCACCCAAGAAACTGCGAATGCGCCGGTCGGGTGGCGGCGCCCGATACTGGTCCAGCCAGCGCGGGAAATCCTCGGCGGCCATCGGACGAGCGAGGCAATACCCTTGGCCAAAGTCGACGCCAAGAACGCCGCATGCTTCGACCATGCCGGCGTCCTCCAAACCTTCGATGACGATCGGTCGCGAGAAAGCTGTGGCAATGTCAATGATTCCTTCGATCAGGCCCATCGCCTTGTCAGGATGCTTGCGCAGTTCCAGCGTAATGCCCCGGTCGATCTTGGTCGCCGCGAACGGCAACTGGAGGAAGCGCACCAGACTGCTGAATCCCGAGCCCAGATCATCCAGCTCGAGATGCAGGCCATGACCTGCCAGACGCGTCGTCGATTCCTGCAACAAGTGCTCATCGACGGATCCTGCCTCCAGCAACTCGAGAACGAGTGCGTCCACGGGCAAGCGGTGCTGTTCCAGCACGCCGAGCACAAACGCGTCGAGATCCTCGCGTACGCATATCGACGGTGGTACGTTGATCGACAATGCCAGCGCCCGACCGGACTCCCGCCATTCGGCAAGAAACCGGGAACTGACGACCATCATTTTCTGGAACATCCGCCACAGGTCCTCTTCGCTCAGCAGGTGCAGGAAGCGGTCCGGTGTCAGGATCCGGCCATCATCGAGCCGCAGGCGTGCGAGCACTTCGACACGGGTCACTTCGCCTGATGCAAACGCCATGATTGGCTGCACGAACGGCTGGATGCGATCGGAATAGAAGGCCAGCCGAATGTCGCCCATCGGGTGGTCTTCGATCTGCGGAATCTCCCTGGCGGGCTCGTCCCACAAACCGACCCATCGATCCCGGATCATCGTCACCAGGCGCTGGTACCACGCGGGTCGAAATTGATTCGGATACCGCCCTGCAAGACTCAGGACGCGAATAACGCGGCCCGAGGCGTTGACCAGCGGGATGCCAACGATGGACTGGAAATTGCGGAATGCCGGCTCGTCCTTCCAATGGTCGTAGATGGGATCGTGATGGAACCGGTCGGTGACATGCACCTGCGCATCCAGCCATGCCGCCACCGCGGCCGTGTTGCCACGACCTGACCTGGGGTCCAGCACCGGGGCATGCGCGGGGTCGTTGAGAAACGCTGCGACCGTCTGTCCGTCCGCACCGGATGCCTGGACGCACCTCAGCTGATTCTGCGGGCCGACCGCGAAAAGGAGCGCGGCCACGACTCCCGGCAGTCCTGCGGCCCGATCCAGTTCCACCGCGATGCGGTCCGCAAGGCTTCCTGCTGTCGGAACGGGAGAGGACAACCGCAAAAAGCTCGAGGTAATGACTTCCTCTTGGGCCGTGATTTCCTGGGCGAAGTCCTCGACGAACCGCTTGCTCACGACCTGGAGAACGCGCTCGCGATGATCGGTACGCATCGGCATCTGTTCCAACTGATTCCGGAGGCAGCGCTCAAACCGTGAGTAAGCCTCGAATACCTTACTGCCGCGAACGTCCAGCAAAGCATGCACTTCCCCAATCCGGGAAGCACGCTCCACGAGCTCCGCGCGCGTGAGCTCCGGGCTCAAGACGCACGCAAAATGTTCGCTCTGGCGTCGCGCCAGCGAGTCGAGGCTATCGTCCGCCATCCGCTCGATGATGCTCTCATTACGCACATCTGCCTTCAACAGCGCGGCGAATTCCTCTGTGTATAAGGGACACGCCAGCGCCAGGCTCTGCGCATGCTTGCCGAGAAGGAGTGCGGCCTCGGATCCGAACGGGTCGATCTCGCTCGCGGGCGCGGCGTCGCCCTCGTCCCGCTGACCGATGCGCCACCAGCGCGATCCGCCTGCCTTGTGGTCCTTGGCGCGGAACATCGCGCCGTCGGCAACCCGCAGCAGCGTGTTGAAGTCCTCGCCGTCCGAGGGATACCCGGCGATTCCAACGCTCATGCTGATCGTTGCCGTGTGCTGATCGCCCAGAACGAACGGCGCCTCGATCGCGCGATCCAGCCGCCCAAGCCATCGCTGGAATCCCGGAGCATCGGGCTCGGCTTTCAGGCCGCGGGCCAGCACCACGAATTCGTCGCCGCCGAGTCGCGCAAGCACCTCCGACGGCTCAAGGCTCGCCTGCAGGCGCTCGCTCAGCTGGCGCAGCAGCTGATCCCCAACACCGTGGCCCCAGGCATCGTTGATCGGCTTGAAATGATCAAGATCGATGAGGGCCAGGGTGAACCACCGGCTGCCGGCACGTGCGTCGGCAACCATGCGCTCGACCTCTTCCTCGAGGCCAAGCCGGTTCGTCAGCCCAGTCAGGCTGTCGTGGTAGGCCATGTACCGTTGCTCGTCGCGCTGGTGCTCGAGCACATGGCGCAGTTCGATCTGCTCGAATGCCAGGCCAAGCTGCCGCGCGATCTGCAAGACCAGATCCCTGACTTCGTCCTCCAACTTCGTGCCCCTGCGCAGCGTTGCGCCCAGCACGGCGAAAACCTGCTCCTGGCGGAAGATGGGAACGGCGAAGACGCGATCGGGTGACTGCAGATCCCGGCTGTCCCTTGCATCGGCGGAACGACTTTCACCAACCTGGGCATTCCAGAACAGGGCTTGCCGTGATTCAAGGACGCGCTCGAGCGGATGGACCGCCACGTCGGCCGGGGTCCCGCGCATGAACCATTCCGCGAATGCCCGGTCGCCCGCAAATCCGAAGACGGCGCGCTTGTCCCGGAAGGCCCCGGAGACGACGCAGACGTCGTCGAACAGCCCCAGGCATCCGAGATTCCTGCAGACCACCATCGCTGCATCGGCCGGTTGAAGGGAACTGATCAACTCCGACCCGATGGCGAGCAGCTTCCGATAAACCGCCTGCATCTCCTCGAGCACGCGACCGATGAACGCACGATGTTCGGCTTCCGTCTCGAGGCGTGCGTTCACGTCGAAAATCTGGAAAACGTGCTGCCCCACGAGGTTGTAAAGGTCGCTGTTGATGTGGATGAGGGCGGAGGCGAAATCGTCCTGCGCCGGCCGTGCCCGCGTCTCCCGATCAAGGCAGTCCACGAGCTCGCGGTCGACGTGCATGATGTGGTGGAGCAACCACTGGCCGAGGAACAGCGCCAGATAGCTCGCTGTCTCCCGCGGATGAACATGCGCGACCTCCTTCGCGCGGCGAACGAACCGGACGAAGGACAAATGTGCATCGTGGTGCACGCGCCGGTGGAGGGGATCCACACGGGAATCCCTCATCAACCGCTCTTCAGTACCGAAGTGATACCGGGTATAAGCCTCGAGTTCGACGAGGATCCCTTCCAGGTGCGCGGACTGGACGTCGGCTTCGCCAGCGAGGCGGGTCAATGAATTGAACTGGTCGACCAGTCGACGATGCTGACCATCGATTTCGGCATGACCCGTCAGAAGCTCGTCGCCGAACGCGAGCTGCCAGACCTCATCCCTACGTCCAACGGAAGCCATGCCCCACCCCGATTGCGACACACCGTCGCAACAACGCTGAGCCATCGATCCTGCTGTTTCCATCGAACCACACCGCTTCCCGCGGTCCCGCAGGGCGCTCGACCCCGGGGAACGCAAATCCGCCTGCGGCATGGGCATTGCGATCTCCCGATTCGACCTTACAACCAAACGCTCGGCACTTCCACGCAAGGACGGAACGAGCATCCCGCGCAGCGAACGACCGCAGCCGAGATGCCTCGCCGGCAACGCCATGTCCTCGTGCCCGGATCCCCGC
Organism: Candidatus Muproteobacteria bacterium; assembly: GCA_027449605.1. GTDB lineage: Bacteria > Pseudomonadota > Gammaproteobacteria > Acidiferrobacterales > Sulfurifustaceae > Sulfuricaulis. The sequence continues at coordinate 53,843 of DAIDLH010000040.1, read as the reverse complement.
ATGCGCGGCGCTGGCAAGCCCTTCCCACGCCCCTGCAAGCAAAACCCCTGAGGCATGCAGGTCCTCATCCAGTTGGTGGCGAGTGCGTTGGCCACGTTGCGACGTCCCCACCTCGCGTCGTGCTGCGGATGCATCGTGGCGGCGACCCTGGTACGCGCGCGGATTGACCTCGTGCTTCTGGCGGCGGCAAGCAGTCAAGAGGAGCGCGCGAGCGGCGGCGCCACTGCGGCGGAACGAAGGCCAACGGACGGGCATGGAGCCGATCCAGCCAACCTTTCAGGCCGGACAAAACGGTTGGCTCATGGTGCCCAGGGCCGGACTCGAACCGGCACGGCCTTGCGGCCTGCGGATTTTAAGTCCGCTGCGTCTACCGATTTCGCCACCCGGGCGGGCGCGCTGCGGTCCAACCATGGGTCAAATGACCGGCACGGCGTCCATCGCCGCACCCGCCATCGACCCGCGACCCGTCCGGAGACAGGCCGTCGATGACCGCATGGAATGGTGGAGGCCAGGGTCGGAATTGAACCGGCGTACACGGCTTTGCAGGCCGCTGCATAACCACTCTGCCACCTGGCCCCGATGGATCGATCACCCAGCGATTGTGCGGTCTTGGCCCAGAAAAAACAAAACCCCGGTTCCCCGAGGTTTTGCGAATCTGGAGCGGGAAACGAGACTCGAACTCGCGACCCCGACCTTGGCAAGGTCGTGCTCTACCAACTGAGCTATTCCCGCGCTGGGAAACGGAATTGTAGGGTGACTGCGGGGACTGTCAACCCCTGCACGTCAGTCCGGCTCGCCCAGAAGCGGCCAGGCAGCCCGCAGGTACCCCATGCCCGAGACCAGCGTCAGGGCCGCGGCCAGCAGCAACAGGGACTCGCCCACCTTGTAGAAGCGCAGCGTGCCCGCATCATGCTCGACGAGCAGGACGACGATGGCCACGAACTGGAAGACGGTCTTCAGCTTGCCCACCCATTGCACGCGCACGCGCGATCGCTGGCCGAGCCCGGCCATCCATTCCCGCAATGCGGAGACCGCAATCTCGCGCCCGACGATCACGGCGGCCGTCACCGCCATCAGCGCCGTGGGATGGTCGGCCACCAGCAAGAACAGCGCCACGGTCACCATGAGCTTGTCGGCCACCGGATCCAGGAAGGCCCCGAACTGCGAGGTTGCGCGCAGGCGCCGCGCCAGCCAGCCGTCCAGACCATCGGTGAGCGCCGCGGCAACGAACACCACGGCAGCGGCCAGGCTCGAAAACCGCCATGGAAGATAGAAGACAACCACGAAGACTGGCAGCAAGCCAATACGGAACAGCGTAAGCCAGGTAGGCGAATTGATGCGCATGCGGGCGTCGTCAGTCGATGCAGGAGTGTGGCACGCGCAAGCGCGCGGCGTCAGCCATGCAACGCTGCATAGATCCGACCGGCGAGCTCGCGATCGATGCCATTGACGCGCGCAATCTCCTCGACGCCGGCGGCCTGGAGGCCGGCGAGGCCACCGAAGGCATCCAGCAGGGCTCGGCGCCGGCGCGGTCCGATGCCCGGGATCTCCTGCAGCGAACCGCGCTCGCGCGCCATCTCGCGCCGACGCCGATGCGCGCCGATGGCGAACCGGTGCGCCTCGTCGCGAACGGCGTTGACCAGCTGCAACGCCGGCGATGCGCTGCCCGGATGGATCTCGCCGCGCCCCTGCGCGAGCACCAGTGTCTCCTCGCCGCTGCGGCGGGCAGGTCCCTTGGCCACGCCAACGATCGGGATGGCGGTCAGGCCGAGTTCCGCGAGCACCTGCTGCGCGCGGGCCACCTGGCCAGCACCACCGTCAATCAACAGCAGGTCAGGGCTGGCCCAGTCGCCCCCTTCGGCCGCCCTCCGGAATCGCCGCGTGAGCGCCTGCTCCATCGCCGCGTAGTCATCGCCCGCCGCGATGCCCGCGATGTTGAACTTGCGGTAATAGCCCTTCAACGGCCCGTCGCGCCCGAACGCGACGCAGGACGCCACAGTCGCTTCGCCCAGCGTATGGCTGATGTCGAAGCATTCGATGCGCGCCGGCGGCGCTGCCAGCCCCAGCAAGCGCGTGAGGTCGGCAAAGCGCGCGTCCAGCGTCTGGCGGCTCGCCAGGCGACCCGCGAGCCCTGCCTGCGCGTTGCGGGTGGCCAGTTCGACGAAGCGCGCGCGGTCGCCGCGCACCCGGCTGCGGATGCTGACATCGTGCCCTGCCCGCGCGACAAGCACCTCGGCGAGCAACGCGTCGTCCTCGGGCGCTTCGGCGAGCACGATTTCGGGCGGTGCGGGATGGTCGCCGTAGTACTGCGCAATGAACTGCGCGAGCAACGCGGACGGCGTCGGCGCGTCGACGCCAAGACGCGGGAAGAAGTCGCGCGACCCCAGCGCCATCCCGTGGCGGAAGAACAGCACGCTGACGCAGGCCGTCTCGCCCTGCAGCGCGCAGGCCAGCACGTCCATGTCATTGCTGGCGCCGATGACGTAGTGCGCGCTCTGCACGCTGCGCAGCGCCTGCACCTGGTCGCGAAGGCGCGCTGCCTGCTCGAACCGCAGCTCGGAGCTCGCCACGCGCATCGCGCTCGAAAGTTCATCGATGATCACGCTGCTGCGGCCCTGCAGGAACATGCGGACATGGCGCACGTCCTGCGCGTAGTCGGCTGCACTGATCAAGCCGACGCAGGGGGCGCTGCAGCGTCCGATCTGGTGCTGCAGGCAGGGCCGCGTGCGGTTGCGGAAATAGCTGTCTTCGCACCCGCGCAGGCGGAACAGCTTGTGCAGCAGGTTGAGACTCTCGCGCACCGCGCCGCTGCTCGGGAAGGGCCCGAAATACTCGCCGGGGCCGTTGCGCGCACCCCGATGGTAGGCCATGCGCGGGAATTCCGGATGCGCGCTCAGCACGACCCATGGATAACTCTTGTCGTCGCGCAGCAGGATGTTGTACCGCGGGCGCAGCTCCTTGATGAGTTGCGCCTCGAGCATCAGCGCCTCGCTTTCCGTGCGCGTCACCGTGGTCTCCATGCGCACGATCTGCGCGACCATCGCAGCGATCCGCGGCTCCATCTGCGGGCGCATGAAATAGCTGCTGACGCGCTTCTTGAGGTTGCCCGCCTTGCCGACGTACAGCAACGCATCGCCCGCGCCATACATGCGGTAGACGCCGGGCGCGTGGGTCAGGTGGCGGGCAAATGCCTTGCCGTCGAATGCGGCGGCCGGGATTTCGTGCATGCCGCGATCCTACCCGCCAATGACGAACTTCCCCAGCGTTCCCCGGTCGAGGTCGAACTTCAGCAGCTGGTGCGCGCTGCGCTCGGCGATCCACAGCGTGCGCCCGGACAGCGCCAGCGAAGCCGGCTCCTGGAGGTGCTGCGGCAAGGCCAGGGTCTGGGCGGACCACGTGCCGCGCCCGCCGGAGAAGACGCGGCAGATCCGCCCGTTGAACGTGTCGGCCACGTAGATGTGGCCGGATGCATCCGCAGCCACGCCCTCCGGATGGGCGAAGCGCGCCGCGGTACCGATGCCATCGGCAAGTCCCGGCCGCCATGGTCCCGCCCCGACCATCGTGACGAGGTAGCCATCCGCCAGGCGCAGCGCCCGGACGGCATTGCCCGCCGCATCGGCGACGACGAGCAACCCGGCGGAAAAGGCCAGGCCGCACGGCTGCGCTAGGCTGGCCTCGCGCGCCGGCCCGTCGACAAATGCATTGCGACCACTGCCGAGCAGTACCTCGACATGGTTGGAACCGAGGTCGAGGCGCCAGACCTGCTGCTGCCCGCCGAGGCTCACGTACAACTGGTTCTCGCGCACCAGCACCGATCGGGGCGCACTGATCGCAAGCTCCTTCGGCGAGACGCCATCGCGCGGCGCGTCATAGCCCAGTCGGCCACAGCCGAGGATCGTCTCGACCTGGCCCGACGCCAGGCGCACGCGACGCACCGCATGGTTGCCACTGTCGGCGACATAAAGCGATTCCCCGGACAAGGCCAGGCCGCAGGGGTCGCAGAAACCCGCCTCGGCGAGGTGGCCATCCCAGTAGCCGGGCGTCCCGGACCCGAACTGGCGGAGCACGCGGCCGTCGTGGGTGCATTCGAGAATGCGATTGCGGCTGCTGTCGCATACGTAGACGCGCTGCTCGCCGATCGCCAGCCCACCGGGGAATCGCAAGCTCATCTGCGGCTCGCCACCGCTCACGCCGGGCGGGGCGTCGAACCGGCGCACCTCGCGCGCGGCGGCGTCCTCGAGCAGGTTGCCGACGACGGCCTCGACATCCTCGGCCAGTCCCTCGCCCCTGAACCGATAGGCTATGCGGCCATCGCAGTCGATCACGACTGCGGTCGGCCACGTGTCGATGCCGTAAGCGCGCCACGCGCGCCAATCGCCGTCGTTGGCCACCGGCACGCGCAGGTGCAGCCTGTGCGTCGCCTTGGTCACCACCAGCGACTGTCGCTGCATGGCATAGCGCGGGGTGTGCATCGCCAGGACCACGACGCCATCGTGGAACTTTGCCATGAGTCGATGGAGCCGCGGCAGCACGTTGCAGCTATGGCAATCGTCCGAGGTCCAGAACAGCAGGATCACCACGCGGCCCCGCAAGGCCGCCAACCGTACCGGTTCGCGCGCGTTGACCCAGTCGAGTGTCTCGAACGGCAGCGATGGCAGGGGCTCTGCGGACACGGTGCACTCCCTTGGGGCGCCAGCAGCAGGCGTTGAGCCGCATGGTAGCCGGGCCCGGGATGACCCGCACCGGGCCTAGCCCTGCCGGCGCAGGAAGGCCTCCGCCTGGGCAAGATCCGCGGCCGTGTCGATGCCGGGCGGCCAGGTTCCGTCGATCACCGCGACCCGGATGCGGTAGCCATGCTCGAGCACGCGCAATTGCTCCAGTGCTTCTGCGCGCTCCAGCGGCGTGGGCTGCAACTTCGCATAGTTCCGCAGGAAGCCCGCACGGTAGGCATACAGGCCGATATGCCGCAGCAGCGGCAACCCCGGCGGCAGTTGGCGAGGGTCCTTCGCCAGCGCGTCGCGCGCCCACGGGATCGGCGCGCGGCTGAAGTAAAGCGCGTGGCCCTGCCGGTCGCGGACAAGCTTGACGACGTTCGGATCGAAGAGGGCTTCGGGCGATTCCAGCGGCACCGCCAGCGTCGCCATGGGCGCCTCGCCGGTGGCCAGCGCGGCGACTGCGGCGTGCACCGCGATCGCGGGCACGAACGGCTCGTCACCCTGCAGGTTGACCACGATCCGCGCGTCGTCCCAGCCACCAAGCGCGGCGCACTCGGCAAGGCGGTCGCTGCCGGAGGCATGGTCGGCCCGTGTCATCAGCGCCTGCACCGGCAGGTCGGCGACCGCCTCCGCGATCCGCGCATCATCGGTCGCCAGTACGACGCATTCCGCGCCAACGTCCAGCGCGCGCCGCACGACGTGCCGGATGAGCGGCTCGCCCGCGAGCAGACGCAATGGCTTGCCGGGCAGCCGGGTCGCGGCATGCCGCGCCGGCACCACGACGGTGAACGGCGGCAGGCCCGGCGCGCTCACGGCAGCACCTGCAGCGGCAGCCCCAGCCCCTGCGCGAGGGCCTCGAAACCGGGAAATGACGTCGCGACGTTCGCACAGTCGTCGATGCGGACCGGAGCATCCGCGCGCAGGGCGGCGACGGCCAGGCTCATGGCGCAGCGATGGTCGCCCCGGCTGTCGACGCGGCCGCCATGCAACGCCCCACCCTCGATGACCGCGCCATCCGGCGTTTCCTCGATCCGCGCACCGAGCGTGCGCAGCGCGGTGGCCATGACCGCGATCCGATCCGATTCCTTGACGCGCAACTCGGCCGCGCCTTGCACGTGGGTGGTCCCCTGCGCGCACGCGGCGGCAGCGAACAGCACCGGGAACTCGTCGATCATGTCCGGCGCATGCACGGGATCGACCGCGATCCCGTGCAATGGCGCGTGGCGCACCCGCAGGTCGCCGACGACCTCGCCACCGAGCCGTCGCTCGCCTGTGACGGCGATGTCGGCGCCCATCGCGCGCAGCACCGCCAGCAGTCCCGTGCGGCGCTCGTTGAGCCCCACGCCGGGCAACGCCAGCTCGCTGCCGGGAATCAGGGTCGCAGCCACCACGAGGAAGGCGGCCGACGAGAAATCGGCGGGGACTCGCACCGTCGTGGCGCGCAGTGCCTGGTCGCCATCGAGCCGCGCCCAGCCTGGACCGTACGCGATCGGCCAGCCGAAGGCCTCGAGCATGCGCTCGGTGTAATCGCGCGTGGGCTGGGCCTCTCGCACCTCGGTCGTGCCGTGCGCATACAGGCCGGCCAGCAGGATGGCGGATTTGACCTGGGCACTGGCCACCTCCGTCTGGTAGAGCCCGCCCTGCAGCGGGCGACCGCCCCGCACGTGCAGGGGCGGCCGGCCATCGGCACTGTCGATGCGCGCACCCATTGCTGCCAGCGGGCGGATCACCCGCCCCATCGGCCGGCGCGAGAGCGAAGCATCACCGACCAGCGTGCTGTCGAACTGCTGCCCGGCCAGGAGCCCGGCCAGCAGGCGCATGCCGGTGCCGGCGTTGCCGCAATCAAGGTCCCCCGCGCTGCCCCGGAGACCGTGCAGCCCGACGCCATGGACCACGCGCACGCCGGGCGCCGGCGCGTCGATGACCACGCCCAGCTGCTGCAGGATGCGCGCCGTCGCGAGCGTGTCCTCGCCTTCCAGGAAACCCTCGATCCGGCTCGGGCCGTCGGCCAGCGCGGCCAGCATCAGGGCCCGGTGCGACACGGACTTGTCGCCGGGCACCGAAACCGCGCCACGCAGCGGTGCCCGGGCGGGTGCCACGATCCAGTCCCGGCCACCGGGAACCGACCGCGCAGCGTCGACGGCCGCGCTCACGGGATGGCGACCGGGTAGGAACCGAGGATGCGGATTTCGGCGGCATGGGGTGCCAGCCCATCCAGGGCCGCACGCATCGGCGCATCGTCGACATGGCCCAGCAAATCGATGAAGAACGCATACTGCCAGAGGCTGCCATGGGCTGGGCGCGACTCGATCCGGTTCATGCTGACGCCATGGTCGGCGAAGGGCCGGAGTGCGTTGAAGAGCGCGCCGGGCTGGTCCTTGACGGAGACGAGCAGCGAGGTGCGATCGCGTCCGGTCGGCGGAAACAGTTCGCGGCCCAGCACGATGAAGCGCGTGGTGTTGTCCGGCCGGTCCTCGATGTTGGAAGCGAAGGTCTTGAGCCCGTAGAGACGCGCCGCCGTGTCGCCGGCGATCGCGACCACGCCGACGTCGGCCGCCGCCATGCGCGCGGCCTCGGCGTTGCTCGCCACCGCCACGCGCTCGATGCCGGGCAGGTTGGCGTCGAGCCACTCGCGGCACTGCGCCAGCGACTGCTGGTGCGACACCACGCGCCGCGCGGTGGAAGGATTGTCGCCCTTGCCGAGCAGGTGATGATGGATGCGCAATTCCACCTCGCCGCAGATCTTGAGCGGCGAGGTCATGAACATGTCGAGCGTGTGATTGATCACGCCCTCGGTGGAGTTCTCCACCGGCACCAGGCCGAACTGCGCGCTGCCGGATTCCACCTCGCGGAACACCTCGTCGATGGCCGCGAGCGGCGCGGTTTCGACAAAGTGGCCGAAATGCTTGAGCGCCGCTTCCTGCGTGAACGTCCCTTCGGGACCGAGGAAGGCGACGCGCAGGCGCGATTCGAGCGCCAGGCACGCGGACATGATCTCGCGGAACAGCCGCGCCATCGCCTCCGCGGACAGCGGCCCCCGGTGCCGCGCCATCACCTGGCGCAGCACCTCGGCCTCACGCTCGGGTCGGTAGAAATTGTTGCCGCCTTCGCGCTGCTTGGTTTCGGCGATCTCGAGCGCGAGTTGCGCGCGCTCGTTGATCAGCGCCTGGAGTTTCACGTCCAGCGCGTCGATTTTTCCGCGCAGGACTTTTATCTGCGCCGCGGCTCCGCCGTTTTTGTCTTTTTTGCCCATGTCCTCAGATGATGCGCGCCATCAGCACGCCGCCGATACCCGCCACCTTCAGACGCACATCTTCCGTGATCGGGCTGTCGAGGTCCACCACCGTGTACGCGTAATCGCCGCGTGAACGGTTGATCATGTCGTGGATGTTGAGCTTGGCCTGTCCCAGGGTTTCGGAAATCAGGCCGAGCATGTTGGGCACGTTGGCGTTGGCCACCACCATCCGGTGCGCCGTCTCGCGCGCCATCGCCACTTCCGGGTAATTCACCGAGTTGCGGATGTTGCCGTTCTGGAGGAAATCCTTCACCTGCTCCGCGACCATGACGGCGCAGTTGTCCTCGGCCTCGGCGGTCGAGGCGCCGAGGTGCGGCAGCGCGATCACGCGCTCGTGGTTCTTGAGCAGGTTGCTCGGAAAGTCGCAGACGTAGCCGTACACCTTGCCGAGCTTGATCGCGTCGCTGACCGCGGTGTCGTCCACGATCCCCTCGCGCGCGAAGTTGAGGATGATGACGCCGTCCTTCATGTGCTTCAGGCGCTCGGTGTTGATGAGATTTTTCGTCGATTCCATGAGCGGCACGTGGAAGGTCACGAAGTCGGCGGCGCGCAGCGCCTCGTCCGCGCTGTTCGCCTTCTTCACGTCGGCCGACAACTGCCACGCGCCCTCGACGGTCAGGCCCGGATCGAAACCGATCACCTTCATGCCGAGCGCGAGGCCCATGTTGGCGACGTTGCGCCCGATGGCGCCGAGACCGATCACCGCCAGCGTGCGGCCCGGCAGTTCGAAGCCGGCGAAATTCTTCTTGCCCGTCTCCACCGCCTTGCTGATCTCGGGATCGGTGCCGGACAGGTTACGCGCGAACTCCCACGACGCGGGAATGTGACGGCAGGCGAGCAGCATGCCCGCCAGCACCAGCTCCTTCACCGCGTTGGCGTTGGCGCCGGGCGCGTTGAACACCGGAATGCCCATCTTCGTCAGCTTCTCGACCGGAATGTTGTTCACGCCCGCGCCGGCGCGGCCGACGGCCTTGAGGCTCTTCGGGATTTCCATGTCGTGCATCTTGAACGAACGCAGCAGGATCGCGTCCGGGTCCTTCATGTCGTTCGAAACCTGGAACTGTTCCTTGGGCAGGCGCGCCAGCCCGAGCGCGGAGATGTTGTTGAGTGTCTGAATCTTGAACATTTGTCCGATCCTAAATTAGTTTTTACCGATTAGTTTTTACCGCCAGGACGCCAGGAGCGCCAAGGGAATCACTTCTACACAAACCTCTTTAAACTCGTTGCTGTCATTCCGGCGGAAGCCGGAATCCAGATATTTTATGTAACTGGATGCCGGCGTTCGCCGGCATGACGACATTTTATCGACGGTTCATCCATTCTTGTTCATGAAGTCCCGCATGTAGGCGATCAGCGCGTCGATGCCGGCCTCGGGCATGGCGTTGTAGATCGAAGCGCGCATGCCGCCGACGGAACGATGTCCCTTGAGCTGCACCAGCCCGGCGGCTTTCGCCCCCTTGAGGAACGGCTCGTCGAGCGTCTCGCTCTTGAGCGTGAACGGCACGTTCATCCACGAACGGCTGTGCTTTTCGACCGGGTTCTTGTAGAAGCCGCCGCTCGAATCGATGTAGGCGTAGAGCTTCCCGGCCTTGCGCTGGTTGACCTCGGCCATGGCCTTGAGCCCGCCCTTTTTCAGCAGCATCTCGAACACCAGCCCGGCGATGTACCAGGCGTAGGTCGGCGGCGTGTTGTACATCGAGCCGTTCTCGGCGTGGATCTTGTAATCCATCATCGAGGGCGCGCTCGCCGGCGCGCCGCCGATCAGGTCCTCGCGCACGATCACGATCGTCAGTCCCGCCGGGCCGATGTTTTTCTGCGCGCCGGCGTAGATCAGCCCGAATTTCGTCACGTCAACCGGGCGCGACAGGATCGTCGAGGACATGTCCGCCACCAGCGGCACGCCGCCGGTCTCGGGCACGAAGCTGAATTCCACGCCGCCGATGGTTTCGTTCGGTGTGTAATGCACATAGGCCGCGTCCGGGTCGAGCTTCCAGTCCTTCTGCGGCGGCACGGTTGAAAAATTCGTCGGCTCCGAAGTCGCGGCGACGTTCACGCCGCCGAATTTCTTGGCTTCCTTGATCGCCTTCTTCGACCACTCGCCGGTGTTGACGTAATCGGCGGATTTTTTTCCGCGCAACAGGTTCATCGGCACCATGGCGAACTGCGCCGAGGCGCCGCCTTGCAGGAACAGCACCTTGTAGTTCGCCGGGATGTTCATGAGCGCGCGCAGGTCGGCTTCGGCCTTCTCGGCGATGGCGATGAACTCCTTGCCGCGATGGCTCATCTCCATCACCGACATGCCGCTGCCGTGCCAGTCGAGCAGTTCCGCCTGCGCCTGCTGCAACACTTCCTCCGGCAACACCGCCGGACCCGCGCTGAAATTGAATATTCTTGTCATATTGTGAATAAACCCCTTATATGATCATTTGCCGCAAAGACGCAAAGAACGCAAAGAAAAAATAAAACTTCTCAGGATAAAAACTGATACATCGTGCTTGTGCTCACGACAAGCCTTCATTCCCAGAAGAAAAACATGTCATAGGTTCCATTCAAAAAGCTTTTCTTTGCGCTCTTTGCGCCTTTGCGGCGAAAACTATTACTTAATCTTCTTCCTCGGACTCGGCTACACGCTCGAGGCCGGCGAGATGCTCGCCCTCTTCGAGCCCGATCAGGCGCACGCCCTGGGTGTTGCGTCCGACGATGGAAACTTCCTTCACGCGCGTGCGGATCAAGGTGCCGCCGCTGGTGATCAGCATCGCCTGGTCCTCGTCGCCGACCACGCAGGCGCTGATCACGGAACCGTTGCGCTCGTTCACCTGAATCGAAATCACGCCCTGGCCGCCGCGGCGGTGCTTCGGGTAATCCTCGAGCGGCGTGCGTTTGCCGTAGCCGTTCCTGGTCGCCGTCAGCACCGTGGTCGCGGCGCTCACCGCGTCCGGGCAGGCGATGATCAATGCGATCACCGACTGGTCTTTCTTGAGCATGAGGCCGCGTACACCGCGCGCGCTGCGGCCCATCGGGCGCACGTCTTCTTCGCCGAAACGCACCACCTTGCCGGTATCGCTGAACAGCAGGATGTCGCACTTGCCATTGGTCAGGCCGACGCCGACGAGCCGGTTGCCCTGCTCGAGTTCGATGGCGCGGATGCCGTTGGAACGCGGACGGCTGAATTCGGTGAGTTCGGTCTTCTTCACCGTGCCGTCGGACGTGGCCATGAACACGTAGCCGCCCTGCGCGAAGTCCTTCACCGGCAGGATCGCGCTGACGTGCTCGCCCTCGTCGAGCGACAGCAGATTGACGATCGGCTTGCCGCGCGCGCCGCGCCCGGCCTGCGGAATTTCGTACACCTTCTTCCAGTACACCTTGCCCAGGCTAGTGAAGCACAGGATTGTGGCGTGGGTGCTGGCGATCAGCAGCTTGTCCACGAAATCCTCTTCTTTCATGCTGGTCGCGCTCTTGCCGCGGCCGCCGCGGCGCTGCGCGCGGTAGGCCGTGAGCGGCTGCGACTTGATGTAACCGGCGTGTGACATGGTCACGACCACGTCCTCGTCGGCGATCAGGTCTTCCATCGACAGGCTCACACGGCTCTGAACGATTTCGGTGCGGCGCTTGTCGCCATACTGCTCGCGGATCGCGATCAGCTCGTCGCGGATGACCTGCATCAGCCGTCCGGGGTTGCCGAGGATGTCGAGCAGGTCGGCGATGGTCTTGAGGATCTCGGCGTACTCGCTGCGCAGCTTTTCCTGTTCCAGTCCCGTGAGGCGATGCAGCCGCAGATCGAGAATCGCCTGCGCCTGCACTTCCGTCAGGCGATAGCCCTTCGGCGTCAAGCCGAAGGCCTTGTCCAGTCCTTCCGGCCGCGTCAGGTCGGCGGCGCCCGCCGCCAGCATTTTCGTCACCAGCTTCGCCGGCCAGGTGCGTGCCAGCATTTTCACGCGCGCGTCGTCCGGATCCTTGGCCGCCTTGATCAAGGCGATCATCTCGTCGATGCTTTCGAGCGCGACCGCCAGGCCTTCGAGCACGTGGGCGCGTTCGCGTGACTTGCGCAGGTCGTAGATCGAACGCCGCGTCACCACTTCGCGCCGGTGACGGACGAAGGCTTCGAGCAGCTCCTTGAGATTCAGCAGGCGCGGCTGGCCGTTGACCAGCGCCACCGCGTTGATGCCGAACACGCTCTGCATCGCCGTGTGTTCGTACAAATTGTTCAGGATCACGTCGGAGACCGCGCCGCGCTTGAGGTCGATCACCATGCGCATGCCGGACTTGTCCGACTCGTCGCGCAGCTCGGCGATGTCCTCGATCTTGCCTTCCTGCACCAGCTCGGCGATGCGCTCGAGCAGCAGCGCCTTGTTCACCTGATACGGCAGCTCGGTGACGACGATGGACTGGCGGTTGCGCTTCTCGTCGGTCTCGATCTCGACCCGCGCGCGCACGTACACGCGCCCGCGTCCGGTGCGGTAGGCCTCGTGGATGCCGTCGACGCCGGTGATGATGCCCGCGGTCGGGAAATCCGGGCCGGGGATGTGCTTGATCAGCTCGTCGATCGTGATGTTCTCGTCGTCGATGAGCGCGAGGCAGGCGCTGATGACCTCGTTCAGGTTGTGCGGCGGGATGTTGGTCGCCATGCCGACGGCGATGCCCGAGGAACCATTGACCAGCAGGTTCGGCACCTTGGCCGGCAGCACCAGCGGCTCGTGCTCGCTGCCGTCGTAGTTCGGGCCGAAGTCGACCGTCTCCTTGTCGAGGTCGGCGAGCATCTCGTGCGCGATGCGCGCCATGCGGATTTCGGTGTAACGCATCGCCGCCGGGGCGTCGCCGTCCACCGAACCGAAGTTGCCCTGGCCGTCGATCAGCATGTAGCGCAGCGAGAAGTCCTGCGCCATGCGCACGATGGTGTCGTACACCGCGGTGTCGCCGTGCGGGTGGTATTTACCGATGACGTCGCCGACCACGCGCGCGGATTTCTTGTAGGCCTTGTTCCAGTCGTTGCCCAGTTCGTGCATGGCGAACAGCACGCGCCGGTGCACCGGCTTCAGGCCGTCGCGCACGTCCGGCAGCGCCCGGCCCACGATCACGCTCATGGCGTAATCGAGGTAGGAGCGTTTCATCTCGTCTTCGAGATTGACCGGAATGGTTTCTTTGGCGAATTGTTCCATTTAGAAATTGGTTACCTGATCGCGGATAACTTATTGATAAGTAACCGATAAGTAATTGTTTTTCTGCCTGTCCCGGGAGTGGCGGAAGCGCGAAATTTTAGCATGGATAGCCCGCCCACTGCACTCTAATAAGAGGCGGTTTGCGGGGCGGAAAACAGCGAAATTCAGCGGGGAAAACAGCCTTCGGGGCAGCATGAAAATGCTTCCTTCTCCCGGAGGGAGAAGGTCAGGATGAGGGGGATAATAAATGTCTTACAAAATCACCCCAGCCCTCTCCCGCAGGGAGAGGGGGTTTGCCGCACATTCTGTTAGCGGGCCATCATCTCGACCATCTTGTCGCGGGTGGGGTTCGTGACCACGCCTTTTTCGGTCACGATGGCGTCGATCAACGTCGCCGGGGTGATGTCGAAGGCCGGATTCCAGGCCTGTATGCCTTCCGGCGCGGTGCGGGTGCCGCCGAAGTTGAGAACCTCGGCCTCGGCCCGGGTCTCGATGGGGATCGCCGCGCCATCGGGGGTATTCATGTCCACGGTGCTGGTGGGCGCCACCACCATGAATTTGACCCCGTGATGGCGCGCCGCCACCGCGGTCATGTAGGTGCCGATCTTGTTGGCGGTGTCGCCATTGGCGGCGATGCGGTCCGCGCCCACGATCACCCACGCCACCTTGCCCTGCTTCATCAAGTACGTCGCGGCGCTGTCGGCGATCAGGGTCGCCGGGATCCCTTCCTGCACCAGCTCCCAGGCCGTCAGGCGCGCGCCCTGAAGCCAGGGGCGGGTTTCGTCAGCGAACACGCTTTTGATCTTCCCGGCCGCATAGCCGGCGCGCACCACCCCGAGCGCCGTGCCGTAACCGCCCGTGGCCAGCGCCCCGGTGTTGCAGTGCGTCAGCACTCCGCTGCCCGGCTCGATCAGCGCCGCGCCCAGCTCGCCCATGTGCCGGTTAGCGGCGATGTCGTCGGCGTGAATGCGCTGCGCCTCCGCCAATAGCCGCGGCGTCGGATCGCCCGAAATGCCGGCATTGATGAGGCCACGCATATATTCCACCGCCCAGCACAGGTTCACCGCCGTCGGCCGCGCTTCGGCGAGGAAATTCAAATCCGCCTGGATCGCCTTCTGCCAGCCGTTGGGGTTTTCCTTATATCTGTCCCGCGCCGCCAGCACCACCGCATAGGCCGCCGTGACGCCAATCGCCGGCGCCCCGCGCACCACCATGTCCGTGATCGCTCGGGCAGCATCCGGGAGATGGTCGAAATATAGATGTTCGAATTTGCCGGGGAGGATGCGTTGGTCGATGAGTTTCAAGCGGCCGTTTTCCCATTCGACTGCGCGGATTTTGTCGTAAGGGATTTCTTTGGTTTGAGGGGCGGGAGTGCTCATGAAAAGTGAGTATACCGTATCGTCATTCCCGCGGAAGCGTGGTGAGGCAGAGCAGTCGTGAACACACATTTAATAATGACAGGACGAGCGAAACAGGCTGCCTTTTCGTGTTCACGCCGCCGAGCGGGTGTAACGAATTCTGTTGCAGCCCGGGCGGCGGCAGGATGGAACGAATCGAACCCGATTTCATAAAAACACCACTGAAAGCAGAGAAATGCAACTTTGCGTGAAATCAGGGTCTCAATGAGTGCGGAGCTGCCGATATAACGCACTCCGCCCCCACGAGGTTTTCATCGAAAGGCCCGTGGGAATTTTCTATTGCCATGAATTAAGGAGGAACTGACATGGAACTGAGACCCATATTGTTGGCAACCTTGATATCCGGCGGATGGCTCGTCGTCGCTCCGCAAAGTTTCGCCGCCTCGGACCTCATGCGCAGCGGCTATGTGCATGACAGCTCGGGTGACGTGGTGCGCGACGGCGGCAGTCACTGCGTGCGCACCTCCACCTGGAGCGCGCAATCGGCGACCCGGGGATGCAACGCCGATCTGCTCCCGCCGGTCGCCGCCGCGTCGGCCTCGACTGAACCCGCGGCGTCACAGAACGCCGAGATCGCCGCCATCGAACCGCGCAGTGAGCCCATCAACATCGCCGAAGAAGCCCGGTTCGGTTTCGACAAAGCGGTATTGCGGGTGGAAGACAGGCAACGACTCGATACCGCGGTTGCCCAGCTGAAAACGTATCCTGACGACGCGACCATTCGGGTCACCGGCTACACCGACAGCGTAGGCAGCGAAGAGTACAACCGCGACCTGTCCATGCGTCGCGCCCGGGCCGCGCAGGAGTATCTCGTCGCCAACGGCGTGGACCCGAAACGTATCGTGCTCTCGGGAATGGGCGAGTCGGATCCGGTGGCCAGCAACGACACCGCCGAAGGCCGCGCACAGAACCGCCGCGCGGAGATCGAAATAAAGGCCGAGTAAAAAATCAGAAAGACGTTGTCTCAACGGGGCCGGCGCAAGCTGGCCCTTGTTTTTGGGTGAGCTGCCGGCGGCGGCGTATTACTTATGGGCGGCCGACCCACAGGCAGGTTTTGAGATCACGCGCAACGCGCGCGAACCATTCAAGACCCAGCAGTTCGTTGAAAAATGTTTCGTCACCCCGGCGAAAGCCGGGGTCCGAAATTTTAAAATCAAAAAATCAATAATATTCTGGATTCCGGCTTGCGCCGGAATGACGGATTCGGATGTTTTTCGGACTTTTTCAACAAACTGCCAGACCCCGGCTTTCGCCGTGGTGACGAAACAGACAGGCAGCTTTCTCAGGTACGATGGTCAGGTATACTCCCCTCGCCCGACCGCCATAAATACAGAATCCATGCAAACCATCGACACCTTAATAAATGCCCGCTGGGTGATTCCCGTAGAGCCCGACGGCAAGACACTGGACCACCACAGCATCGCCATCCTCGGCGGAAAGATCTTCGAAGTCCTGCCCACCGCCGATGCCGTCACGCACTATCGCGCAACGGAGACGGTCGATCTCCCGCACCATGCCGTCATCCCCGGTCTGGTGAATGCACACACCCACTCCGCCATGAGCCTGTTCCGCGGGCTGGCGGACGATCTGCCGCTCATGGACTGGCTCAATCATCATATCTGGCCGGCGGAGGCGAAGTGGGTCAGCCCCGATTTCGTGCGCGACGGCACCGAACTCGCCATCGCCGAGATGCTGAAGAGCGGCGCCACCTGCTTCAGCGACATGTATTTCTTCCCCGACGTCACCGCGCGCGTCTGCCACGACGCCGGCATGCGCGCCTGCATCGGGCTGATCATGATCGACTTTCCGAGCGCCTGGGCGCAGAACGCGGACGAGTACCTGCACAAGGGCCTGAAGCTGCACGACGAGCTGCGCAACAGCGAACTCGTCAGCACCGCCTTCGCGCCGCACGCGCCGTACACGGTCTCGGACGCGCCGTTCGAGAAAATCCGCATGTACGCCGACGAGCTGGACATTCCCATCCACATGCACGTGCATGAAACCGCGCACGAGGTGGACGGCGGCATGAAGCAGCACGGCATGCGGCCGCTGGCGCGGCTCGTCAACCTCGGCATTCTCGGTCCGCGGCTGATCGCGGTGCACATGACGCAGTTGCTGCCGGCCGAAATCGAATTGCTCGCCAGGGATAACGTCAGCGTCGTTCACTGCCCGGAATCGAATCTGAAACTTGCGAGCGGCTTCTGCCCGGTGTCGGCGCTGGTGCAGGCCGGCGTGAACGTGGCGCTCGGCACCGACGGTGCGGCCAGCAACAACAACCTCGACATGCTGGAGGAAATACGCATCGCCGCGCTGCTCGCCAAGGGAACGAGCGGTGACGCCACGGCGATCCCGGCGCACACGGCGCTGCGCATGGCGACGCTCAACGGCGCGAAGGCGTTGGGCATCGAGGCGCGCACCGGTTCGCTCACCGCCGGCAAGGCCGCCGATATCACGGCCATTGATCTTTCCGCCATCGGCAGCCAGCCGGTGTACGATCCGGTGTCGCAGATCGTCTATACCGCCACGCGCGACCAGGTCTCGGACGTGTGGGTGAACGGCCGGCATCTGCTTGCGAAACACCAGCTGACCAGCCTCGATGAAGCCGCGCTGCGGGACAAGGCGGCGCAGTGGCACGACAAGATCAAGGGTATATAAGACAGGATTAACAGGATTGTTTTAAAATCTTCTTTTAATCCTGTTACTAATCCTGTAAATCCTGTTCATTCAGATGGCCCAAACCGCACAAAACGTCGACCCGGACGAGATCGCCAAATTCGCGCAGCTCGCGGCGCGCTGGTGGGATCCGCACAGCGAGTTCCGGCCGCTGCACGAAATCAACCCGCTGCGCCTCAATTATATAAATGATCGCGTCGGGCTCAAGGACAAGACCGTGCTCGACGTCGGCTGCGGCGGCGGCATCCTCGCCGAGAGCATGGCCGCGCACGGCGCCGCGGTCACCGGCATCGATCTCGGCGAAGCGCCGCTCGCGGTGGCCAAGCTGCATCTCAAGGAGTCGGGGCTCAAGGTCGATTACCGCCACGTCAGCGCCGAGGACCTCGCGCGCGAACGGCCCGGTTCCTTCGACGTCGTCACCTGCATGGAAATGCTCGAGCACGTGCCCGACCCATCCTCGACCATCGCCGCCTGCGCGCAACTGGTCAAGCCCGGCGGCCAGGTGTTCTTCTCCACCATCAACCGCAACCCGAAGAGCTGGTTGTTCGCGATCGTCGGCGCGGAATACGTTCTGAATCTGCTCCCGAAGGGCACGCACGAATACATGAAGTTCATCAAGCCCTCGGAACTCGAAGGCTGGGCGCGGCACGCGGGCCTGACCCTGCACGAGCTGATCGGCATGCACTACAACCCGCTCACGCGCGAGTACCGCCTCGGGCGCGGCGTGGACGTGAACTACATCGCCTATTGCACGCGCAGTGAATAAAATCTATATGAGTTTTTGCCGCAAAGGCGCAAAGAGCGCAAAGACTTCTTGTGTTTTAATATCCATAAGATTTTCTTTGCGTCCTTCGCGTCTTTGCGGCGAACATTCATAAATGCCTTCCAAAATCCGCACCGTCCTCTTCGATCTCGACGGCACGCTGGCCGACACCGCGCCGGACCTGGCGCATGCGCTGAACACGCTGCTGGTGGAGCAAGGCAAGCAGGCCCTGCCCTATGAAACCATCCGCCCCGAGGTGTCGCATGGCGCCACGGCGCTGATTAAGCTCGGCTTCAACGTCGGTCCCGGTGACGACGGTTTCGACCGGCTGCGTGAGCGGTTTCTGGTGCTCTATTCCGCCGATCTGTGCAAGCACACGAAACCGTTCGAGGGCATCGAACCGCTGCTGAAATCGCTGCAACGCCAGGGCATCAACTGGGGCATCGTCACCAACAAACCGGCGTTCCTCACCGATCCGCTGGTGACCGGCCTCGGACTCGATCCCGCGCCGGCGTGTGTGGTCAGCGGCGACACCGTGCCCAACCGCAAGCCGCATCCGGAACCGATGCTGCTGGCGTGCACGCAGGCCGGCAGCCAGCCGCCAGAATGCCTGTACGTGGGCGACGCCGAGCGCGACATCATCGCCGGCCGGCGCGCCGGCATGAAGACGCTGGTGGCGCTGTTCGGGTACATTAGCAACGATGAAAAACCGCAAAACTGGGGCGCCGACGGCATGATCCGCGCGCCGCTCGAAATTCTCGACTGGCTGAAAAGCGATGTCTAACGTCGTGACACTTATTATTACCGCCGTCGTGATCCTGCTGGCAGTCGCGATCGGCTGGCTGGTCGCGCATCTGCGCAGCCAGAAGCGGCTGACGGAACTCGTGACCACGCTCGAACTGGAACGCAAGGCGGCGCAGGAAAAACTCGCCGGACTCGAACAAACCTTCGCCGCCCTCTCCAACCGCGCGCTCAAGGACAACAACCAGGCGTTCTTGCAACTGGCGCAGGAAACGCTCAAGCAATTCCACGTGCAGGCCAAAGGCGATCTCGAATTGAAGGAAAAGGCGGTCGAGAACCTGATCAAGCCGGTGCGTGAGGCGCTGGAAAAAACCGAGCAGCAGATCCGGCTGATGGAAAACGAGCGCAAGCAGGCCTACGGCTCGCTCACCAAGCATCTCGAAACCATGACCCAGACGCAGCAACTGCTGCAGGGCGAGACGCGCAACCTGGTGCAGGCGCTGCGCCGCCCGGAGGTGCGCGGCCAGTGGGGCGAGCTGACGCTCAAGCGCATCGCCGAGCTCGCCGGCATGGTCGAGCACTGCGACTTCTACGAACAGGAAAACACCGGCGCCGAGGAAGGCCGGATGCGCCCGGACATGATCGTGCGCATGCCCGGCGGGCGCGAGATCGTGGTGGACGTGAAGACGCCTCTCGACGCCTATCTCAGCGCGGTCGAGGCCACCGACGACGAGACGCGCCGCAAGCACCTCGAACATCACGCGCGCAAGGTGCGCGAGCGCGTGCGCGAGCTGTCGAGCAAGAGCTACTGGACGCAGTTCAAGAACGCGCCGGACTTCGTGATCTTGTTCATCCCCGGCGAGCAGTTCCTGACCGCGGCGCTCGACCTCGACCGCGAGCTGATCGAGGACGCGATGAAACAGAAGGTCATCCTCACCACGCCGACGAGCTTCGTCGCACTGCTGCGCGCCGTGGCCTACGGCTGGCGCCAGGAAAGCCTCGCGGCCAACGCCGAGAAAATCCGCGACGTCGGCGAGGAACTCTACGGCCGACTCGCCACCTTCAGCGAGCACCTCATGAAGCTCGGGCGCAGCCTCAACGGCGCGGTCGCCGATTACAACAAGGCGGTGGGATCGTACGAGGCCAAGCTGCTGCCCGGCGCGCGCAAGTTCTCCGAGATGGGCGTGGGCGGAGACAAGGCGCTGGCGGAGCCGGAGCCGATCGAAAAAGCTGTGCGCGACGTGCAGCCTGGCTAGGGAATCTCCGACCGGAACGGTCGTTCATTCACGATCGTCCGGTCCGACGCGTGCTATATTTTGGTTGAACGCCATGGATCGCTCAACCTGAAAGTGCCGCACGAACACGCCAAGAATACGGACGAACTGCCGCTGCTGCTGCTGGTGGAAGATTCCATGACGACCACGGCGCTGCTGTCGAAATATCTCGGCGGCGGCTACCGCATGCTGCACGCGAAGGACGGCGTGCAGGCCTGGCAAATGCTGGAACAGCGCCCCGACATCGCGCTCGTCATCACCGACATCCACATGCCGAACATGAACGGCCATCAGTTGCTGGTCAACATCCGCAAGGACGAGAACGATCGCTTCAGGAACATGCCGGTCATCGTCATGACCACGGCCGAGGACAACATCGACCGCAACCTGGCGTTTCTCAACGGCGCGAACGACTTCATCACCAAGCCGATCGACGAAATGGAAATCCAGGCGCGCGTCAACGTGCATTACCGGCTGGCGCGCACCATCCGCGAGCTCGAATCCAGCCAGAAGGCGCTGGCGGAACAGGCCACCACCGACGCGCTGACCAGGATCAAGAACCGGCGCGCTTTCTTCGAGAACGGCGCGCGGGTGCTGGCGATGGCGCGGCGTTACGTGTCGGACCTGTCGGTAATTTTGCTCGACATCGACCACTTCAAGAAGATCAACGACACCTACGGCCACCAGGCCGGCGACGAGGCGCTGATCGTGGTGGCGAATATCCTGATGGAACTGACGCATGGCGCGGGTACGGTGGCGCGCATCGGCGGCGAGGAGTTCGCCATCCTGCTGCCGGACTTCAACCGTCTCGGCACCGCGGTGTTGGCGGAGCGCATCCGCGTCGCCATCGAACGCGAGCAATTCATCGTCGGCGACAAGATCGTGCCGATCACCGTCAGCATCGGCATTTCCTCGTTCGGCGTGGATCCCGCGGAGGACATCGACCAGTTGCTGGGCGTCGCGGACAGTCGCCTCTATCTCGCCAAGAAGAACGGCCGCAACCGCATTTGCGTCAACGACGACGGGAAAACCCGGTTCGCCTGAGGACAATGTAGTCAGCTATCGAAGCCTTCCCTCGATGAAAGAGCGAATCATGCGGCCCGTAGGGTGGGCATCGCCCACCATCACGGCTTCGCTGATTGTTCGACGGTGGACAATGCCCACCCTACATCGGAATTACTTTTCCAGCTTGTCCCTGGCCGGTTTGGTGGCGTCGTGGATCGCCTCCTTCGTCTCCTTGAACAGCTCGCCGGTGCGTTCCTTGACGCGTTCGGTGATGTCGGGCTTGGCCGCGAACGGATTGCTCAGCAGCGGCACGTCCCGGCCGAAGTTGATGCCCAGCGGGAAGGCGACGAGCAAGCCGATCACTAATCCGATAAAGAATTTCTTCATGATGTTCCCTCAAGTCTTGGTCCCGGTGACATGATAATCAGGAATGCCGCGCGTGACCACTGCGCGACGGCGCGGCTTGCGTTACAATCCGCACCATCCTGCCACGCACTATGAATAACATTGCTTACCGCAAAGGCGCAAAGAGCGCAAAGATTCCTTGGGTTTTACTCTCCTGAGCTTTTCTTTGCATTCTTCGCGTCTTTGCGGTGAATGACCGTATAATCAGAACTTCCTTTATATGCCGCGTTACACGCCCGCTCCCGACCTTCTCGCCGCGCGCCACATACTCGTGACCGGCGCCGGCGACGGCATCGGCCGCGCCGCGGCGCTGGCGTTCGCCGCGCACGGCGCGAACGTGATCCTGCTGGGGCGCACCGCCGCGAAACTGGAAGAAGTGTACGACGAAATCGAGCGCCGCGGCGGGCCGCAGGCGGCGATACTGCCGCTCGACCTGGCCCAGGCCACCCCGGCGCATTACGAACAGGTGGCGCAGACCGTCGAGAAGGAATTCGGCCGCCTCGACGGCCTGCTGCACAACGCCGCCGACGCCGGCACGCTCACGCCGGTCGATCTCTACGAACCGGACATGTGGTATCGCGTGATGCAGGTGAACCTGCACGCCGCCTGGCTGCTGACCCGCGCCTGCCTGCCGCTGCTGCGGAAATCCGCCGACGCCTCGATCGTCTTCACCACCGCCGACGTCGGCCGCCGCGGGCGCGCCTACTGGGGCGCCTATGGCGTGTCCTGCTTCGGTCTCGAAGGGCTGATGCAGATCGTGGCCGACGAAATTTCCTCCGGCGAAAATCTCCGCGCCAACAGCCTGGACCCCGGCGCGGTGCGCACCAGGCTGCGCTCCCGCGCCTACCCCGGCGAAAACCGCGACGCCCTCGCCGCGCCGGAGGACATCATGCCCGCCTATCTTTACCTGCTCGGACCCGACAGCCGCGGCGTGAACGGCCGGGCCATGAACGCCGCCGACTTCCTGAAATAACGCCGGCCCGCCGTGGCGGCAAGCTTCATCGCGGCGGAACCCGTCGGCGGGACGCCGGTCATACCCGTACTGTTTCCGTGGTGTACGCCGCCTCGCGATGCTCTTATAGTTACACGACATGGAACCCCGGCTCATCGATTCTTTCCACCGCGCGATCGAATACGTGCGTCTGTCGGTCACCGACCGCTGCGACCTGCGCTGCACCTATTGCCTGCCGGAAAACTATCGGGATTT
This sequence comes from Candidatus Muproteobacteria bacterium, assembly GCA_027449605.1. Lineage (GTDB taxonomy): Bacteria > Pseudomonadota > Gammaproteobacteria > Acidiferrobacterales > Sulfurifustaceae > Sulfuricaulis. The sequence goes on along the minus strand of DAIDLH010000040.1, from coordinate 31,191 downwards.
TTCCGAACCGGAGCACTGGCTCACGTTCGACGAAATCGAGCGCGTCATGCGCGCCTTCACCGAGCTCGGCGTGCGCCGCGTGCGCCTCACCGGCGGCGAACCGCTGACGCGCCATCAATTGCCGGAACTGGCCGCGCGGTTGCGGGCGCTGCCGCATCTCGACGACCTGTCGCTCAGCACCAACGCGGTGCAACTGAAAAAACACGCGCGTGCGCTGTTCCGGGCCGGCGTGCAGCGCATCAACGTCAGCCTCGATTCGCTCCGGCCGGAACGTTTCCACGCCATCACCCGCGGCGGCAAACTGAACAAGGTGCTCGACGGGCTGGCGGCGGCGCGCGACGCCGGCCTGCGCCCGATCAAGATCAACATGGTGGTGATGAAGGGCGTGAACGACGACGAGATCGAGGACATGGTGCATTTCTGCGCCGCGCACGACTTCACGCTGCGGCTGATCGAAACCATGCCCATGGGCGACACCGGCCGCTCGGCCACGGATCGTTACCTGAGTCTCGAGGAAGTGCGGCGGCGGCTCGAAACGAAATTCGAGCTGGTGCCGGCGGTAATGCCGGGCGGCGGCCCGGCGCGGTACGTCGGCGTCGCCGGCACGAATCTGCGCATCGGTTTCATCACGCCGATCTCGCAGCACTTCTGCGAAACCTGCAACCGCGTGCGTCTGTCCGCGGACGGCGCGCTTTATCTGTGTCTCGGCCAGGAGGACAAACTGGAATTGCGCCCGCTGCTGCGGCAGGGAATCGGCGACGCGGAACTGAAGGCGGCGATCCGCGCGGCGATCGCGCGCAAGCCGGAACGGCACGAATTCCGGGAACAGCCCCGGAAAATCGTGCGGTTCATGTCCCGGACCGGGGGTTAGAGGTCCCAACCCTCCGTCTCGCCGTTCGGTCTGAGCTTGTCGAAGACCGAACGGTGCAACCGGGACAAGTTTATCGAAGGGTAAAGGCGAAACGCGGTATATGTCAGGCGATTAGTCCGTTCATGGTTCGACAGGCTCACCACGAGCGGACTTAAAGACTTCCTACGAAGACCGGCGACTCTCGACGAGGTGCTTGATCATCCTGTCTTCGAGCTCGATGCGGGCGGCGAGTTTTTCGCCGAGCTGCGACAGGTCGTCGGCAAACGCCAGGCCGATCTCGCAGTGATCGCCGCAATCGTACTTGTCGTTGAAGTCGAGCGCGGCCTCGGTGGAGCTGGCGATCTGCGGATAAAGTTTTTCCGCCAGCTGCGAAACCTGTTGGCGGCGTTCGGTGCCGTTGACGATGCGCTCGTAAAGACTGAAATGGCCGGCGGCGATGTAGTCCACCAGCACCTGGCAGAATTTCTGGAGCTGCTCCTGGTCCGGCTTGGCGCGCGAATTCTTTCCGTTCTTGTAGGGATCGATGCCGGCCAGCTGGCAGTACAGCGCCAGCATCTCGGTCCGTTCCGCGATCAGTTTCTGTATCGTGTCCTGGGTGACGGCACGGCGCTCCGGAGCGCGGGGGCGGTGCTGCGTCGTTTCTCTGTGATGTTCCGTTGCCATGATCCCCTTCCGTATCTCCTCGTGGAGGCGAAACTATACGCTGTCGCCGCCGGTTTGTTAACTGAGCCCGATCAAACGACAAAGCGCGGTTTTCATCCGGCGAATATCATCCGGGAAGACCGGGCAAACGGCCCTTGACATCGCGCAGCAGCTTCTGCAATCCGCCCTTGCCCATGCGTTTCATCATCTTCTGCATCTGATCGAACTGCTTCAGCAGGCGGTTGACGTCCTGCACCTGCGTCCCGGAACCGGCGGCGATGCGGCGCTTGCGCGAACCGCGGATCGTGTCCGGGAAGCGCCGTTCCTGCGGCGTCATGGAGTTGATGATCGCGACCAGCTGCTTCACCTGCCTGTCTCCGAGTTGCGCCTTGGCCGCGTCCGGCGCCTCGCCCATGCCGGGGAGCTTGCCCATCAGGTTCGCGACGCCGCCCATCTTCTCCATCTGCGCCATCTGGTCGCGGAAATCCTCAAGGTCGAACCCCTTGCCCTTCGCCAGCTTCCGGGCGAACTCCTGCGCCTTCTCCTTGTCGGCGGCGCGGGCCGCCTCCTCCACCAGGCCGAGCACGTCGCCCATGCCGAGGATGCGCGCCGCGACGCGCTCCGGATGGAACGCCTCGAGCGCGCTGGTCTTCTCGCCCACGCCGAGGAACTTGATCGGCTTGCCGGTCACCTGGCGAATCGACAGCGCCGCGCCGCCGCGCGCGTCGCCGTCGGTCTTGGTCAGGATCACGCCGGTGAGCGGCAGCGCCGCGTCGAACGCCTTGGCCGTGTTCACCGCGTCCTGGCCGGTCATGCTGTCGACCACGAACAGCGTTTCCACCGGCTCGATCGCGGCGTGCACCGCGCGGATCTCGCGCATCATCGCCTCGTCCACGTGCAGGCGGCCGGCGGTGTCGAGGATCAGCACGTCCATGACCCGCTTGCGCGCCTCGTCCACGGCGTGGCGCGCGATGTTCTCCGGCTGCTGGTCGGTGCGGCTCGGGAAGAATTCGGCGCCGATCGTGGCCGCGAGTTTCTGCAACTGGTCGATCGCCGCCGGGCGATACACGTCGGCGCTCGCCACCATCACCGATTTTTTCTCGCGCTCTTGCAGGAAACGCGCGAGCTTGGCGACGGTCGTGGTCTTGCCGGAACCTTGCAGGCCCGCCACCAGGATCACCGCCGGCGGACGCACCGCCAGGTTCAGCCGCTCGTTGGCCGCGCCCATGAGCGCGACCAGCTCGTCGTTGACCACCTTGACCAGCGCCTGCCCCGGCGTGAGGCTTGCCAGCACGTCCTGCCCGGCGGCCTTGGCGCGCACGTGCTCGATGAAATCCTTCACCACCGGCAGCGCGACGTCGGCCTCGAGCAGCGCCATGCGCACCTCGCGCAAGGCCTCGCGCGTGTTCTCCTCGGTGAGCCGGCCCTCGCCGCGCAGGCGCTTGAGGGTGGCTTGCAGTCGTTGGCTTAGATTGTCAAACATGGTAATTAAATTTCACCGCAAAGGACGCAAAGAAAACCTCTTTCAAGTTAAAACCGACATAGTTTTTGGCGCAGCCCCATTTTATTTCACTTTGCGCTCTTTGCGTCTTTGCGGTGAAAATATTCATAGCTCAAATACTTCGCCGCGCATAAGTCGCCGCGGCGTATCGCCGGGAATGTGTCCCGCGATCTCGCGCATGATCGCGTCTTCCTCGCCCGGCATCAAATGCGTGATGTGCACCCGCGGGCCCGGTTTCAGTTTTTTCAGTTCCGCCGCCAGCAACGAAGGGCACAGGTGCTTGGACACCCGGCTCAGTTTTTCCTCGGCGTCCAGAAAACTGGTTTCGACAATCACGTGTTTCAGGTCGCCGGTGGCGTTCAGCACCCGCCAGAATTCCTCCGTGGTCGTGGTGTCGCCGCTGAAGGCGAGACTGCCGTTCGTTCCGCTCAACAGGTAACCCACCGCCGGCACGACGTGCGTCACCGGAATGCTGCGCAGGCGGCGCCCCTCGAGCGTCAGCTCGCCGCCGGCCGGCAGGACGTGGTAAGTCATGAACGGCGCTTCGGGCGTCGGGATGCGGCTGAAGTCGGGCCAGAGCCCGCCGCTGAAGAGATGCGTGCGCAGCGTCGCCAGCGTCGCCTCCTGCGCGTACACGCGCAGCGGCCGCGCGCGACTCGCGCCCACGGTGTCGAGCATGAACGGCAGCATGGTCACGTGGTCGAGGTGCGAGTGCGTCAGAAACACGTGATCGATGGCGCGCATTTCGTCCAGCGTCAGGTCGCCGACGCCGGTGCCGGCGTCGACGAGAATGTCGTTGTCCACCAGGATCGACGTCGTGCGCGCCTGCGCGCCGATACCGCCGCTGGCTCCCAGAATCCGGATTTTCATCGGTGGCGGGAATACCTTGGCAAAATCCTCATGCATGTTTCCTTTTGCGCTTCAAAGCCAGACCGACCTGTGCCATCATGGGCGCCGCACATTATGACCAATCCCGTCATGAATTTCCTCGCCCTGGCGCTGTATCTCAGCGTCGGCCTGCTGCTCGGCCTGCGCCTGGCGCGCGGCGAGGCCGTGACCGGGAGCGCCAAAACCGGCATATTCGCCCTCGGCCTCGGCGCGGTGGTGCTGCACGCGACGCTGCTGTACACGCGGCTGTGGCTCGACACCGGCCTGAACCTGGCGCTGACTCCCGCGATTTCGCTCGTGGCCGGCGTGATCGCGGCATTGTATCTCTTTGCCTCGCTGATCCGCCCGGTGGACAACCTCGGCATCCTGATCATGCCGATCGCCGGCCTGACGGTGATGGTGGAATGGCTCTGGCCCGGGTACATGTCGCTGCCGCTGACCTCCAGCGTGTCGGCGGCGCACATCTTCGTTTCGATCCTCGCCTACAGCCTGCTGTGCCTGGCCACGGTGCAGAGCCTGATGCTGCTGATGCAGGAACGCCACCTGCACGGCCGGCATCCGGGCGGATTCCTCCGCGCGCTGCCGCCGATGCAGACCATGGAAAGCGTGATGTTCCAGATGATCGGCTTCGGCTTCGCGCTGCTCACGCTGACGCTGGTCAGCGGCGTGTTCTTTTCCGAGGCGATCTTCGGCCAGGCGCTCAAATTCACGCATCATATGATATTGGCGGCGCTCGCCTGGGTCGTGTACGCGGTCCTGCTCGTCGGGCGCTGGCGGCTCGGCTGGCGCGGCCGTCCGGCGATTCACCTGACCCTGGGCGGTTTCGCGCTGCTGCTGCTCGCCTACTTCGGCAGCAAGTTCGTGCTGGAGGTGCTGCTCAAGCGGGTTTGAGGCCGCGCGAGCGACCAGACGGTTTCAGACATAACAATCAATTCCGGTGCCTGCATTAACGAGGGGAGGTTTGGAATGACAAACACATCTTTGGACCTGGCCGGCAAACAGGTCACGCGCGCCGCGCTCTTCGGACTGGTGTCCGTGGTGCTTTACTTCCTGCTTTATCTTTTTGAGGACGAGATCCTCGCGTTCACCTCGCAGGGCGGATGGTATTTCATCGCGCCGGTGGCGGTCGCCTTCCTGTTTTCCTTCATTCACGGGAACTTCACCGCGCACTTCTGGGAAGTCCTCGGCATCAAGGCGAAGAAATAGGAGGCGGCATGGAAATCGCGACGAATTTCATCCCGCTGAACGCGCTCGACGTCACCTATCTTCTCGTCGTCGGTTTCATCGGCGGTCTGGTGAGCGGCTTCATCGGCTCGGGCGGCGCCTTCGTGCTCACGCCGGCGATGATGAGCATGGGCGTGCCCGGCATCGTCGCGGTCGCCTCGAACATCTGCCACAAATTCCCGAAGGCGCTGGTGGGCGCGATCAAGCGCGCCAAGTACGGCCAGGTGGACGTGAAGCTCGGGCTGGTGCTCGGCGTCTCCGCCGAGGCCGGCGTGATTTACGGCGCACATATCCAGGAAAGCATCCACCGCGCTTTCGGCGACGCCGGCTCCAACCTGTACGTCAGCCTCGCGTTCGTGATCATCCTCGGGATCATCGGCAGCTACGTGCTGTGGGACGCGATGAAAACGCGGGATTCCGCCGACAACAGCGAGGAGAAAACCGCCCGCCTCGCGCGCTGGGTGCAATCCATCCATATCCCCGGGACGATGGTTTACTTCAAGAGCCTGAACGCACGCGTGTCGGTGCTGTTCACGATCCCGCTCGGTTTCGCCACCGGCATGCTCGCGGCCACCATCGCCGTGGGCGGATTCATCGGCGTGCCGGCGATGCATTACGTCCTGGGCGCCCCTTCGCTCATGGCCTCGGCCTCCGAGCTCGTGATCGCCTTCGTCATGGGGGTCGGCGGCACCATGAAGTTCGCCTGGAGCGGGCTCGTCGACATCCGTCTGGCGATGATCATCCTCGCCGGCTCGCTGTTCGGCATCCAGCTCGGCGCGATCGGCACCACCTACGTCAAGCCGCACATGATCAAGATGGTCATGGGCGTGATCATGGTGCTGGTGCTGGTTTCACGCGCCATCGTCATCCCGGTTTATCTTTCGGAGCTGAAGCTGATCGAGGAGCTTGCGCCGCATCTTCCCGGCGCGCTCAAGAACATCAGCTTCGTGGTGCTGATCGGGGCGCTGGCGGCCGGCGCCGCGATCGTGTTCTCGGCCCTGTGGCGCGGCATCAGTCTGCAGCGCCGCGAGGCGGCGCTGGCCGGCGCGCCGGCGGCGGCGTTCGCCCCCGACGTGGTGGCGACGCCGGCCGCGGCCCAACTGTCGCCGGTGGGACGCTTCGAGCGCTTCCTGCTCGCCAGCGACGGTTCCGAATACAGCGCCGGCGCGGTGCGCGAAGCCGTGCGCATGGCCGGCAAATGCGGCGCGCGCGTGCACGTTGTCGACATCGTCGCCGGCGGCGACACCGAGCTCGACGCGATGGGCGAGCAGTTTCTCGCCCGTGAACTCAACGCGGCGCGCGCGCATCTCGACCAGATACAGCGGCAGGCGGCCGCGGCCGGCGTCGCGTGCCAGAGCGAGGCCACGCAGGCGAACCAGATCCATCAGGAAATCATCTCCCAGGCCGAGAAGACGCAGGCCGATCTGATCGTCATGGGACGGCGTGGCCGGCACGGGCTGGCGCGCCTGATGGTCGGTCCCACCACCGTGCGCGTCATCGGCCACGCGCCGTGCAACGTGCTGGTCGTGCCGCGCGCAGCGGAACTGGTCGGACGGCGCTTCATCGTCGCCGCCGACGGCTCGCGCTACAGCGACGCCGCGGCGCTGACCGCGGCGCGGCTGGCGAAGCTGTGCCATACGCCGGTCACGGTGGTGTCGGTCACGTTGCCGGTGCACAGCGAGGAGCGCAAGCGCGAGGCGCACCAGATCGTGAACCGCCTCGTCTCCTTCCTCAAACAGGAAGGCGTGGACGTGGAAGGAAAGATTCCCCACGGCCGCGCCGACGAAATGATCCTGCAAACCGCGAACGAGAAGAACGCCGATTTGATCATCATGGGCAGCCGCGGGCGCACCGGTCTCGAACGCGTGCTGCTGGGCAGCACGTCGGAACGCGTGATCGACCAGACCCGCTGCGCGGTGCTGGTCGTGAAATAAATCCGGCGCCGGAAGCGACGCGCGGCCTTGGAAGTCGCTCGGCAACAACCATGAAGCGGACTGTCCGCTCAACATCGTCTGTCCGGTGACGCCGCCGAAGCTGACCTGAACCGGCCTTTTCCGGTGTCGTCACGCGTCGTTCCGGGAAAGCGGCGCAATGATGTTAGAATCGACGCCGCACGTGACGAAGAGCAAGCGTTCCGCCAGACCGCCCGTTCAATAAAAACGAACCTGACCGAATACCTGTCATGAATCAACCCGCCGTTTCCAATTACAGCCCCCTCTGGCGGCGTCTTTTCCCGTTTCTGCAATGGTGGCCGCAGGTCAACCGGCACACGCTGAAGGACGACCTGATCGCGGGACTGACGGTGGCGCTGGTCGCCATACCGCAGTCCCTCGCCTACGCGCAATTGTCCGGGGTGCCCGCCTATTACGGGCTGTACGCGGCGCTCATCCCGGTGATCGTCGGCGTGCTGTTCGGTTCGTCGTTGCTGTTGTCGACCGGGCCGGTGGCGATGACGTCGCTGCTCACCGCCGCGAGCATCATGCCGCTCGCCACCTACGGGACGCAGCAGTTCTATTCCTACGTCATCCTGATGGCGCTCCTGTCCGGCCTGGTCCAGATCGGGCTGGGCGTGGCGCGCATGGGCGTGCTGCTCAATTTCCTGTCCTACCCGGTGCTGCGCGGCTTCATCAACGCCGCCGCCATCATCATCGGCCTGGCGCAGCTCCCCGCCATGGTCGGCCTGTCGCTGAAAAACAGTCAGCATTTTCTGACCGACATCCTGCATGTCATTGAAAACATCGACGCCATGCACGTCGAGTCGCTGCTCTTCGGCCTCGGCTCGCTCGCGCTGATGGCGCTGATGAAAAAATTCGCGCCCCGGCTCCCGGGCGTGCTCATCACCGTGGCGCTGACCACCTACGTCAGTTACGCCATCGGCTTCGAGGCGCTCGGCGGCCGCATCGTCGGCGCCATTCCGCAGGGCCTTCCCGGCATCAGCATCCCGCCGGTGGACTGGAAGGCGAGCATGCACATGCTGCCGACGGCGTTCGTGATCGCGCTCATCAGTTTCATGGAGGCCATGTCGAGCTCCAAGATCATCGCCATCAAGACCCGCACCCCGTGGAACGAAAACCAGGAGCTGATCGGCCAGGGTCTGGCGAAAGTCGCGGCGGCGTTCAGCCACGCGATGCCGGTGAGCGGCTCGTTTTCGCGCTCGGCGCTCAATCTCGCCGCCGGCGCCCGGACCGGGATGTCCTCGATATTCTCGGCGGTCGCCGTGCTGTTGACGCTGTTGTTCTTCACGCCGCTGCTGCATCACCTGCCCAAGCCGGTGCTGGCGGCCATCATCATGATGGCGGTCATCGGCCTCATCAGTTTCAAGACCATCAAGGAGTCCTGGGTCGCCGGCAAACAGGATGGCGCCGCCGCGATCATCACCTTCGTCGCCACGCTGGTGTTCGCCCCGAACATCCAGAACGGCATTCTCACCGGCATCCTCCTGTCCCTGGCGCTGTTTCTCTTCCGCACCATGAAGCCGCGCATCGTGCTGCTGGGTCTCGACAAGGACGGCATGCTGCGCAACGCCGAGCGGTTCAACCTGCCCCGGCTTCACCCGCAGGTGACGGCGATACGCTTCGACGGCCAGCTGTACTTCGCCAACGTGACTTATTTCGAGGAGTCCGTGCTGTACCTCGTCAGCAACGACCCGGATCTGAAATACATCCTGGTAGTGGGAAGCGCCGTCAACGGACTGGACGCCTCGGGCGTGGAGATGCTGAAAAATCTGGTGGACCGGCTGAGCCAGAACAAAATCACGCTGGCCTTCTGCAGCATCAAGGGCAACGTGATCGAGGTCATGCAGCGCACCGGATTGATCGAAAAAATCGGCCAGGACAACATCTTTGCCTCCGAGGACGCGGCGCTGAAGGAACTCATGCGACGCCTGGCGCGGACCGGATCGGATGCCGGGGAAGCGCACGACGGCTCTCAAGCGCCCGCGTGAACGCGTTCACGCGCTTAGGAAGCTCTGATTAAGTCTCCCGTTCGCCCTGAGCTTGTCGAAGGGTGAACGGGAAAGACCGTAAATAACAGGTGATTCGTCCGTTCATGGTTCGACAGGCTCACCACGAACGGACTTAATCAGAGGTTCCCTTAGGCGCATGAAAAGCCCGACGCAACCCGGCGACAAACCCGGCCCGGGCGGTGTTACAATTTTCACATCTCACAGGGAGGACCACCGTCCTTGGCTGATATCCCCGTTGGCGCGCTGATCGGCGCCCTGGTTTTTCTGGTTTTCCTTTCCGCCTTTTTTTCGGCCGCCGAGATCGCCATGGTCAGCCTCAACCGCCACCGGTTGCGGCACCTTACCGCCTCCGGCCACCGCGGCGCGCGCCTCGCCGAACGGCTGCTGACCCGCCCCGACCGCCTCATCGGCGTCATCCTGCTCGGCAGCAATTCGGTCAACGCGCTGTTCTCCGCGCTCACGACGGTGACCGTCATCCGCCTGTGGGGCAAGGAAGAAAGCGCGGTCGGCATCGCCACCGTGATCATCACCCTCGTGATCCTGATTCTCACCGATCTCGCGCCCAAGACGCTGGCGGCGCTGCACCCGGAGCGCATCGCCTTTCCCAGCGCCTACGTGTTGCGGCCGATGCTGTGGCTCATCTACCCGGTGGTGTGGGTCGTCAACGGCCTGGCCAACGGGCTGCTGCGTCTCGTCGGCGTGCGCGTGCAGGCCCGGTCCGCCGACCAGGTGAGCCCGGAGGAGCTGCGCGCCATCATCATGGAAGCCGGCGTGCTGATTCCGGAAAGCCACCAGGACATGCTGCTCGCGATCCTCGACCTCGAAAAAGTGACGGTGGACGAGGTGATGGTGCCGCGCGGAAAAATCGAGGGCGTGAACCTGGACGCGGAATGGGACGACATCGTCACCCAGATCACCAGCAGCCGTTACACGCGGCTGCCGGTCTACCACGGCAGTCTCGACAACGTCACCGGCATGATCCACGTGCGCCGCGTCATGAACCTGATGCGCGAGGGCAAGCTCGACCGGGAATCGCTCGGCCAGGTCATCGTCGAACCCTACTTCATCCCGTCCGGCACCACGCTCAACACGCAATTGCTCAACTTCCGGCAGGTCAAGCGCCGCGTCGGCCTGGTGGTCGACGAGTACGGCGACATCCGCGGGCTGGTGGCGCTGGACGAAATCCTCGAGGAGATCGTCGGCGACTTCAGCGCCCAGGCGCTCGGCCACATGGAAGACGTCCAGCCGCAGCCGGACGGCAGCTTCCTGGTGCGCGGCGCCGTCAGCCTGCGCGACCTCAACCGCCGGCTCGGCTGGAACCTGCCGACCGACGAGTCGCGCACCCTGAACGGGCTGATCGTGGAATACCTCGAGGACATCGCCGAGCCCGGCACCAGCCTGATGATCCACGGTTACCTGGTGGAAATCCTGCGCACCCGCGGCACCGCCATCGAGATCGCGCGCGTGCAGCCGGTCGCCGCGCCGGAAACGGAAACCACCTCCACCCCTTCCTGACCGCCGCGCTTGAATTTTTCGACCCCAGGCTCTAGCATCGTTCGCGGCAGGGAATCTTCGCGCTTCCGCGGGGATTCGATAAAACAAGCAGGATCGCGCGCGAACAAAAAGTCCGCGCCCGTCACCGGATTCAAAAAGATTTGTCACCGCTGATCTTCGCCTATCTGGCTCTGGCCGGCGCCCTGGCATCCGGCGTCGTATCGCTGGGCGCGGATCGCTACCCCCATCTGTTGCGCTACGGTTCATCGCTGTTTCTCGGCGCGTGCGGCCTGCTGGCCATCGTCGCCGGCGGCTGGGCCATGATCGACGAAACACCCGCCACCGACGTGCTCGCGCTCGGCCTGCCCTGGCTCAAGTGGCATCTGCGCTTCGATCCGCTCTCCGGATTCTTCTTCAGCATCGTCGGGCTGCTCGTGTTCGTGACCAGCCTGTTCGCGCCCGGCTACCTGCGCGAGTACACCCATCCGGGAAACAAGCAGGCGCTCTTCGCGCTCGGCCTGTTCAGCGGCCTGTTCGTTCTCGGCATGCTGCTGGTGCTGCTCGCGGACGACGCCTTCGTATTCATGATCTCCTGGGAACTGATGTCGGTGTCGAGTTATTTCCTGGTCGCCTATCAGCACCAGCACGCCGCCAACCGGCGCGCGGCGTTCCTGTACCTGCTCATGGCGCACATCGGCGGCGTCGCGATACTGCTCGGGTTCGGCGTGCTCGCCGGTTTCGGCGGCGGCTTCACCTTCGAGGCCATGCGCGACGCCGACCTGTCCGCCACCTGGGCGTCGATCGCCTTCGCGCTGGCCTTCATCGGCTTCGGCATGAAGGCGGGCATGGTGCCGCTGCACGCGTGGCTGCCGGAAGCGCATCCGGTGGCGCCCTCGCACATCTCGGCGCTCATGAGCGGCGTGATGCTCAAGGTGGCGATCTACGGACTGATCCGTTTCACGTACGACCTGGTGGGCGACATCCAGTGGCAATGGGGGGTGGTGCTGCTGATCATCGGCTCCGCTTCCATGTTGCTGGGCGTGCTGTACGCGCTGATACAGAACAATCTCAAGCGCCTGCTCGCCTACAGCTCGATCGAGAACGTCGGCATCATTCTCTCGGGGCTGGGCCTGTCCATGATCTTCATCGGCACCGGACACGTCGTCCTCGGCGTGCTCGGCCTGCTCGCGGCGCTGTATCACATCCTGAGTCACGCGCTGTTCAAGGGCCTGCTGTTCCTCGGCGCCGGCGCGATCGCGCACGCCTGTCATGAATACGACCTGAACAACATGGGCGGACTGATCCGGCGCATGCCGCAGACCGCGGTGTTTTTCCTGATCGGTTGCCTCGCCATATCCGGCCTGCCGCCGCTGAATGGGTTCGTTTCCGAATGGCTCACCTTCCAGGCCGCGTTGCAGGCGCCGGCGCTGGAAAGCGGCGTCTTGCGCAGCCTCATCCCGGTCGCGGCCGCGGTGCTGGCGCTGTCGGCGGTGCTGGCGGCGACCTGCTTCGTGAAAGTCTACGGCGTCGCGTTCCTGGGACAGTCGCGCAGCCGGCGGGTGGGCCACGCGCACGAGGCGGCGATCGGCATGCGCCTCGGCATGGGCCTGCTGGCGGTGCTGTGCGTGCTGTTCGGCATCTTCCCGTCCGCGGTCATCGGCGTCATCGACGCCATTCCCAACCAGTTGCTGGGCCAGGGTCCGCCCAGCGCCGCGGCCCACGGCTGGCTGTGGCTCACCCCGATTTCGCCCAGGGTTGCGTCGTACTCCGCGCCGCTGGTGCTGGTTGGCATCCTGCTGTTCGCGCTCGTCGCCTACGCCTGGCTGCGGGTGCGCGCGGTCAATATCCGGCGCGGCGATCCGTGGGATTGCGGCTTCGGCTCGCTCAACTCGCGCATGCAGTACACCGGCACCGCGTTCTCGATGCCGATCCAGCGCGTCTTCGCGCCGGTCTGGGACCTGAAGGTCGACATCGAGGAAACCGTGAATCCCGCGCAACCGCTGCGCACCGAAGGCATCCGTCACCAGTTGCAGGTTCACGACAAATCCTGGTCGCGCCTTTACGAGCCCATCGGCCGCCTGGTGCTGGCGGCGGCGCGCCGCATCGGCCTGATCCAGACCGGCAGCATACACACCTACCTCGCCTACTCCTTCTTCACGCTGATCCTGCTGCTGTGGGTGGTGACATGACCGACTGGCTGATGGCGCTGGCCCAGACTCTGCTGTTCGTCGCGATGGCGCCGCTGCTCGGCGGCTGGATCAAGCGCGTGAAGTGCCACATGCAGAACCGCGCCGCGCCGTCGCTGTGGCAACCGTATCGCGACCTCGCCAAGCTGTTCCGCAAGCACACGGTGCTGGCCGCGAACGCCTCGTGGATTTTCCGCGCCACGCCCTACATCGTTTTCGGCGCCACGGTGCTGGCCGCCGCGGTCGTGCCGCTGGTGGCGGTGAACCTGCCGACGGCCGCGATCGCCGACGTCATCGTGCTCGTCGGTTTCTTCGCGCTGGCGCGCTTCTTCACCGCGCTCGCCGGCATGGACATCGGCACCGCCTTCGGCGGCATGGGTTCGTCGCGCGAGATGATGATCGGCGCGCTCGCCGAACCGGTCATGCTGATGGCGGTGTTCACGCTGGCGATGTCGGCCTCGACGACCAACCTTTCCGAGGCCGTGACTTACACGCTGAACAGCGGGCTGGTGCTGCGGCCCTCGTTCATCTTCGCGGCGCTCGGCCTGATGATGGTGGCGGTGGCGGAATCGGGCCGCATCCCGGTGGACAATCCCGCGACGCATCTCGAGCTGACCATGGTGCACGAAGCGATGATCCTGGAATACAGCGGCCGGCACCTGGCGCTCATCGAATGGGCCGGCCAGCTCAAGCTGATGATCTACCTGGTGCTGGTCGCCAACGTGTTTTTCCCCTGGGGCATCGCCACCGAAATGTCCCCGGACAACCTGGCGAAGGGACTGGTCGCGATCGCCGGCAAGCTCGCGCTGCTGGGCGTGCTGCTGGTGACCTGGGAAACGGTCATGGCCAAGATGCGCCTGTTCCGCGTGCCGCAGTTCCTCGGCTTCGCCTTCCTCCTGAGCCTGCTCGGCATGCTGACCCGGGTGGTGCTGGAATCGGGGCTCTGACATGGAACTCGGCCAGCTCAGCCTCTACGATCAGGCGATCCTGCTGTTCGCCGCGATCGTGCTGTTCACCTCGTTCGTGATGCTGGCGCAGGCGCGCATCGTGCCGCTGATCCACACCTTCGCGTGGCAGGGAACGCTGCTGGCCGTGACCACCGCGCTGGTCGCCTACGCCACGAATCACCCGCATCTCTACATCTCTGCCGGCATGACGTTCCTGCTCAAGGCGCTGCTGATACCGTGGATGCTGCACCGTCTGGCGGTGCGTCTCAGGATTCACCGCGACGTGGAAGCCGTCGCCTATCCGTCGCTGACGCTGCTCGCCGGCGGCGGCCTCGTGATCTTCAGCTACCACGTCGCGCTTCCGATCGTGCAGCTGTCGGCGCTGATCACGCGCAACACCATCGCCGTGAGCATCGCCGTGGTGCTGCTCGGCATGCTGCTCATGATCACGCGCAAGAAGGCGATCTCGCAGGTCATCGGCTTCATGTCCATCGAGAACGGGCTGTTCTTCGCCGCCGTGGTCTCCACCTACGGCATGCCGATGGTCGTAGAACTGGGCATCGCCTTCGACGTGCTGGTGGCGGCGATTCTGTTCGGTGTGTTCTTCTTCCAGATGCGCGCTTCCATCGACTCGCTCGACGTGGACCGGCTGAACCGCCTGCGCGAGGTGGATCGATGACCGCCTTGTGGCTGGTATTGCTGATCCCGCTCGCCGGCATCGTGCTGATGGCCCTGATCGGCCACCTGCGCCAGGCCGGATGGGTCAACGTCGCGCTCGCCGCCCTGACGCTCGTCGCCTCCCTGGGACTGGCGCTGGACGTGTTCGCGGGCGGCCCGCTCCTGTCGCCGGGCCGCATGCTCTATATCGACGCCTTCAACGTCTATCTGGTGACGCTCACCGCCTTCGTCGGCCTGACCACGGCGATCTTCTCGCGTCCGTACATGCAGCACGAGGTGGAAACGCGGCACATCAGCAAGCGCCGCATGCGGCTGTATCACTCCATGTACCAGGGCTTCATGTTCGCGATGTACGCCGCGCTCACCACCAACAACGTCGGCATCCTGTGGGTGGCGATGGAGGGCGCGACGCTGGCGACGGTGCTGCTGGTTTCGCTGTACCGCACGCCGGAGGCGGTCGAGGCGGCATGGAAGTATTTCATCCTCTGCGGCGTCGGCATCGCCCAGGCGCTGTTCGGCACCGTGCTGCTGTTCTTCGCCGCGGAGCGCGTCATTCCGGTGCGCGACGACGCGCTGCTGTGGAACGTGCTGTACAGTTCCGCCGCGCAACTCGAACCGACGGTGCTGACGCTGTCGTTCGTGTTCCTGCTGGTGGGCTACGGCACCAAGGTGGGCCTGGTGCCGCTGCACAACTGGCTGCCGGACGCGCATTCCGAGGGCCCGACGCCGATGTCGGCGATTCTCTCGGGACTGCTGCTCAACGTGGCGCTGTACGCGCTGGTGCGCGTGAAAATGCTCGTCGACGGATCGCTGCACAGCAACCTCGCCGGTTATCTCATGATGGGCTTCGGCCTGCTGTCGTTCACCGTCGCCGGACTGTTCCTGCACCGGCAGCGCGACATCAAGCGCATGTTCAGCTACTCCTCGATCGAACACATGGGGCTCATGACCTTCGCCTTCGGCATCGGCGGGCCGCTCGCCACCTTCGGCGCGCTGTTGCACATGACCGTGCACTCGCTCACCAAGTCCGCGATCTTCGTCACCGTCGGCCACGCGGCGCAGATCGCCGGCACGCAGACCATCGAAAAAATCCGCGGCCTGATCCGCACCCAGCCGGCGGTGGGCTGGGGTCTGCTGCTCGGCACCGTGGCCATCGCCGGCTTTCCGCCGTTCGGCGTGTTCGTGAGCGAATTCCTCGTGCTGTCGGCGACCATGAAGTCGTGGCCGTGGCTGACCGTACCGCTGCTCGTGGGCCTGGCGATCGCCTTCGCCGGGCTGTTCCGGCACTTGCACCCGATGGTGTACGGCGACGCGCCGGAAGGCCAGTTGCCGGTGCGCGCCAACATGCTGCCGGTGATGATCCAGCTCGGGCTGGTGCTGTGGCTCGGCATCGCCATCCCGGTGTTCCTGTCGAAATGGTTCGAACAGGCGACGGTACTGATCTCGGGAAGCTCGCCGCTATGACGACGAATGCCTGGATGACTTCGTTTCTCGGCAGGCTGTCGCTGCGGGAAATCAACGTGCAGGAAGAACCGGCGCCCGGGCTCGCGCCGGCGCGGCTGCTGAAAATCGGCGCCGGCGACTGGGGTCATTTTGCCCACGAGGCCAGGAACCAGGATTGCCGCTGGGTGGCGGCCTGGGGCGAGGACAACGGCGAAGAGCTGACCGTCAACGCCGCTTTTGAAAAGGACGGCGCCTATTTCATCGCGCGCACGCAGGTCAAGCGCGCCACGCCGATCCTGCCGTCGCATACTCCTTATTACGTCGCCGCCGACCGTCCGGAGCGGCACATGCAGGACATGCTCGGCGTGGTCTTCACCGATCATCCCGACCCGCGCCGCTGGACGCGGCATCGGGCGTGGAAGGATTCCGAATTCCCGTTGCGCAAGGATTTCCCGACGGCGGGACACCCGCCGGCGCCGACGCCGCCGAACGACAACTACCGCTTTCTCTTTGCCCACGGCAGCGGCGTGTATGAAATTCCCGTCGGGCCGGTCCATGCCGGCATCATCGAGCCGGGGCACTTCCGTTTCCAGGCGGTGGGCGAAACCGTGCTGAATCTCGAGGAGCGCCTGGGCTACGTGCACAAGGGCATCGAAAAGATCGCCGAAGGCCGGGACGCCGCGGGCCTCGCGCGGCTCGCCGGGCGCGTCTCCGGCGATTCCACCGTGGCGCATGCCTGGGCGGCGTGCATGGCCATGGAAAAAGCCGCCGCCATCGAGATGCCGGCGCGCGCGCTTTCGCTGCGCGCCATCATGGCCGAACGCGAGCGCGTCGCGAATCACCTGGGCGACATCGGCGCGATCTGCAACGACGTCTCGTTCACTTTCGCGTTCTACCAGTTCGGAAGACTGCGCGAGCTGTGGCAGCGCCTGAGCCGCGAAGCCTTCGGCCACCGCTTCATGATGGACGTCGTCGTTCCCGGCGGCGTCGCCGCCGACATCGGCGATCAGGCATCGGCCGCGATGCAGAAACAGATCGTTTCGCTGCGCAGGGAATTGGCCGGCCTGTACAACATCGTCGAGGATCTGCCATCGCTCGAGGACCGGCTCGACACCACGGGCTATCTTGCTCCCGATGCCGCGAAGGCGTTCGGGGCGCTGGGTTACGTCGGTCGCGCCAGCGGCGTCGCCTTCGACGTGCGCAAGCACGCGCCTTATGCGCCGTACCAGGGGATGAATCTTGAAGTGCCGGTATTCACGCAGGGCGACGTGGCGACGCGCGTGGAAGTGCGCATGCGGGAAATCCTGGCGTCCTTCACGCTGATCGAGAAACTGCTGGCGGACCTCCCGGCGGGTCCGGTTCACGTGGCGCTGACATCGCCGGCGGCGGGCACGGAAGGCCTGGGCCTGGTCGAGGGTTTCCGCGGCGAAATCCTGGCTTACGTGCGCTTCGGCGACGGCGGCCGGATCGCCCGCTATTTTCCGCGCGACCCGAGCTGGCTCACCTGGCCGACGCTCGAGAAACTGGTGCGCGACAACATCGTTCCGGATTTCCCGGTGTGCAACAAATCCGTGAACGGCTCCTATTCCGGCCATGACCTCTAGGAGCCCGTGACATGCTGCGAATCCTGAACAAGATCCAGCGCATCGGCATCGTCACCGAGCGTCTGCCGAAAATCGAGGAACCGGCGCTGGATGAAATCGGCGCACAGCTGAAAGACAGGATCGGCGAACTGTTCGGCGGGAGCCTCGCGATCCGCGAGGTGGACGCCGGCTCGTGCAACGGCTGCGAACTGGAAATCCACGCGCTCAACAATCCCTATTACGGTATCGAGCGCTTCGGCGTGCACTTCGTCGCAAGCCCGCGCCATGCCGACATGCTGCTGGTCACCGGGCCGGTGTCACGCCACATGGAAGCGGCGCTGCGCCGCACCTACGACGCCACGCCCGAACCCAAGCTGGTGATCGCCGTGGGCGAGTGCGGCGCGAACGGCGGCGAATTCGGCGTGAGCTACGCCTCCTGCGGCGCGGTGTCGAACGTGATCCCCGTGGACGCCGTCATCCGCGGCTGCCCGCCGACGCCGCTGGATTTGATGCGCGGCATACTCGAGGCCATAGGCAGACGTTCTTCCAGCGGAAAATAGCCTCCGATGGAACGCATCGTCTTTCTCGACCGCGACAGCATCCAGGCCGACATCCGCCGCCCCGACTTTCCGCATGAGTGGCGCGACTATCCGGCCACCCATGCCACGCAGGTCGCGGAGCGCCTGCAAGGCGTGACCATCGCCATCAGCAACAAGGTTCCGCTCATGGCCGACAGTCTTTCGCGGACCGGGTCGCTGAGGATGATCGCGGTGTGCGCCACCGGCACCAACAACGTCGACCTCGACTATTGCCGTGCACACGGCATCGTCGTGTCCAACATCCGCAATTACGCCGTGCACACCGTTCCCGAGCACGTGTTCGCGATGATTCTTTCGCTGCAACGCAGCCTGCCGGGTTACCGCGAGGACGTGCGCCGCGGACTGTGGCAAAAGGCCGAACAGTTCTGCCTGTTCACGCGCCCGATCCGCGATCTGCACGGCAGCACGCTCGGCGTGATCGGCGGCGGCGCATTGGGCCGGGCCACGGCGAAACTGGGCGAGGCGTTCGGCATGCGCGTCATGTTCGCCGAGCACAAGAACGCTCGAACGGTGCGCGCCGGATATGCGGCGTTTGAGAACGTCCTGAAAGAGAGCGACGTGATCACGCTGCACTGTCCGCTCACGCCCGAGACGCGCCATCTGATCGGCGCCGCGGAACTGAAGAAAATGCGTCCTCACGCCCTGCTCATCAACACCGCGCGCGGCGGACTGGTGGACGAGACCGCACTGGTGCAGGCGCTCAAGCAAGGCGCGATCGGCGGCGCCGGCTTCGACGTATTGGCCGTCGAACCGCCGCGCGACGGCAATCCGCTGCTCGATCTCGATCTGCCCCATTTCATCCTGACGCCGCACGTCGCCTGGGCCAGCCGCGATGCCATGCAAACCATGGCGGATCAGCTGATCGACAATATCGAAGCCTTCGTCCGCGGCGAGCCGCGGAACCGCGTCATATGATTTCAAGCCGGACCTGACGGTCAGACTTTGCACGGCCGCGGGCCCTGCTGCATACTCCGCTTGTCATAATCCGAGCGGCCCATACGGCAGACATGAAAATGCAGCGCACCGTCTTCTTCGTATCGGACCGCACCGGCATCACCGCGGAATTGCTCGGTAAAACCCTGCTCACGCAATTTCCTGACGCGGAGTTCCGCAAACATACGCTGCCGTTCGTGGACACGGTGGAAAAGGCGGAAACGGCGGTCGCCGAAATCAACCGCACCGCCGTCCGGGAAGGAAAACCGCCGATCGTCTTCAGCACCCTGATCAACGACGACGTGCGCAGCGTGGTCGCTTCCGCCAACGCGCTGTTTCTGGATGTCTTCGCGGATTTCATCGGACGGCTGGAATCGGAGCTGGGTCTGATCTCCTCCCGCACGCTCGGACTGAGCCACGGCATGGGCGACGAGCTGGCGTATCAGAAACGCATGGACGCGGTGAACTACACCCTGTCGCACGACGACGGCGTCAACACCGCCAACTACGACCGCGCCGAGGTGATCCTGACCGGCG
Source organism: Candidatus Muproteobacteria bacterium (assembly GCA_027449605.1). Lineage (GTDB taxonomy): Bacteria > Pseudomonadota > Gammaproteobacteria > Acidiferrobacterales > Sulfurifustaceae > Sulfuricaulis. The sequence continues at coordinate 11,701 of DAIDLH010000040.1, read as the reverse complement.
TGTCGCGCACCGGCAAGACGCCGACCTGCCTCTACCTCGGCATGCAGTACGGCATCCACGCCGCCAATTACCCGCTGACGCCGGACGATTTCCGGGAACAGAACCTGCCGAAGCCGCTGCGGCCGCACCGGGCGAAGCTGTTCGGCCTGACCATCCAGGCCGAACGGCTGGCCAGAATCCGTAACGAACGCAAGCCGGGAAGCCGCTATGCCTCGCTGGAAAACTGCCGCAGCGAGATCCACGCTGCGGAAAATCTGATGCTCCAGGCGCAGCTCCCGGTTCTCGACACCACGACCATGTCGGTCGAGGAAATCGCCATTTCCATCCTGCACACCACCGGGCTCATCCAGCGCGTGAAAAGCTGACTATCGGCGCTTCGCCTGTTTCACCGCCACGTCGTCGCGCAGATACACCGGAAGCGCCTGCTCCGCCGGCAACGCCGTTCCCTTTTCATGCAGATACGCGCCCAGCCGGGCGACAGAACCTGCGCGCGGGAAGCACTGTGCGCGCCACGCGCTGACGCGGCTCTTCAGGCGCGCCGTGAGTAGTACATGATATTGGTCCCAGCCGCTGCCGGCGCCAATCCACGTTGCGTCATCGGGCACCGGCGCCTGCGCCGGTGAAAGCACCTTTTCCTCGCCGACGAGCTCGACCATGCCCTGCGCGTTTCGCACATAGGCGCCCCAATACACTTGCTGCATGCGCGCGTCGAGCGCCGCCAGCACGCGCGGCGCCTCCACACCCTGTGCCAGCGCGGCGAGCGAAGACACCGGCACCACGGGAAGATCCGCGCCGAACGCCAGCCCCTGCGTCACGCCGGCGCCGATGCGCAGACCGGTGAACGATCCGGGGCCGCGTCCGAAAGCGACGGCATCGAGTTGCGTCAGCGCCAAACCGGCCTGCGCCAGTACTTCATGCACCATGGACAGAATGCGCTCCGAATGCTGGGCGCCGGTTTCAAGGCGCTCGATCACCTCGCCGTCCAGCCACAACGCGGCGGAACAGGCTTCGGTGGAAGTATCCAGGGCCAGGATTTTCAAGCAGGGCAACCAGGGTGTCAGTTAAACGCGGATGGTCGTGGCTCAGACGGGCATCGGCTTGCCGTCGTTGAGATTCAGCCAGCCCTTGAGGATGCGGTAGATCAGCCACAGCGCGGCAGCAAACAGAATCAACCAGCCGATGGCGATGACGTAGGTCAGAACGCCGAGACCGAGCCACAGCAGACCGAACCAGAACGTGCGCACCTGCCAGCGGAAATGTGATTCGAGCCAGGTCCCGCGCGCGTCGTCACGCTTGACGTAATCGAGAATCACCGCGATGAAATAGGTGATCCCGAGCAGAAAGCTCGCCGCCTGCAGGGCATAAACCGCGGTGGCGACATTCTTGAGCGATTTCAGGTTCCCCGGCTCGGGACTGTCGCCTGCGTTCGGAATGAGAGGCTCTTGCATCATGACTCCGCGTGATCCGGCATTTGCCGGCGTGCAGGTTCGGAAGGCCTGCTGGTATAAACAAATGATAACCCAGACGGGCTCATGCCCACAGTCGGTTACGCGCCGTCAATCCTGCGGAGCGACGACGCCGAGATTCCGCCGCAAGCGCTGAACCAGTGCGGGCAGGTCGGCGGTCCGCGATCGTCCCGGACGCCGACGAGGTGCCCAGACCGGATCGGGGAAATGCGCGTCGTCGGCGAAGCGCGGAATCACGTGCCAGTGCAGATGCGGCGCCTGGTTGCCGAGCGATGCGAGATTGATTTTGTCGGGGTTCATTGATTCACGCAATGCCTGCTCGACGGCGAACACCACGGCCATGAAATGGGCACGGTCCGAATCCGCGAGGTCGGTCATCTCCTTCACATGCTGCTGCCAGATGACGCGGCAGAAACCGGCGTAATCCGGATCGTCCACCAGGATCACCCGGCAACGGGCATCGCTCCACAGCACGGTTTCCTTCTCCGGCCGGCAAAGCGGACAATCCGTCATGGCCGTCGTCCGATTCAGGCCTTGACCGGCCTGACCTTGGATGCCGCGAGCCTGGCGCGGGCGCGGGCCTCGTCCGTGTCGGCGCCGTTGGCCAGCGCCACGCCCATGCGCCGGCGCGTGAACGCTTCCGGTTTGCCGAACAGGCGCAGATCCGATTGCGGCACGCGCAGCGCCTCGTCCACGCCCTCGAAGGCGATGCCCTTGGCGTCCATGCCGCCGTAGATCACCGCGCTCGCGCCCGGCGCGCGCATCGCCACCGACACCGGCAGACCCAGGATCGCGCGCGCGTGCAGTTCGAATTCATTCTGCACCTGGCTGATCATGGTCACCATGCCGGTGTCGTGCGGTCGCGGACTGACCTCGCTGAACCACACCTGGTCGCCGCGCACGAACAGCTCCACGCCGAAAATGCCGCGCCCGCCGAGATTGTCCGTGACTTTTTTGGCGATCTCGCGCGAACGCTTGAGCGCCTTGTCGCTCATCGGCTGCGGCTGCCAGGACTCGACGTAATCGCCCTTGACCTGCACGTGGCCGATGGGATCGCAGAAGAAAGTCTCGACCTGGCCGGAATCGCCGACGGCGCGCACCGTCAATTGGGTGATTTCGTAATCGAATTTGATCATTTCCTCGACGATTACGCGCGTCTGGTTCACGCGCGCGCCGCTCATGGCGTAGTCCCAGGCCCTGGCCACGTCTTCCGGGCCGTTCACCGTGGATTGGCCCTTGCCCGACGATGACATCACCGGCTTGATAAGACACGGATACCCGATTCCCCCGTCGATGGCTTCCTTGAGTTCGGTCAGGCTGGTAGCGAACGCATAGCGCGAAGTCGGCAGCTCCAGCGTCTCGGCGGCGAGCCGCCGGATGCCTTCGCGGTTCATGGTGAGCTGCGCCGCGCGCGCCACGGGGATGACCTCGGCGAGTTTGTCGCGCTCGATCTGCGCCAGCATGTCGGTGGCGATCGCCTCGATTTCGGGAACGATGATGTGCGGCCGTTCCTTTTCCACCAGCGCCCTCAGTGCGGCGCCGTCGGCCATGTTGATCACGTGCGCGCGATGCGCGACCTGATGCCCCGGCGCGTCAGGATAGCGATCCACCGCGATCACCTCCACCCCCAACCGTTGCAGGGCGATGATCACTTCCTTGCCCAGTTCTCCCGCCCCCAGCAGCATCACGCGCGTGGCGCCGGGACTCAGTGGCGTACCGATTTTCATTTTTTATTTCCTTCTCAAAAAAGAATTCACAGGATTAACAGGATTAAAAGAGGATTAACAAGATTAAAACTAAAAAATATTTTCTTTAATCCTGTCTATTCATTTCCCGGCAAAGTGGTCGTGGCCCGTGAACGTCGGGTGGTAAGGCTTGCCCGATTCATCCACGATGCGCAGGCTTGGCTCGGCTTCGATCTCCCCGATGCAATGCAGCCCACAGGCGAACTGAAGTTTCTCCAACGCTCCGGTGTTTTTCGTCGGCACGGTAAAGCACAACTCGTAATCGTCGCCCATGGCCAGCGCCGCTTCCCAGCCGGATTTCCCGACATGCTCCCGGCAAATCGGCGACAACGGTATTTTATCCAGAAAAATACGCGCGCCGACCCGGCTCATTTCCAGGACATGCCCGAGATCCGCCAGCAGCCCGTCGGAAATATCGATCGCGCCGGTCGCGATCCCGCGCAGCGCCATGCCTTCGCGCACCCGTGGCACGGGCCAGTCGAGACGTTCCACGAGCGCCGCGAAGTCAGCTTCGGAAAGCCGCTCTTTGCCCAACCGGTGCAAGAGCGCCACGGCCGCGTCGCCGAGCGTGCCGGTCACGTAAACCCGGTCGCCAACACGAGCGCCGGAACGCCGCAAAGCCGCGCCTTCGGGCACGAAACCATGCGCCTCGATGCCAATCGTCAGCGGTCCACGCGAGGTGTCGCCGCCGACGAGCTGCACGTCGTATTGGCGCGCGAGATCGAACATTCCCCGGCAGAACCGCTCGAGCCACGGCGCATCCGCCTCGGGCAGCACCAGATTCAGCAGAAACCAAGCCGGTTCCGCGCCCATCGCGGCCAGGTCGCTGAGATTGACCGCGAGCGCCTTGTGACCGAGGGAAACCGGATCGGCGTCCGGCAGAAAATGCACGCCCGACACCAGCAGGTCGGAAGTCACCGCGAGCGATTGGCCCGCGGGCGGACGCAGCAGCGCGCAATCGTCACCGATGCCGGCGGCCACGTCGGCGCGCGACACCGGCTGGCGCGCGAAGAAGTGGCGGATCAGCTCTAACTCGTTCAATGACCGGGGTCAGGCCGTGGAATGGGCCGACTTGATTTCACTCGCGCGCAGACCGGCGGCGACCTTGTCGAGAATGGCGTTGACGTACTTGTGGCCGTGCTCGGCGCCGAAGGTTTTCGCCAGCTCCACGGATTCGTTGAGGATGACCTTGTAGGGAATCTCGGGATGAAACTCGAACTCGTAGGTGCCGATGCGCAGGCAGGCGAGCTCGACCGGGTCCACGTCGTTCAGCTTGCGGTCGAGGTGCGGGGAAATGTGATCGTCCAGTTCGTGAATGTGCAGCGGAATCTCGCGCACCAGATGATGGAAATAATCGACGTCGACGTCATTCATCTCGTGGTCGAGGATGAAATGATCTTCAATGTCTCCCGGCGGCTGCTGCGTCAGCTGCCACTGGTACAGGGCCTGCACGGCGGCGCGACGCGCCTTGTGACGACTGCCCTTGTTCATGGGGCCCCCTCAAACGCGAAGTTTCTTGAGAAGATTGACCATCTCGATGGCGGTCAACGCGGCATCCACGCCCTTGTTGCCGGCCTTGGCGCCGGCGCGCTCGATCGCCTGCTCGATAGTATCCACCGTCAGCACGCCAAAAGCCACCGGCAGGTCGAACTGCATGCCCACCTGCGCCACGCCCTTGGCGCACTCGCCGGCGACGTATTCGAAGTGCGGCGTCTCGCCGCGTATCACCGCGCCCAGCGCGATCAGCGCGTCGTATTTTCTGGACGCGGCCATAGTCTTGAGCGCGAGCGGCATTTCAAACGCGCCGGGTACGCGCACCACCTCGATATTGGCCGCTTCGGCGCCGTGACGCAACAGCGTATCGACCGCGCCTTCGAGCAGCCGCTCGCCGATGAAACCGTTGAAACGTCCGAGCGCGATGCCGAAACGCGCGGTGCGGGCGATCAGATCGCCGTCAATGTTTTTTATGTCACTCATCCGGTTACCTTTTTCTCTTTGTTCTGATTGCGCCGATTAACTGAGAGCAGCGCTGGGTTGTTTTCCACGTACGCGACTATTTCCAGCCCGAAACCCGACAGGCCGGGCGTCTTCTTCGCATGGCCCAGCACGCGCATCTTGCCCACGCCGAGGTCGGCGAGAATCTGGCTGCCGAGGCCATAGGTGCGCATTTCGGCGCGCCCCGGCTTCCCCGAGCCCGATTCTAATGCTTTGCCCTGCGCCTGAAAATGCCGGATGCGCTGCACCAGGTCGGCGGGCTTTTCCTCCTGCTGCAGGATGACCACGATGCCGGAACCTTCCTCCGTGACATGCGCCAGCGCTTCGTGCAGAGTCCAGGAACCGGCGCGATGCGCGGTGGTGACGAGATCGAGCAGACTTTCCTGCACGTGCACCCGCACCAGCACCGGCCGGTCGCGCTGGATGTCGCCGCGCACCAGCGCGAGATGCACCGCGTCGCCGATGTCGTCGTGATAGGCGACGACGCGAAAGTCGCCGAATTCCGTCGGCATCGTGCACTCGCCGACGCGCTGAATGGTGGATTCATGCTCGGTGCGGTAGCGGATGAGATCGGCGATGGTGCCGATCTTGAGTCCGTGCCGGCGCGCGAACTCTTCAAGCTCCGGCAGCCGCGCCATGGTGCCGTCTTCGTTCATGATTTCGCAGATCACGCTCGCCGGTTCCAGTCCCGCGAGGCGCGCGAGGTCCACGCCGGCCTCGGTGTGCCCGGCGCGCGCGAGCACGCCGCCGCGTTGCGCCATCAACGGAAAAATATGTCCCGGCTGGACGATGTCGCCCGGCTTGGCGTCCTTTTTGACCGCCGCCTGGATGGTGCGCGCGCGGTCGGCGGCGGAAATGCCGGTGGTCACGCCCTCGGCCGCCTCGATGGAGACGGTGAAATTGGTCGCGCGCCGGTGATGCGTGTCGCTGACCATGAGCGGCAACTGCAACTGCCGGCAGCGATCCTGCGTCAGCGTGAGGCAGATCAACCCGCGGCCGAAGCGCGCCATGAAATTGACATCTTCCGGACGCGCGTGCACGGCGGCCATGACCAGGTCGCCTTCGTTCTCGCGGTCTTCGTCGTCCATCAGCACGACCATGCGGCCGCGTTTCAGCTCGTCAATGATCTCAACTGCCGGGCTTATCGGCATAAATTCTTTAATAATTCCGGGATTGGGCGTGCATTATCACCTATTTTCGCGCCGGATGCGCTGATCCCAGCCGGATCCGGCGCTTAAACCCGGCCCGCCGCTTGTCGGACTATCCCGGTCTTCCGTCCCGCACCGTCATGCGTTTCACGCTTCCCGCACCATACTTAATGCTTACGCGGGTACTGCCAGGGAGGGCGGAATCCGCGGGATTTTTCCCGGTTCCGGACACTAAAAACCCATGGCCGCCAAAGCCGACAAGTTGCAAAGCACCATCATTATCTCCGACCGTTTCACCGAAAGGCGGGCGCAGATCGCCGCGACACGCACCGGGGACGATCCGGTTCCGGAGGTGCTCGAACCCGGCAGCATGGTCGGTCGATACCTGACGTTGAGCCGCGTGGGCGTCGGCGGCATGGGCGTGGTGTACCGCGCCCACGATACCGAACTGAACCGCACCGTGGCGATCAAGGTGCTGCCGCCGCAGCTCTGCCGGCACTCCGAATATCTCAAGCGTTTCCATACCGAAGCCCAGGCCCAGGCGCGGCTGAACAGCCCGCACATCATCACCCTCTACGAGCTGATGGAACATCCGGCCGGAGAGATACTGGTGCTCGAGTACGTCGAAGGGGAAACGCTGGAAAACCGCCTGCGTCATTACGGCCCGCTGCCGGCCTCCGAGGCGATACGCATTTTCGATCAGGCGTTGCGCGGCGTGGAGCACGTGCACCAGATGGGCGTGGTGCACCGCGACCTCAAGCCGAGCAACATCTTCATCACCCGCGACGGCGTCATCAAACTGATGGACTTCGGCATCGCGCGGCTCATGGACAACCACGACCCGTCCCAGAAGGGCATCATGGTCGGGACGCTGCTCTACATTTCGCCGGAACAGATCAACGGCCGCGAGACCGACTGCCGCTCCGACGTGTACACGCTCGGCGTCAGCCTGTTCGAGGCGGTCACCGGCCGTCTGCCGTTCGAGCGCCGCAGCGATTACGGGCTCATGCACGCGCATGTACAGGAAAATCCGCCGAGCCCGAAGGAATTCCAGCGACGACTGCCGCGCGAGCTGGAAGCGGTCATCCTCAAGGCGATGGAGAAAGATCCGAACCGGCGCTTCCAGACCGCGGCGGAATTCCGCACCGCCCTGCTCAAGCTCGGTCTCGTGGAACGCCGTCATTCCGCCCTCGCCGGCGACACGAGCTTCCAGCAACACCGCCCCTGGAAGCGCCGGGACGAATCGGCGCGGCAACGCATCTGGGGCGGAGCGTGGCTGGAGCTTTCGCTGATCGCGATGGCGCTGTTGCTGGTGACGGCGCTCGACATCCATCCGTTGCACAAAACGCCGCAGAATAATATTCTTGCGGCCAATGTCGCCGTTCAAAGAAGCGCTCAGCAAAAACCAACCCCGTCGGCACGCCGTCAACCGGTTTCCCTGTCCGCCAATGGCTCCGGATCAAGATCGTTCGGCGTCAGAAAGACCCGGGATAATTACGATACCTTGCGTCAGGCCTGGGGCGGCTGAATCACCACGGAGCATCGCCGTTGACTGACATGACATTCGCCCGGCGCTTCCTTCGTCCGCGCCGGCTGAGCCCGGCAATTCTTATCGGACTGAGCCTGCTCGCCTCCGGCTGCGCGACGCATCGCGAGGAAACCTGCGCGCAATTCGAGGAATCCCGCAAGGATCAGGATTATTCGACGCAGTACCGTTTCTCCGAAACCGACACCGAATCCGCCGCGCGCAACTTCAAGCCGCTGCCGCGCGGCGTCAAACCCGTCGTCCGCCTGTACCGGATGCAACTCGAACCGGCCGGGATCAGACCCTGCCGCCATCTCGTTATCCGCAGGGAAATCTATCTCCAGCAGAACGTCCGTCAGAACCGGACGCTGGAGGAAGTGCGCGAAATCTACGCGGCCAACGGCATGCGGGTTGCGACCAAAACCGAATCGATCGGCGATCAGTTGCGCACCAGCGGTTACTACACCGGGGAAACGCGGCTGCCGATACCCGAAACCACTCCGCTCGGGAAATACCGAGTCGTCAGCAAGCTGATCATGAAGACCGGCAAGAAGTCCAAAACCGTCGTGCTCGCCAAGACCAGCGCCAACTTCCAGGTGCTGCCGCGGCAATAAAACCGGTTATTTCATGAACCCGTGTTTGGCGAGAAACTCGCGGGTGATCGCCGAACCGTTTTCCGCCGCGCGCTCGCCCAGCATCAGCCGTTCCAGGTAACGCGCCAGAATATCCACCTCGAGATTGACCTCGGCGCCGCTCTTGAGCGCGCCGAGCGTCGTTTCCGTCAGCGTGTGCGGGACGATGTTGACCTCGAACTCCGCGCCCTCGACGGCGTTCACGGTCAGACTCACGCCGTCGACGCAGATGGAACCCTTTTCCGCGATGTATCTGGCCAGCGCCGCCGGCGCCCTGAACCGGAACCGCACCGAACGGCCGGCATCGTGACGGCCGATGACGGCGCCGACGCCGTCCACGTGACCGCTCACCAGGTGCCCGCCCAGCGGCGTGGACAGCGTCAGGGCCTTTTCCAGGTTCACGGCGTCGCCCGCGCGCAAGCGGCCGAGCGTGGTGCGTGACAGGGTTTCACCGGAGACATCCGCGGTGAAATCCCCCGCGGAATGCGTCACCGCCGTCAGACAGACGCCGCCGACGGCGATGCTGTCGCCGGTCTTCACGTCCGACATGTCGAGCTTGCCGGTGGCGATGCGCAGACGGGCGTCGCCGCCCTTCTGTTCCAGGGCGGCGATTTTTCCGATCGATTGAATGATTCCGGTGAACATGTTGTGCGCCTTACTTTTGGCTCACCCTCGCGATCATCCGCCAGTCCTTGCCGATGGGCCGGACGTCCTGGATGTCGAGATTGATCCGGTCCGCCATGCGCGCCAGCGGCGGCAACATGAACATGCCGCGCTCATGGCCGCCCATGACGTGCGGCGCGTAATAGAGCACCAGCTCGTCCACCAGGTTCGCCCACAGCAGCGCGCCGCACAGGGTCGCGCCCGCCTCGACCAGCACTTCGTTCATTTCCAGCCAGGCAAGATGCTTCATCAGCGTTTCCAAGTCCACGGTCTTCTCCGGCGTCGGCATGTTCGCCACTTCGGCGCCGGCCTTTCGCAATTTATCCGTCAATGTCGCGTCCCCGCTCGCCGTCACCACCAGCGTCTTGCCCTCGCCGCGCAACAGGCGCGCCGTGGCCGGCATCCGCAACCGGCTGTCCACCACCACGCGCATCGGCTGGCGGCCGGTCTTGAAGTCGCGCACGTTCAGCGACGGATCGTCCGCCAGCACCGTGCTCACGCCGGTCAGGATCGCGGAACTGCGCGCGCGCCATTTCTGCACGTCGGCGCGCGCCGCCTCGCCGGTGATCCACTTGCTCTCGCCGCGGGCCATCGCGGTGCGCCCGTCGAGACTCGCGGCCAGCTTCACACGCACGTAAGGCCGGCCGCGCTTCATGCGGCTCACGAATCCGGGATTGAGCGCCTCGGCCTCCTTCTCCATGAGCCCGACGTCCACGCGGATGCCGTGACTCTCCAGTTCCTTGACGCCCTTGCCCGCCACGTGCGGGTTCGGATCGCGCATCGCCGCCACGACCCGCGTCACGCCCGTCTTGATCAGCGCCTGGGTGCACGGCGGCGTGCGGCCGTGATGGCAGCAGGGTTCGAGCGTCAGGTACACGCCGGCGCTGTGCGCCTGGATCTTGCCGGCCTGGTTCAGCGCGTTGATCTCGGCGTGCGCCTGGCCGGCGCGCTCGTGCCAGCCCTCGCCGATGATTTTTCCGTCCTTCACGATCACGCAGCCGACGCGCGGGTTGGGATCGGTCGTGTACATCCCGCGGCGCGCGAGTTGCAGGGCGCGCGCCATGAAGCGCGCATCGGCGGCGGAAGTGGTCATGGTTTCTTGCCCGCGGCGTGCGGCTTGCGGCCCGGCACGGCGCCCGGCTTGGACGGCGTTTCCGGTTCCGGAATCAGCGACAGCTGCTTGCGGCGTGTCTCGGCGCTCGGCTCGTTCTGCAGGCGCTGTACTTCCTCGCGGAACGCGTTGAGGTCCTGGAAGCTGCGATACACCGAGGCAAAACGCACGTACGCCACCGCGTCGAGGTCTTTCAGCTCTTCCATGATCCACTCGCCGATCTGGCGCGACGGCACCTCGCCTTCGCCGCTGGCCATGAGCTGGTGCCGGATGCGGCCGATGATTTTCTCGATCGCGTCGGTGTCCACCGGACGTTTCTCGAGCGCGCGCGACAGGCCGTTATGCAATTTCTTTTCGTTGAACGGCTCGCGGCGTCCGTCGGACTTGATGATCTGGGGCAGGCGCAGCTCGGCGCGCTCGAAGGTGGTGAAGCGCTCGCCGCAGACCTCGCACTCGCGGCGACGGCGCACGGAATCGCCTTCGTCGGAAAGCCGCGAATCGACGACACGGGTTTCATCGGCGGAACAGAACGGGCAGCGCATATTAAAATAGTAGCAAGTGGCAAGTTACAAGTGACAAGAACCTATCTCAAAATTGCTTCAGCAGAATAACCATGGCCGCCAGTTGGACAAAGCCGAGAAAATTTTGAGCGTAGTACTCCCAACGAACCAGGAGCCGACGTTGCCATTGAATCCAGGCGAAGAACCGTTCCACCAGCCAGCGCCGCTCGTAGCGGCGCAGTCGCCGGCCGTCCTGTGTCTGGCGTTTCTTTCGGTTCGCGCGATGCGGCGCGATCATCTCCACGCCTTCTTGCTTCAGTGCTTCGTCGAGCTGGTCGCTGTCGTACGCGCGGTCGCCGATCAGGTTCTCCGGCTTGGCCTCGATCATGTAGAAGTCGAAACTCAACTGCACCAGGGTCACTTCGTGATGGTTCGCCGCGTGCGTGCTGACCGCGAGCGGCAATCCGTGGCGATCCACGATCGCCATGATTTTCACGCCTTTGCCGCGCTTGGTCGGGCCAATCTCCTCCCCGCCGCCCTTGGCCGAGGCGAACGTGGCGTCGATGAAGCATTCCGATTCGTCGAGACCGCCTTCGTCTCGAAGCGTATTGGCCAGATCGGTCAAGACGGCTCGCAACACCTCGCTGCGACACCACTGCTGAAAGCGGCGATGGACCGTTTTGTAATTCGGATAGCCCTGCGGCAGCATGTGCCACTGCGCGCCGGTGTTGAGAATCCAGAGCACCGCTTCGAGGACCTTGCGGGTGGGAATGGGTTTGCGACCGGCACGTCCTTCCGGAATGTGTTCCTCGGGAAAGTGTTCCCGGATCCGTTCCCAGTGCTCGTCGCGCATGCGCAGCATGAACACGATTATAGAGGTACATGTTCATGCTGTTAATGATTTTGAGATAGGTTC
>DAIDLH010000039.1 GCA_027449605.1 Candidatus Muproteobacteria bacterium | reverse complement strand
GGAACACACCAGCCCGCCCATGCAGCGGTGCGCCGCTTCTTCCTCCTCGCGGATCACCTCCGAATCGCAGACCGGGCATTTCTTCGGCATGTGCCACGGTTTCGTGCCGCGCGGGCGTTTGTCCTTGATGACGCCGACGACTTCGGGGATCACGTCGCCGGCCCGTCTTACGACCACGGTATCGCCGATGCGCACGTCCTTGCGCTCGACCTCGTCCTGGTTGTGCAGGGTCGCATGCGTCACGGTCACGCCGCTGACCTGCACCGGCTTGAGCACCGCGACCGGAGTGATGACGCCGGTGCGGCCGACCGAGGCCATGATGTCCTCGACGACGGTGGTCTCCTCCTGCGCCGGCAGCTTGTGCGCGATCGCCCAGCGTGGAGCGCGCGCGGTGTAACCGAGCTGATCGCGCGCCCGCAAATCGTCCACCTTGTACACCACGCCGTCGATTTCGAACGGCAGCTTGTCGCGTCGGGCGAGGATGTCCCGGTAATACTTGAGGCACCCGTCCACGCCGTGCACCACGCGGAAAAACTCGGTAACGCGAAAGCCCCAGTCTTTCAGATGCTTCGATACTTCCGAATAACACCGCGCGACAGGTTCCGAAGTTTCTCCCAACCCCCACGGAAAAAAACTCAACGGACGTGACGCGGTGATGCGCGGGTCGAGCTGGCGCAACGAACCGGCGGCGGCATTGCGCGGATTGGCGAATATCTTCGCGCCCTGCTTCAGCTGCTCGGCATTGAGCCGCTCGAAATCCTTTTTCGGTATCACTACTTCGCCACGCACCTCCACCACCTTCGGCCAGCCCTTGCCCTGCAAATGCAACGGCACGGTCTTGATGGTTCGCACGTTCGCGGTCACGTCCTCGCCGGTGCTGCCGTCGCCGCGCGTGCCGGCCTGCGTCAGCACGCCGTTCTCGTAACGCAGGCTCACCGAGGTGCCGTCGAATTTCGGTTCGGCGGTGTAGGCGACATCGCTTTCGGTTTCGAGGCCCTTGCGCACGCGCTGGTCCCAGTTACGCGCCTCGTCGTCGTCGAAGGCGTTGTCCATCGAGGTCATCGCAAGTTTGTGGCGCACCTCGCCGAACTCGGACAGCGGCGCGGCGCCGACACGCTGCGTAGGCGAATCGGGAGTGATCAGCCCGGGATGACCGGATTCGATCTGCTGCAATTCGCGCAGCAGCTTGTCGTATTGCGCGTCGGAGACGACGGGCTGGTCGAGGACGTAGTAGCGGTAGTTGTGGTAATTGATTTCCTGGCGAAGTTCTTCCGCGCGTTTGCGCAGCTTGACCGCACCGCTCATAAGGTCGCGGATTCGTTGAACAGCTTGAGCGCCGTCTCGCTTCCCGGGGGAATGCCGAAGGCGCGCATCTTTTCCTCGATGTCCTCGATCTGGTGGTGGATCACCGCGATGCCCTTGTCGGTGAGCGGACGGCGGTTCTGGTCCTGGAGCCGGCCGCCGAGGGTGTCGGCGATTTCCTTCGCGGTCGCCGCCATCTTGTCGAACAGCGCGCCCGGGTGGTACGCGCAGGGCACGCTCATGAACAGCGTGAGCCCGGGTGTTTCGAAACTGTCCCAGGCGTTGGGATCGAAACCGCTCGACTCGTGCAGGTTCGCGAGGCTGAACAGGAACCGGCTGCCGGGGGCGACGGTGTTCTTCATGTGAAAGATGTTCATCGCGCCGAGTTCCATGCCCGCGTGCCGCGCCGCCATCTCCACGGCGCGTCCCGGAAACGCGGTTTCCGTGTTCGGCACGATGTGAATGCCGGCGATCACGTCGTAGGTGTCGCAGAATTCCTGCAGCTCGCGGGCGCGCGTCAGTCCCTGCTCGAAGGTCAGCGGCAACTTGGTCGGGCGGTGCAACGCGTCCGCCAGTTGCAGGCCGATTTCGGTGAACGTGGTGAGCTCCGATTCGTCCACCGGCCCCTTCGGGTCGACCAGCTGGATCGCGAGCGTGAGGTCGCCGTACTGCGTGCTCGACGAATCGAGTTGCAGGTCCGACCAGTGCTCGGTGCGGAAATGCAGGCCATAGAGATGCCGCGCCTTGTTCAGCTTGTATTCGTGTTGCTTGAAAACGCCGAGCGCCGCGTCGCGCGCCACCGGCTGATCGCCCGGCAGGTTGATCACGAAATCGATTTTCTCGTCGGAAAGATACTGCCGGCCGGGTTCGGCACGGCCGTGCCGGGACGGACGCAGGCCGGCGGTGAGGTCGAGCGGCATGGTCGCCACTTCCTCGAGGCGCCGGATTTCCTTGAGCAGGACCTGCTGGCGCGGCGCTTCGCGCGGCGCCACCTCGACATCGGGGCGCAGGATCTTTTCGCTGCCCGCTTCGCGCGTGGCGCTCAGCACGCTGGGGCGCACGGATGTTTCGTCCTCGGGGAATTTCCCGACCGGCACGTCCGGCCGCGAGCGCGGCTGGCGCAGGCGCGCCATGTCGTAGGTGGTCAGGGCGACGACAGCAACGATGACGATGCCGATGAAGAGCAGGGCATACTGCAGGTCCATTACTGCGCGACCATCTCCAGGGCCTGATCCATGTCCACCGCCACCAGGCGCGACACACCCGGTTCGGACATGGTGACGCCGATCAGGACGTCGGCCATCTCCATGCTGATCTTGTTGTGCGTGATGTAGACCAGCTGGGTCTTCTGCGACAGCGTCTTCAGCGTCTCGCAATAACGGATCACGTTGGCGTCGTCGAGCGGCGCGTCCACCTCGTCGAGCAGGCAGAACGGCGCGGGATTGAGCTGGAAAATCGAGAACACCAGCGCCACCGCGGTCAGCGCCTTCTCGCCGCCGGAGAGCAGGTGAATCGTGCTGTTGCGCTTGCCCGGCGGGCGCGCCATGACGCCGACGCCGGTTTCAAGCAGGTCGTTGTCGGTCAGCTCGAGATGCGCGCTGCCGCCGCCGAACAGCTGCGGGAAGAAGCTCTGGAAATATTCGTTGACCTGGTCGAAGGTTTCCTTGAAGCGCGTGCGCGTCTCGCGGTCGATCTTGCGGATCGCCTCTTCCAGCGTGGCCAGCGCCTGCGACAGGTCCTCGTACTGCTTGTCGAGGTAGGTCTTGCGCGTGTTCGCTTCCTCGAATTCCTCGATCGCAACCAGGTTGATCGGCCCGAGGCGTTCGATGCGCGCCGTCACCTGCTCCAGGCGCGCGGCCCATTCCGGCTCGGTCGCCTCGGGCGGCAGTTCCTGGCGCAGCGGCTCGATCTCGAAACCGGTCTCGCGCAGCTGATCGGCGAAGGTGTCGCGCCGCACCACCAGTTCCTGGCGCGCGATGCGCTCGCCCTCGTGCTTCTCGCGCACCTCGGATACCTGGCGTTCCTCGTGACCGCGCGCCTGTTCCTGCTCGCGCAGGCGCGTTTCGAGGTCGGTCACTTCCTGGCGCGCGGCGTTGAGTCGCTCCTCGATGCCGAGGCGTTTTTCCAGGTGTTCATCCAATTGCTGGCGGTAAGCCGGCGTCGGGTCCTGCGCGTCCGACAGCAGCAGCGTCAGCTGATCGCGGCGCGCGATGAGCTGCTGCATCTGGCTCTGGAGACGCGCATGACTGCCGCGCGTTCCATCCAGCGAAGTCTGCAACGTCTCGTGCTCGATCTCGAGGCGGTGCAAGCGGTCGCGTGTTTCCATTTCCTGCGCGCGCGTCCGTTCCACCGTTTCCTGCACGGCCTGACGATTCTGCTGCCACTGCGTGCGCTGCTGTTCGTGCTCGCCGCCGGTGGCTTCGGCCTGGCGCAGCAGATCGCCGGCCGCCGTCACCTCGGCCTGATCGCGATCCATCTGTTCGCTGATTTCGCGCTGCTCGTGCTCGATCTGCGCGCGGCGCGCTCCGAGCTGCGACAGCCGCGCCTGTTTGTGCCCGAGCTGCTCGCGCAGTTGCGCGCGCTGGCGATTGTTGTCGTTCAGGTCGCGGCTGAGATCATCGCGTTCGTCCTCGGCATTCTGCAATTGCGTGTCGAGCCCGGCGAGCTCGGCTTGAAGGTTGCCGAGCTTTTCCTGCAGTCCGGACAGCTCCGCTTGCAGGGTTTCGATTTCACGTTCGCGCAGCAGCCAGCCGGCGCGCGCGCCCTTTTCGGTCCCGACGCTGAGCCAGTTGCGCCCGACCCAGACGCCGTCGCGTGTGACGATGGACTCGCGTGCCGACAGCGCGTGACGCATCGTCAGCGCCTGGTCCAATGTGTCGGCGACGTACACGCCTTCAAGCAACGGCGCGAGATCGAGATCGCCGCGCACCTTGTCGAGCAAGGCCGGGCGCGAAGACGGCGCGCGCGATGACGCCGCGCCGAGTTCGATGAACGAAACCTGCGATTGGTTGAAACCGGACACCGCGTTCGCGATCTGTCCCACCTGCGGCACGCACACGGCGCCGAGGTTGACGCCGAGCACGCGCTCGACCGCCTTCTCCCAGCCGGACTCGACCTTGAGCAGGCGCGCCAGACGCGGCGCCTGGTCGAGTCCCTGACCGCGCAGCCAGTCGCCGAGCGCGGCGTCGCTTTCGCCCTGCGCCGCCGCCTGCAATTCGCGCAACGAGGCGAGACGCGCCTCGTTGCTCTGTTTCCGGCCGCGCAGCTCGGCCAGTTCGTCGTCGAGTTCGTCGCGCCGGTCGCGCGTCTCGCGCAGGCGCGCCTCGATCTCGGCGATAGAACGCTCCTGGCTTTCGCAGGTCTCGTCGAGCCCGGTCACCTGGCCTTGCAGCGCGTCGACCGGCTCTTTTTCCAGCTCCGCGGCGATGGTCGCGGCTTCCTGTTCGAGGCGCGCCTGGCGCTGGCGCAGCTGCTCGACGTGGCTTTCCAATTGACGGATGCGCGTTGTCTGCACCTCGCGCACCTTGGCCGGTTCCGCGGCCTGGGCGCTGAACGCCTCCCAGCCGGACTGCCAGTCCTGCATGGCGCGCTCGGCCTGAACGCGGTTCTCGACCGCCGCGTCGCGGGCGCGGACATGCTCGTCGAGCTGCGGCGTCAGCTCCTCGAGCCGGCGCTGGAGTTCGTTCAGGCGCGTCACGTCCGCCTCCAGATGCGCGCTCGCCTCGCCCCAGGCGCGGTTGATCTGCTCCTGTTCGCGCTCCTGGTTCTCGCGCGTCTCGCGCGCGTGCTGGATCGCCTGTTCGAGGCGCGAGACCTCGGCGCCGACGGAATAGAATTCGGCCTGCACCGCGTTGAAGCGGTCCACCGACTCGGTCTGCTGCGAACGGATTTTCTCGATCTCGGCCTCGATGCCGTGCTGGCGCGCCAGCGCCAGGTCGAGCGCGTTCTGCAACGCCGCGAGCTCGCGGTCGTGCGCATGCAGCTTCTGGTCGAGTTCGAGCCAGCGCAGCGCCAGCAGCTGCGCCTTCACCAGCCGCTCCTCCTGTTTCAGCTCCTTGTAGCGCGCCGCGGCCTTGGACTGCTTTTGCAGCTTCGACAATTGCGTTTCGAGTTCCTTGCGGATGTCATCGACGCGCGTCAGGTTCTCGCGTGTGTGCTTGATGCGGTTCTCGGTCTCGCGGCGGCGTTCCTTGTATTTGGAAATCCCCGCGGCTTCCTCGATGAAACCACGCAGGTCCTCGGGCTTGGCTTCGATGATGCGCGTCACCATGCCCTGCTCGATGATCGAGTAGGCGCGCGGGCCGAGACCGGTGCCGAGGAAGATGTCGGTGATGTCCTTGCGCCGGCACTTGGTGCGGTTGAGATAGTAGTCGGACTGGCCGTCGCGCCCGGCCTCGCGGCGGATCGCGATCTCGGCGTACTTGGCGTACTCGCCGCCGGCGCGGCCTTCGCTGTTGTCGAAGATCAGCTCGACCGAAGCCTGCGCCACCGGCTTGCGCGCGTTCGAGCCGTTGAAGATCACGTCGGCCATGGAATCGCCGCGCAGATTCTTGGCCGACATCTCGCCCATGACCCAGCGCACCGCGTCGATGATGTTGGATTTGCCGCAGCCGTTCGGGCCGACGATGCCGATGAGGTTGCCGGAAATGGGGACGGTGATGGGTTCGACGAACGACTTGAAGCCGGAAAGCTTGATGGTTTTAAGCCGCATTTCTTGTGGTCTACGTTCCTGTCCGCCGGTGGAAATTAGGCTACAATTTTACCGATATTCCAAACACTTGCCAGCCGAACCATGCCCAGCCAGCCGAGCAAAAACCTGGACACTTTTCCCAATCCGCATCCGGGGCGGGATTATATCATTGAGATCGAGTGTCCGGAGTTCACCTGTCTGTGCCCCAAGACCGGCCAGCCGGACTTCGCCACCCTGTACCTCGAGTACGTCCCGGACCGGCTGTGCGTGGAGCTGAAGAGCCTCAAGCTGTACGTCTGGTCGTACCGCGACGAAGGCCATTTCCACGAGGACGTCACCAACCGCATCGTGAACGACCTGGTCGCCGCCATCCAGCCGCGCTACCTGCGCCTGCGCGCCAAATTCAACGTCCGCGGCGGCGTTTATACCACCGTCACCGTCGAGCACCGTCATTCCAGCTGGAGCGGACTGCCCCCGCCGCCGCCTCCCGATTTCCAGCGCGAGGCTCAGACGCTGCCGGAAAATACCGCTTCGGCAAAGTCAGCCGCCGAGCCGGCCCCGGCCAGGCCCGTGCCGCTGAAAAAGCCGCGCGCGGTCGAAACGCCGCCGCCGGCTCCGGCCGCCGCTCCGACACCGCCGCCCGCGCCGGTTCAGGTCACCGCTCCTCCGCCGCCCACGCCGGCTCCGGCACCCGAACCCGCCGCGGCGCCGGCGAGCGATCGCTTCCGCATGCTGCGCCGCGCGCGCCGCAACGATCCGGTGGCGCCGATACCGCCGGAGGAACCGGCCGCCGTCGTGGAAGAACCGGCTCCGCCCGCCCCGGCCGAGCCTCCCGCTCCGGTCCCGCGCCAGGATGGACTTTATATAGGCGTCGATCTCGGCACCACCGGCTGCCGCGCCATCGCCGTGGACAAGGACGGCGCGATCCAGGCCGAAGCCAGTGCGCCAATCGTCGCGCCGCAACGCAACGACGACGAGGTCACGCAGGACCCGACCATATGGTGGAAGGCCGTGAGCGGCTGTTTGCAGCATCTGTTGAAACAGATCGATCCCGCGCGGGTGCAGGCGCTGGCCGTGGACGGCACTTCCGGCACCGTCCTGCTCACCGACGACAAGGGCAGCCCGGTCTCGCCGGCCATGATGTACAACGATCAGCGAGCGGTGGAACAGGCCAAGAAAATCAGCGCGTTCGCCAGCGCCGATTCCGGCGCGCAGGGCGCGACCAGCAGTCTGGCGAAACTGATGTGGCTGCACGATCGCAAGATCGACAAGCGCGCGCGCCACGCGCTGCACCAATCCGACTGGATCAGCGGCAAGCTGACCGGACGCTACGGTCACAGCGACTACAACAACTGCCTCAAGCTCGGCTACGACGCCGAGAAAATGTCCTGGCCGAAATGGTTCGGCAAGCTCGGGGTGAATGCCGCGTTGCTGCCGGAAGTGCACGCGCCGGGTGAAGCACTGGGAACGATCAGCGCCGACATCGCCAAGCAATTCGGACTGCCCGCCGACGCGCAAGTACTGGCCGGCAGCACCGACGGCGTGGCGGCGTTTCTCGCCGCCGGCGCCACCGAACCCGGTCACGCGGTGACGGTGCTCGGCACCACGCTGGTGCTGAAGCTGCTGTCGAAGAAGCAGGTATTCTCGCCGGAACACGGCATCTACAGCCACCGCCTCGGCAATCACTGGCTCGCGGGCGGCGCCTCGAACAGCGGCGGCGCGGTGCTGCTGCAATATTTCAAGCTGGAACAGATGCGGGAGATGACGCCGCTGCTCGACCCGGAAAATTTCACCGGCCTCGATTACTACCCGCTGCCGGACATCGGCGAGCGCTTTCCGGTCAACAATCCGGAAATGATGCCGCGGCTCGAACCGCTGCCGGGCGACAGCATCACTTTCTTCCAGGGCATGCTCGAAGGCATCGCGCGCATCGAGGCGCAGGGTTATGAACTGCTGCAAAAACTCGGCGCGCCGGCGGTGTCGCGGGTCTTTACCGCCGGCGGCGGCGCGAAAAACCCGGCCTGGGAACGCATCCGCGAGCGGATATTAAAGGTCAAACTGGAAAAGGCCCGCTCCGAACACGCCGCCTACGGCGCGGCGCTGCTGGCGGCGGGGATCGTGACCCGGACTTTCCAGTAAATATTTCCAAATACGCCCGGCAAGAGCTTGCCGGACGGGCGTTCAGCGCCGGGCGCTACACTTCGCAGGCGCCGGTATCCCAGTGGAAGTAGCGGGCCTGCACCCGGCGGTAAACCCACACACCCGCGGCGATCCCGGTCATGGTCGCCAGCGCCGGAAGATACCCCTCGCCGAGCTGCACCACCGCCACGCTGGGACAGGCGCCGGTAACCGCCCAACCGAGACCGAAGAGAACGCCGCCGGGGATGACGCCCTTGTGCATCGGTTTGCGCGGAATATTTTTCCCGCGCGCCAGCACGGCGTATCCCGCCATGATGAGGGTCACGGCCGAAGCGAACACCAGCAACAGCCGCAAGTCGGCGAACGTGAACATGCGGTGCACTTCGCCGAAGTCGGCGAAGCCGATGAAGGTGAGACTCATGCCCATCAGCAGGCCGAAGAGTCCGAGCAAGATATGCGACCGCAGGTGGTTTGTCATGCCAGTTTCTCCAGAATCAGCGAGGTGACGACGGCCATGCCGAAAAAGGCGCCGGTCGCGGCGAGACTGCCCGGTTGCAACCGCGCGCAGCCGCTTAAACCGTGCCCCGAACTGCAGCCTCCGGCCATGCGCGTGCCGAAGCCGATCAGAAATCCGCCGGTCAGCAGCACCAGCCAGATATGCGGGCCGCTGCCGATGAGCCGGGCGTATTCCGCCCCCATGTCGAGCCGCAGGTGAAAATCGCCGCGCAACACGCTCGCTATCAGGCCGCCGATCATCATCATGGCGAGAAAGGTCACATGCGCCTGCCACGGAATCTGCCGGCGGTCTCCGGAATGGGCGGCGACCTCCTTGGCGGCGGCATCGCGCCGCTGCGCCATCATTTTGGCGACTGCTTCCTCGCCGAATTGCGCGACGGTCTCGGCCATCATCGCATCGTTGAGTCGGTGGCGTTGTTCGAACATGGCGCGCGATTTCCGCGCGAATTCTTCCTCGTCGCGCCAGTGCACGATGCGGTCCCAACTGGAAGAGACGCCCAGCGTCGTGCGCATGATCCACCAGAACGCAAGCGTGACGAAAGCCAGCGCCAGCGCGCCCTGCCACCAATCCCAGAAATCCGTCCGGTTGACGAAGGCAAATGCGAAGGGAGATCCCGGCGTTTCCGGAGACGCCGCCTTCTCCGCTTCAACCGGCGCGGCGGGCGCGGAAGACGTGTCAGCCGAAGACGCATTTTCAGCCGCGGTCACTTTTTCCTTCGCCAGCATGTGGCCCTGGCCGGCGGCCCGGCGATACCAGGCAAGCGCCTCGTTCGCATCGCGCGCGACACCGCGTCCGTCTTCGTACAGCAGGCCGAGCGCGAATTGCGCCTCGGCATATCCCTGCTCCGCCGCCCGGCGGTACCACATCGCCGCCTGCGTTTCGTCGCGCTGCACACCAAGCGCCGCGTTGCCCATGGCATAAATCTGCCCCATTCCGTACTGCATGTTCGGGCTTCCCTGTTCGGCGCGTTCGATCCACCACTGAAGCGCGGTTTCTCCGGCGTTCGATTCGGCCGCGCGAGCGGCTGACGCCATGACGAGCAGCGCCGCGCACGCTATTGTCAGAAACACACGGTGGATGTGCATATCGGATCCTCTCTGCCGGTCAGGCCGTCTGCACGGCTTCCTGTTTCTCGAGTGAAATGCTTTTCACCTTGGCGATGACGCCTTCAAAAGCCTCGATCCGCAGAATCGCCTGATACAAGCTGATCTCCGGTCCCTGATCGGTAATGATGATCAGGCAACGGCTGCCGTCCGGGTGCGCGGGTTTGGCGATCGTCGCGTCGATGCCGACGCCGGCCTTGCGGATTTCCTGAAGAATCTTGTCCGCCAGCCCGGGGATGTTCTTGATGCGAAAGCGCAGGTAATAGGAGTATTGAGGCAGGTTCGTGCCGCCGGAAGCGGCCGGCGTCGGTTTCGCCGGCGCAACAACGTTGGCTTCACGCTTCGACTCGGCCGCCGCGGCAGACGCGGTCGTGGAAACCGGCTTGGAGACCGGATGGCTGTCGACGACAAGATCCAGCAATTTGCCGTTCGGCAGCAAATTGGGCGGCACTTTTTCGCCCTTGAGAGAACGCTGGAACCGCAAACAGGTTTCGTGCTGACCGTCGCAGTAAAAGGTTTGCCAGATCATGAGCGCGCTGCTCAAGCTGATCACCGGGAACAGTGCGCAACTGTCTTTGTGCGTGCATGCCATAAAATGGAATCCCCTTCCCCGCCGCGCGGAGCCGACAGTTCTTTATTTCGAAAAAGTATATGCAATCGACGTACCAATACAGGGACGGTACGTACAAAAATTAACCTAATTCTATCAATTGGTTAAAGCGCATCCGGAGTTTTCGGGCATCCAACGGCGGCGATCGCCGCCGAACTCCGACACGGCCCGGACGTTCCGCGCCGGGGTGACGCACAAAGCGATTTCAACAATCCCGCCGCACACAAACTCAGGTTTACCGGACGTACACCGCCAGACCCGTGGCGCTCAGCCTCGCGGCATAAAGCGCCGCGGTGGCGTGCTGCATCAGCGTTTCGGCATCCTCGCCGTGATCGGGAGAGATCGCAATGCCGGCAACCGCCTTGGGAAGCGTGGCGCTGTTATCGGCCGTGAACGGCTGTTTCAGAGCTTCCACGACGGCGCCGGCAATCCGTGCGGCGGTTTCTGCATCGGCGTCGCGCAGCAGCGCCGCGAATTCGTTCCCGGCCAGGTGGGCGAACACGTCGTGTTCGGACAATATCCGGCGTATCCTGCTGCCGGCTTCCTGCACCAAAAGTTGATTGTTGCGCTGATGAAGCAGCGCATTACTCGTTACCCGGAAACCGCCCAGATCGACGAGCAGCAGCGCACAGGAGGAATTTTCCTGCCGGCCCCGATGCAGGCAGCGTTGCAACCGGTCCAGCAGAAAATAACGGTTGGGGAATCCGGTGCCGGCGTCGTGGGTGTAGAGGTATTCGAGTTTTTTGTTGCGGCGATGGTAGCGGAACAGCAATATCGCCATCGCCGCGCTTACCGCGAGGACCGCAAGCAGAACAGTCAGCGCCTCGCGCCAGATCCCGCGGCGTGCGTTCTTGAACAACTCAGGCTGCGGCATGTCTGCGAGATTCCAGAACGTGCCTTCGACGGGAACCGAGTAGCCGATGGTCCGCATTTCGTCGGGGTTCAGCGTGAAATCCCGATCGAGGACCGCGCGCGCGCCGTCGGAGGTGATCTCGATGAGCCCCGGAATGTCCCGCTTGAGCAGCATCAGTTTATGCCCGGGAAGATCGCCGTGCTTGAGAATGCGGGCGATGATATCGGCGGTAAAACTCACGAAGAAAATGCCCGCGGATTTTCCGTTCCCTTCCCATTCCACCATGATGTCGAAGTGATACATGGCGTTGTTGGGATGGATATAGATCCCGCTGTGCGCGCGGTCGGCGGCGAATTGCCGCATGTCCTTCACGCATATTTCCTCCACCCGGCCCTCGAAATCGGTGACGTAAGGCTTGCCGCTTTTATCCGCGATAGTGAAGGCGAAGGCGTCGGGAAAATGCGATTTCACCGACGCCTGCAAGGCGTCGTAGAGGCGGTAGTCTTCGGGGTTGCGCATCAGTCGACGCAGGCGTGTCGCCTCCATGTCCGCGAACAGGCGCGCCGAGCGGCGCAGCTCGTTGATGAAAACTCCGATCTCGCCCGCCGCGCCCTCGACCGAACTGCGCATGAGTTTCTGCTGATGTTCCTCGAAATCCCGGTAACGTACGTAGCTGGTCCATGCCAGCAGCGCGACCGCCATCGCCAACGCCAGGATCGTGGAAATCAGGGCGAACCGTTGCGCGACCCTGGTTTCTTCCGCGTGCGGGATCATGAATTGCTCCGCAAAAGCTTCAAGGGATTTTGCATTTCCACGTCGGCGTTGAGCAGCGTTTCGAAATCCGCCGCCGGCACCGGCCGGCTGAAGTAATAGCCCTGCATGATGTCGCAGCGGCGCGAGTAGAGGTAAACCAGCTGCTCCTCCATCTCCACGCCCTCGGCCACCACGCGGATGCCCATCTTGTGCGCCATCTCGATGACCGCCATGGCGATCGCGGCGCTGTGTTCGTCGTGCGTGATGTTGTGCACGAAGGATTTGTCGATCTTGACGGCGTCGATCGGCAACAGTTGCAGGTTGGCGAGCGAGGAGTGCCCGGTGCCGAAATCGTCGATGGAGATGGTCAGCCCCATGTCCTTGAGGCTGAACAGCACCGACTTGATTTCCGCGTGGTTGTGCAGGATCAGGCTCTCCGTCAGTTCAAGTTCGAGAAGCGTCGGATCCGCGCCGGTTTCCTCGATCGCGCGCTCGATCTGCCCCACGATTCCCTTGTGCTGAAGCTGGCGCGGCGAGATGTTGACCGCCACACGCAGGGGCGGCAGACCCTGCTTGCGCCAGGCCACGCTCTGCTCGCAAGCCGCGCGCAACAGCCACTCGCCCACGGGGATGATCAGGCCGGTCTCTTCCGCCAGCGCGATGAAGCGCTCCGGATACAGCAATCCCAGTTCCGGATGCTGCCAGCGCGCCAGCGCCTCCGCGCCCACGATCTGTCCGCTGAAGCGGTCGTACTGCGGCTGATAGTGCAGCAGCACCTGCGGCTGGAAATAAAGCGTGAGGTTCTGCTGCTGCACCGCCTTGCGCAGCGCGGTCTCGAGCGCCAACCGCTCCTGGGATTGAGCTCCCTGGTTCGCGTCGTAAAACTGGTAGTTGTTGCGACCGAGCGATTTGGCCTTGTACATCGCGGTGTCGGCGTTCTTGATCAGGTTCTCGATGTCGTTGTCGTCGAACGGATAGATCGTGATGCCGATGCTGGTCGAGACGAACACCTCGTGCTCGCCGAGCTGGAACGGCTTCGAAAACAGCGCGAGCACTTTTTCCGCCACCTGCGCGGCGTCCTCGACGTTGGAAATGTCGGTGAGCACGATGGTGAACTCGTCGCCGCCGAGCCGCGCCACGGAATCGTCCTTGCGCACGACCTCCGTCAGGCGCTTGGCCGCCGCTTGCAACAGCAGATCGCCGAACAAATGGCCCAGGGTGTCGTTGACTTCCTTGAAGCGGTCGAGATCGAAAAACAGAATCCCCACGAGTTTTTCGTTGCGCTGCGCGCGGGCGAGCGCTTGCGCCAGGCGATCGTGGAACAGCCGCCGGTTGGGCAGGCCGGTGAGCGGGTCGTAGTAGGCGAGGCGCGCGAGCCTCTCCTCGAACTGCTTGCGTTCGCTGATGTCCTGCACCACGACGGTGTAGAGTTTTTGCTCGCCGTGCTGGAAGGCGCCGATGGAAAGCTGCACCGGGACGGCGCCGCCGTCACCGCGTCGCGCGGTCAGGGTCACGCCCGAGGCGACGTGCGGCAGGCCGTCGGGACCGATCACCCGGGCGGCTTCGGCGGGACTGAAGAAACGGGTGAAGGGCGTACCGGTCACCTCATTGTCCGGGCAACCGAAGATGCGCTCCGCCGCCGCGTTGAAACCTTCGATGCGTCCCTGGCTGTTGAGCGTCACGATGCCCTCGGCGGCGTGTTCCAGCACCGCGCGGTGGCGTTCCTCGCGCGCGGCGATCTCGCGTCCGCGGTGAATCAGCTCGCGGCGCATCGTCTCCAGGTCTTCGGACAGATACGCCACTTCGGCCAGGCGGCTGTCCACCGTCAGCGGCCGGTCGATGTGGCCGGAGGCGATCTCGCGCGATGCCTCGCGCAGTTGTCTCAGGGGACGGCCGAGACGCATGCCGAGCAACACCGCCAATATCAGCAGCAAAACCGTGTAGGCCGCGGCGAAATAAACGCCGCGGCGATAGATGCGGGCGATCTGTTCGCGCGCGTAGCTTTCGTCGAAGCCGAGGTTCAATGCGCCGCGCGACCTGCCATCCTTGTCCGCCACCGGCACGGAAATGTGATAAACATTATCGCCGTGTTCGCCGAAGAAAAAATCCTCCCGGAAGTCCAGCTTGGCCTGCGAATCGTTCGGCGCCACGGCGCGCGGATCGTTCGGATCGTCCATGGCCACTTCCACGTACACCACTTCACCGCCCAGCAACAACTCGCTGAAGATGGATCGGACCTGCGCCCGGTCGTCGAATTCCCCGCCGACCAGGCTGACGAGCATGCGCGACTGCGAACGGACGTTGTTGACGAACTGCGCCTTGTAATCCTCGACGACGAAATGCAGTACGCCCGCGAGCAGCAATGCGCCGAGCAGCGTGCCGAGCGCCAGCACGCTGAGCGCGAGGCGCGTGGTCAGGCCGTGCAGAACGCGGCGGGTTATTTCTCGCGCCATAGTTCCGTCACGACCTTCAGGCCCGCGGCCTCGGCCTTGTCCGCCCACATGTAGGTGACGGCGTTCGGCGTCACGGCGAGGGCTTGCAGCAGATCCTTCTCGTCGGCGTATTCCGGGGGGCGAACGCTGCTGGTCGTGCGTACCATCCGGGTCATGACCGCGCGTTCGTACGCCGGTCCCGACATATACATGATTTTCTGCATGAAGACTTCGTATGCCATCGCGTCGGTGTGATTGCACAACGGCAGAAAGGTCTTGCCGTCCTTGGCGACGGCGACGCCCAGATAGAGCTTGCGCACCTCTTCCGGGGACAGCGCGGCGGCGGCCGACTGCGGGCCGGCGACGAGCACGAGCTTTCGTCCTTCCGCCGCCGGCAGCGGCAACGCGAAGGTGTTGGCGATCAGGAATACCGACAGCATGAGGCCGGCAAAATAAAAACGTCGTTTCATGGAAACACCATGCTCCACTGCATGCCCAGCTCGTTGTAACGTCCGGCCTCGATGCGCGAGCGCGCGAATTCGAGCTTCAGCGCCTGCTTCTGCCCGAAGTCGCGGCGCAATCCGACAAGGCCGCGGCTCTTCACAAAGCGGGGAAACAGCGTCAAATAAGGATCGTCGTCCGCGCCGCGCGATCCCTCGCTGCGCGCATACGGCGTCCACAACGCGTTCCACTGGTATTCGGCCTGAAGATAGGCGCTGGCAAAACCGCCCGCGGCGCCGGACATCGCGCCGCCTTCCATCTCGTTGCGCAAAAAGAAAACGGCGCCGATGAAGCGCAGGTTGTCCTCGACCTTGTTGGCGGAGACGCCCGCCACGGTCTGACGCACCTCGCGAAAATCGAGTTCCTTCGCCGGTATCCGGTTCTGTCCCAGGAACAGGCCGAAGGAATCCAAACCGCCTTCCTGCGGGTTATAGGTGAGTCGCAAACTCGCGGTGGACTTGGCCGGGCGCCGTGGACCGACCAGCAGCGGCGACTCCAGCCCTTCCTTATCGAGCGCTCCGCTCACGCCGAGTCCCGCTTCGTAGCGCAGGCTGCCGTCCAGGCCGACGGACCGCGCGCCATCGAGCTGTGCGCCGATGAAATGCGACGGCAGCACCCCGCCATCGTCATCGAACTCCTCGATGCCGGGTCGGCGGATGGGAGTCTGGAGATACGCCCCGTGGTGATACTGGGTGTTCCAGTAGCCCTGCGGATTGTGGAAGCGGCCGATCCAGGCCGTGGTCTGCGGCGCCAGGCGCCAGCCCCATTGCAGCCGCGCGAGCTCGGCCTCGCCCTCATCGGCGGCGTGCGCCTCGGCGAAGAAGCGGTAACGGTCGTTCTGCCACGAATAAAGAAACGTGGCCTTCACTTCGCCCTCGTGGCGCTTGAGTTCGCTGCCCACCGGCGAACCGTGGCGATGAAGGGCGGCGGCGTCGAGAAACACGAGATAGTCGCGGCGCGGCTCCTCCGCGGCGGCCCATCGCCCAGAAAACCGGATAGAATTGCCGCTATCGTCCCGCGGATACAGCACAAGACAATCGCTCGCGCTCCGTCACTATTCATGAAACCTCCTCACGAGGTCTTAAAAATGCATTGATTTGCCTGTCTTAAGTTAAATTAAGGCGATGGCCGTAGACTGTGCAAGAAATCTGCCATAAAAAAGCCGCCGGGGCGGACCGCAAGCCCAATCCCCGGCGGCGTAAGCTTTCGATACTTTTGTTACACTTCTTGTCAGCTTGAGTATCGGATTTTTCTCCTGGAATACGTCCAAATCCGTTTTATCGAGCTTCGCTGGCCCATCAGGCCACCACGTCGAACCGCGCCATCATGGCCATGTCCTCGTGCTCCAGGTTATGGCAATGCATGACGTACTTGCCGGTATAGTCGGTGAACTTCACGAGAATGCTCGCCGTACCCATCCCCGCTGGCACCACCACCACATCCTTCCAGCCCGCATGGGTCGCCGCCGGCGCCGCGCCGCCGACGGTCAGGATCTGGAAACTCGCGCCGTGCACATGAATCGGGTGATTCAGCATGGACTGGTTGGTGAAATTCCATCTTTCGATGGTGTTCAGCTTGGAACTGTGGATGGGCGTGTTGGCGTTGAACGTGCTGCCATTGATGGTCCAGTTTCTCCCCATCATACCGCCGGATAGCGTGAAGTTGCGCGTCACGGTCGCTTGCGAGGCCGTCCATCGGGTCAGGGGCCGCAGGGTCGAGGGCACCGTGCTCGTGTCCGTCGCCGTGCTGGTGCAGTTGAAGCGCATGAGGTTATACACCGTGCTGGAGCTGCTCACCTGGGTGTTACGCAGGGTCACGTTCGAACCGACCGCGACGCCGGAGAAGTCAATCACGATATCGGCGCGTTCCGCCGGCCAGAGCGTGATCGAGGTCACTGTCACCGGCGCGGACAGCAGGCCGCCTTCCATACCGATCACCTTGAACGACGCTCCGTTGCTTAACGCCAGCGTGTAGGCGCGCGAGTTCGAGCCGTTCAGGACGCGGAACCGGTACTTGCGCTTGGCGACGTTGAAGTACGGCTGCACCACGCCGTTGACCAGCGCGACGTCGCCGGTCTCGCCGTTCATGGTCTTGTTGTAGACCAAACCGCCCGAGGTGTTGAATTTGCGATCCTGAATCACCAGCGGGACCTCGTAGGCGCCCGAGGGCAGATTCAGCGCTTCCTCCACGCTGTCCGTCAACAGATAGAACCCGGCCATGCCGTACCACACGTGCGGGCCGGTCACGTCCATGGTGTGATCGTGATACCACATCGTGGACGGGAGCTGGTTGTTGGGATAGGTGTAGGTGCGGTTGGAGCCCGGATTAACGTAGTCGGTCGGGAAACCGTCGCTCGCCGACGGCACATGGCCGCCGTGCAGATGCGTGACGATCTTGCCGGTCGCGCCGCCCAAGGTCGTCGCCGGCAGGCCGTTGTAAACGTTGACGACGGCCTGACGGCCGACGCGCGCCTTGATCGTCGGTCCCGGCGTCATGCCGTTGTAACCGATGAAAGGCGTGGACTTGCCGGGGATGATCGACGCGGATGTCTGCAATACCTGCATGTCGTAATAATCCGTGCTCGATGTGGTGCTGGTAGGTGTCAGCACCGGCGGGATGTTCAACGGCTGGGTGAATGACGCCACGCCAGAGGTGTCGTTGCTTGCGCCGAACGCCTTCAACGGCGATAACGCGGTGGAAGCCCCGACCGCACCCAATGCACCTAACGCCTTCAACACTTCACGTCTTGTTGCCATGGTTATAAATCTCCTCAAACGCATCTTTGTGTAATTGGTGGTTGTGCATCTCCCCATGCGCTAACCGCAAAGGGAGCGCACATATTCCATGTGCATGAACATTGAGGTCCGCTTGGCCCAAACAGGCCGCGGAGTCGGACGCTACGAACGAGGAGGAGGCGTGGGTGGGGCGAAGCTCAGATTGATGAACAATGCAATCATGCTGCTTTCGTATGCATCGGATTTCGGAACTTGAGGCGGGGCGGCGACGAGGACTGGCAGCGTGAGGAAATGAGCGTCGAAGTAGTTAAGACAGTCCTGACAATCGCAGCCGATATTGGGCTGGACACAGCGCCTGTGGTACCCGGTTTTCAGCGGTGCGACAGCATTTGCAGCCGACGGTCGGTCGTGGGTGTGAACTTCGTGTTTGGGGACGGAATGCGATGAGGAAAGGCCTTTGTCATGCGCTGTATCCGCACCGGAATGGGGCGACCACTGCGCCATGCCCGATTGGATCGTGGTCGGAACCAGCGCCAGGACAAGCAGATTTCGAATAATTCGGTGCATGACAATTCCTTGACAGTATCTAAGGGTATCTCGCTTGCTTCAGCTACTTTTGTTACACAGCAATTATTTAATGACCAAGCGCAACACTTGGGTTCGTTGAGCGTCCGGATTCGGAATTCATGTGTCGCAACCGGGCGATACAGCCCGCAAAGTCATGAGTACATGACATGCATCGCTATGCAGGCTTGCGAAAGAAAAACCGAAGCCAGACTATTACTTGGCGCTGATTTATCGACGAATAAAACACGATAGATCTGGGCGTGGGGCGCCGTCTTTCTTCCGGCGCGCACGGTGAGAATGCGCGCCGTAATTCCCGGGCCTGCCGCAGCGCACAAAAGCTAGGCAGCCGCTCGACGAAGAAATGGTCCATCGGACCTTTTCGGTTTCCGCCTCGCCTTCCCTCCCCTGCATGAAGTGGCATCCGCCCCGTGAGTCGGCTCTCGGTGTCATTTTTTTAAGGAATCATCGTTCCGAGGGGGTAAGGTCGAAGAGAAGCCGATGGCCGGAAGTCCTTGCTGTTTGCGGAAAAATCCCCTCTCAATTCTCAGGGAAACCACTGTTACAAAGAACCCGCCCCGGGTCGGGCCTCCTGCGTATGTCCAGGGCCAGCGTCTTCGGCGTTTTGCGCGCGCAAAACGCCCATGTACTGCTATAAATAGATTTAACCGAACGGGAGGCCCCGATGAAGATATTTTCCGCCAAAAATCTCAAGCTGCGCGGCAAACTGCTGATGATTGCGTGCATCATCTACGCCATGCTGGCGGGCGGCGCGGCCGTCAGTCTGTACAACGAAAGCCAGGTCATGGAATTCGTGAACAAAACGAACGGTTACGTCACATGGCTGATGAATACCATGGCCTCCGGCGACAAAAGCGCCATGGACACTTACAAGAGTTATTACGAAAGTAGTCTGGCCGCGCACCGAAGGGCAAGGCTCGTCACCATCGGGATGCTGCTGACCTCGCTCAGCATCACCCTCGCGCTCGGCTATTACTTCGTCAGCCGGATCACCGGCCCGATGGGGCGGTTGGTGCGAGGAATGCGGCGGGTGTCGGAAGGCGACCTGACCGTGAAGCTCGCCGCGGAGTCGAAAGACGAGATAGGCGACGCCTGCGCGGCGCTCAACGCGCTCGTGAGCACGCTCAACGATAACGTCACGCAGGTGCTGCAGGCGGCCAACGCCGTTACCGCCGGCACGCGGGAACTGACCTCCGCCGCGGAACAGATTTCTTCCTCGGCGCAGGAACAGGCCAGCTCGCTGGAAGAAACCGCCGCGTCCATGGAAGAGATGACCAGCACCGTCAAGCAGAACGCCGACAACGCGCTGCGCGCCGACAAGGTCGCGCTCGAAGCGCGCGAGGCGGCCAACGAA
>DAIDLH010000038.1 GCA_027449605.1 Candidatus Muproteobacteria bacterium | reverse complement strand
GCGGCCCCGACCTCGTCGTGACGGCGATGGCCGACGGCCGCCGCGCCGCCGAGGCGATCCTCGCGGGTTTCCGCCTGCCGAACCCCGCCGCGTTGGAGAACCGGGCATGAACAAGCGCGCGTTCTTCTTTTCGCTCCTGTTCGCCGCACTGCCGGTGCAGGCGCATCACACCAAAGAACACGTGCTGGGCGCGCCGCCGGTGCCGGAGGTCGCGCCGATGCCGCAAGCAACGCCATCGAACACGAATTTCTGGCTCGCCCTGGGGCCGTTCTTTGTATTAGTCGGCGTCGGTGTGGTCCGCTGGGGCTATCGGCACCGGCGGGAGCGTGCGACGAAGAACACGCAGGCGGGATTGTGAATCGTCGCCGCTACGTTTGGGCGACGCTGATCGTCACGCTGCTCGCGATCCCCGCGGGTTATGGATATGTCTACTGGAACAAGAGCGGTCCAGGCGCAGGGGTGTATTCACGCGAATGGAAGCCCGAACCGGTGCATGCCTACTGGGACCCGGATCGTTTCTACCAGCCGGTGCAGACCGTGCAGGGCGAGTTTAAGGGCGAGCAGTGCATTGCCTGCCATGCTTCCGTCACGCCGGGGATCGTCAACGACTGGCGCGCCAGCCGCCACGCCAGTCCCGGCAACGGCAAGCCGCCGGTGTACTGCTCCGCCTGCCACGGCTCCAACCACCAGGCGCTGCACATGCCGACGCCGAAGATCTGCGCGCAGTGTCACGAGCGGCGGGTGGCGCAATTCATGGATGAAAAGCGCTACGGCTTTCCGAGCCACGCGCTCGCCATGGAACGCGCGGTGGACGCCAAGCATTTCGCCGACAAGCCCAAGGCCGAGGTCGCGGCCTGCCTGCAGTGCCACTCGGTCGCGACCAAGTGCGACTCCTGCCACACCCGCCACCGCTTCAGCGCCGCCGAGGCGCGCCGCCCTGAGGCCTGCCTCAGCTGCCATTCCGGCCCGCCGCACCCGGATGACGACAGCTATTTCGCCTCGGCGCACGGAAAAAAATATCTCGCGGAGAGTGCCCGGCAGGACTGGAGCAAGCCGTTGGCGAAGGGTAACTATGCCACGCCCACCTGCGCTTACTGCCACATGGCGAACGGAAACCACCAGGTCGCCGACAAGACCATCTGGAAGTTCGGCCTGCAGGAGGTGAACCCGAACACCTCCGCCAACGAGGTGCGGCGCGGCGCCTGGATCGAGGTGTGCAGCGACTGTCACGACGCGGTGTGGTCGGCGGCGAAGCTCAAGGAGACTGACGGCGAGCGCAAGCAGGCCTGGGTCCGGCTTTACAAGGCCGAAAACACACTTAAAGACCTGCGCAGCAAGGACCTGCTGTATCCAGGCGCGACGCAGCGCCCAGCTTATCCGATGGACGCGATGGAAAAGTTTTTTCCGCACGCGCGCATCGGTTATCTCGACGGGCAGGCCTCGGCGTTCTATAACGTCTCGCCGATCGAGCGCGATTATTTCGAGATGTGGTACTTCGCCAATCTCGGTGCTTACAAGTCTGCGGCCCACGGCGATAGCGCGGGCGTCAGTCATTGGCATGACCGGCTGGACCGCGCGCTCGCCGGGATCGAAACCGAAGCCGCGCGGTTGCATACCCAGGGCGAGGCCGAGAAGAAAAAGCTCGGCCGGCGCGCCGATCCGGGCCGGCTGTGGCGCGACGGCGAATACACCGATTACAACCGGGAGCACAACTAATGCGTGCGTGGCTCCTGCTTTTCGCGCTCCTGCCGGCGCTCGCGGCCGCGGGCAAGCCGCCCGCCGGGAAATTCAGCAACAGCGAATGCGTCGGCTGTCACGCACAACGTGATGCAGCGCTCATCGCCGCCTGGCGCGCGAGCAGCCACGCGCGCACCGCCCCGAAGGCCGACTGCATCGCCTGCCATGGCAACTCGCACGCGGGCAGCAATGCACGTGCGCGACATGACGAGGTCTGCATCGATTGCCACGAGAAATTGAATCGCGCGGTCGTGCACAGTTATACGACTTCCAAGCATGCTGTGATCGTCAAACTTCAGGGTAATGCCTGGGACTGGTCGCAACCGCTGGCGCGCGGCAATTACCGCGCGCCGGGCTGCGCCTACTGCCACCTGCACGGAGCCGAACACGACACGCGCCTTTCGACGACACCCTGGGACCCATTCCAAACCAGCGTCGCCTCCGCACAGGAAACGACGCTGAGCCGGCGACAATCGGTGTGCGGCGACTGCCACGCACCGCGCTATGTCGCCGAACAGACCGGTACCGGAGAACGCATGCAGAAGATCGCGCGCATGAAACTGCGCGAGGCGCGCGCGGCCATGACCGATTATCAAGGCGTCTTGTCCGCCGATGACCGGCGCACGATCGAAACGCTGTTCGCCGGCATGCAGGAACACGGGCGAAACGTGCGTCTCGGCGTCGGGCACCAGTCGCCCGATTACCAGTGGTGGCACGGCCAACCGGCGCTCGACGGCGACCTGTTGCGCATCAAGGGCGTCATCGCGGAACGGGAGCGGCGCGTACTGGTTGAGCGCGCGCGTTCCGCCGCAAACGGCGGCGCCAAACCCGGACAACCGTGAATCCGGGTGAATACGAAGCCTGGTACGAGACAGCGCGCGGGCGCTGGATCGCCGGTCGTGAATTCGATCTGATGATGCGGCTGCTGGACCCGCCGGCCGGCGCCACGCTGCTCGACGTCGGTTGCGGCAGCGGTCATTTCAGCCGCCGTTTCGCCGCCGCGGGTCTCCGCGTCACCGGACTCGACCCGGATCCGGCCATGCTGGATTACGCGCGCAAGCTCGGCGGCGGGGTGGACTATCTGCGCGGCACGGCCACGGCGCTGCCCTTGCCGGACCGGTCGTGTGATTATGTCACCGCCGTGACCAGCCTCTGCTTCATCGCCGACGCGCCGCGCGCGTTGCGGGAGCTGTGGCGCGTGGCACGGCGCGCGGTGCTGCTGGGCCTGCTCAACCGCCGCAGCCTGCTGTACCGGCAGAAATACGACCGCGGCGGCTATCGCGGCGCGCGCTGGGACACGCCGACCGATGTTCAGCGCTGGGCGCGGCGACTCGAACCCGCGCCGGGGATCACGGTGCGCAGCGCCATATTTCTTCCCGGCGGTGGCGTTTTGGCGCGCGCGGTCGAACCGGTCATCCCGGAAACACTGACGTGGGGCGCGTTTCTCGCGGTCGGCTTGCGCAAACCGGACACGACGAAGTAATTTTGAAATCAGCAGCGACACAGAAACGGAGAAGGAACATGAACAGCCATACTGGAACCCTGGACAGCGTGCGGGATTATTACGGGCGCGTACTTAAAACCAACCGCGACCTGAAAACCAGCGCCTGCTGCACCGGCGAATCGTTCGCACCGCGGCTGCGGGAAATCCTCAAGGACATCCACCCCGAGGTCATCGCCAGATTCTACGGCTGCGGTTCGCCCATCCCGTCCGAGCTGACGGGCAAGACGGTGCTCGATCTGGGATCGGGCTCGGGAAGGGACTGCTTCATTCTCTCGAAGCTCGTCGGTCCTTCCGGCCGTGTGATCGGCGTGGACATGACACCGGAACAGCTCGACACCGCGCGCCGTCATGTCGGGCATCACATGGACAAATTCGGCTACGCGAAACCCAACGTCGAATTCCTGTCGGGATATATCGAAGACCTGAAAAGTCTCGGCATCGCTGACAACTCGGTGGACGTGGTGGTTTCCAATTGCGTCATCAATCTCTCGCCGGACAAGCAACGCGTGTTCGCGGAAATCTACCGCGTGCTCAAGCCGGGCGGAGAACTGTACTTCTCCGACGTGTTCGCCGACCGCCGGATCCCGAAACACCTGGCCGAAGACCCGGTGTTGCTGGGCGAGTGCCTGGGCGGCGCGCTCTACATCGAGGATTTCCGGCGGTTGCTGGCCAAGGTCGGATGTCTCGACTATCGCATCGTCAGCAATTCAAAGCTGGCGCTCACCGATCCCGCTGTCGAGCGCAAGGCCGGCATGATCGGCTTTCATTCGCTCACGGTGCGCGCTTTCAAACTCGAGCTCGAGGACCGTTGCGAGGATTACGGGCAGGTGGCGTATTACCTCGGCACGCTCCCGGAGCAGCCGCACCGTTTCATGCTCGACGATCATCATGTGTTCGAGACCGGCCGGCCGCATCCGGTCTGCGGCAACACCGCCGCGATGCTGGGCCGGACGCGCTACGCGTCGCATTTCAAAATCGTCGGTGATACTAGAATCCACTACGGCCTGTTCGACTGCGGGCCGAAGTCCGAGACCATCGGCTCAGAAAGCGGTAGCCAGCCCGGCGGTTCTTGCTGCTGAGCAAAAGCGCGGGCGGCGATCGAGGAGCCCATCCGTGAAAGCGATAGTCCCCCGAAAGATCGAAGAATATTGCCTGCGCCATACCAGCGCGCACGACAAACTGCTGCGAGAACTCGAAAGGTACACCCAGCGGCACTGCGCCGATGCCCAGATGCTGATCGGCCCGCACGAAGGCGCGCTGCTCGCCATGCTGGTGCGCCTGACCCAGGCGCGGCACGTGCTGGAGATCGGCACCTTTACCGGTTATTCAGCGCTGTGCATGGCTGAAGCGCTGCCCGAGGTCGGCGAACTCACCACTTGCGAGATCAAGCCGGAACATGCCGAGATCGCACAGTCGTTCTTTGCCCGCAGCCCTCATGGTGACAAGATCAAGATTCGTCCAGGTGCCGCGCTTGAAGCGCTCGCCAGCCTGCCTCGCTCGACGAAATTCGATTTCGTTTTTCTGGATGCCGATAAAGAGAACTACGTAAACTATTACGAAGCGGTACTGCCGCACCTGCGGCCGGGCGGATTAATCGTCGCCGACAACGTGCTATGGTCCGGGCGCGTGCTCGCGCCGAAAAGCAAAACCGACCGCGCCGTTGTTGCCTTCAACAAGCATGTCTATCGCGACCCGCGCGTCGAATGCGTGATGCTGCCGGTGCGGGATGGGGTGAGTTTGATCCGAAAGCGTTGACTCTAACTCTTGCGCGCGAAATCCACGTCGCGACCAACATTCGGCATGGCCGCGAGCGCCCGGGCGAAGGTCTTGCGCCGCGTGCGGGCGAGCGCCGATTCCAGAATTGACCGGTGTTCCGCCTCGGCACTGCGACCGTGCTGCACAGCACGTTTTTTCAGCGCCTGAACGAGAGAACGGTCAAGATTGCGAGTTACCAATTTGGCCACAGGAATACCTCCACTTGATTCGTTATGACATAAGCTGAATACAAGGGGAGGCCCCCAATCGGGAGCCTCCCTTTACTACACTACGCCCGCACCAAGAAACACCAAGCTTCATACCCGTAATCGTGCGCGTCTAGCACCTTCGTGCTGTTCTTCACGCGGCGATACCGGCAGAAAACCAGGCGATATCCAGGCGGAGCAGGTTTACGCCCAAGTTTTTTGAGCATAGGTCCTCCATCCTCTTACAGGGAAGCGGCTAAGAGGGGGTTGTAATGGAAGGAGGGACCCACTATCTTCTGCATTGTGAGATGGTTGGATAGGGGCCTCCCTATCCCTCCGGGGCCGCCTAGGCGGCCCTTTTTATTTTCCAAAAATCGCTATTCAGTCTCTCCTACATACCATATCACCTCCTTAGTAGTTTGTTCCGTTCCTCTATTTTCACTAATGGGCTAGGTGTCATAACCAAGCTTTCTCAGTCCGTCAGGAGTTATGAAAAAACCGCTAGAATCCTTTTCACAGTAACCCTTACTAACGTTCTTGTTCAGCGAATCCGCCGGATTAGCCAACCGCTTCTGGTGGTGATCACGAAGTGCTTTACTGACCGCCGCAGTGGTCAGCTGTTGCTCGCCACGACGCCGCAACCAATCTGCTGTAATCAGAAAGCGATCAACCTGGTTATCCTCACCTCCTTTCTCGCGGATATAAGCAGCAAGTGCTGTAGTAAATTTCTCACCCGCTACATCACCACCAGACCCTGCCGGATTGACCTTACCAATCGGTACAGGAGTACGGCTAATCTCCGGGGCTGCCTTCAGTACCTTTTCTAGCTGTTCGGCTAGCCAAGCTTGGTCCCCTTCCCCAGCAAATGAGATTGCGCCGATTTTTACGTCAATCTTGCTATTCGTCATGGTTTTTGCTCCTTGATAGCTACTGTAGCTAATTTAGCACTATTTCAGCTAGGAGTGCAAGCCGGGGGTATCCTTGGTTTCAACCCCCTTGGTCAAGCCGAGCGCCGCGTGCAGCCGAAGTATCGGCCCGAAGGGGCGAGCGAGGGATCGCGAGCGTGCGCATCCGGCGCAGGGAGGCGCCGTATGCGCACCCGCTGAGGCGACCGACGGGGTGAGGGAACCGGCGAAGCCGGCGCAGACTCGGGGGCGGCCTTTTCTTTCGTCCATTTCTTTTGGCCGAATGTACAGACCGGACACATGGGTAACAGGTGTGCGGGGACATGGGTAACACTCTGGATCGGGTTTGATCCGGAGACCAACCATGCCCTGGCAAGCGAGAGACACCATGAGTCTGCGTCGT
>DAIDLH010000037.1 GCA_027449605.1 Candidatus Muproteobacteria bacterium | reverse complement strand
CCGCCCGCTGCCGCCGCGGCCGGGGCCGCGGTGCGATCCGGATGGCGCGGGGCGTCGAGGAACACCGACCCGGCGAGCGCGGCGAGCGTCAGGAGGGTGACGATCCCGAGGCCCGCGGCGAGGCGGCGGAACAGGCGGGGGTGGGGGATAGTGTTGTTTCAGGCGACGCGTTCATTATTTCACTCCTCCTCTTGATACCAGGACCCCGCGGTTAGAATGACCGGCGAGGCATGAATGGTGGCGGTGCCGATACGATGTGAAATCAGTTCTTGACGCTGGTACGTTCCTCCTCGGCCCGATGGATATCAGCCTCGCTCACGCCACCCGTTGCCGACGTACAACCCGAACTCGTGGCGGAACGAAAACGCAACCGCCCTGGTTTTGCTTCATCGGGTTTGGACGCGTCCGTGGCGGCGGGTGCGGGCGCGGCTTCACCGGTGGCGCCGACTGCCGGTGCCGCGGCTGTCCCCTTGGCTTCGTCCGTCGCGTTGTCATCGGCGCCTGCCAGCGTCGAGCCCAGGATCATCAGCGACAGTCCGACGCTTGCCAATATCAATCCAAATTGTGCGTGCTTCATGTCATTTCTCCTGACCTTCGTATTCGAGTAGCATAATATATGCCACCATGTTTTCCCGTTAGATTTACGTGTTTTCCTTCATTAACGACATTGCAGAACCCTGCGCCACGGTGAGTACTGCGCAATTTGCAATGCACGGCGCGATCGTGACAACGAGTTCCTAATGAATGACGGTGCGCGCCAGCGTCACGTGATAGCGCGCTGCTTCCAGCTGTTTCAATGCTTCGCGCAACAGTTGCCGCGCTTCACGCGGCATGTGGGCTGTATGTTCCAGGGCGTAGCGAAACGAACGCTGGTAGTGCGCCCCGGGAGACACGTCCATGCGCAGCTCGACGCTCCAGCCGGCTCCCGCGGGGCGTTTGAACCGACCGCTGAGAATGCGGGTTTCGCCGCTGCGGATGCGGTTATCGAATCGTTCCTGCGTCAGTTCGACGTTTGCCCGGCGTGCCACCACGGTGCGGGCGATCTCCCCTTTCGTGCGGCCTGAGGGATCGATCAAGTGCAGCGTGAACACGACCTCCGGCACGACATACGTCGGAAAGTAGTGTCCGGCTCCGGTGTTTGCGATGTTGGCCTGCACCAGCATGTACTGACTGTCGAACATGTCGAGATCCAGCGTCACCGTGAGAGCGCGGGCTGTCATCTCCGGGTCGTGGATGCCACGCCACAGATGGCGGCGGTCGGGCATGTGGCAGGACTGGCAGGTTTGTCCGGCGCGGCCGGGGAGACTGGCGCGCCACTCCTCGTAGGTATTTTCCAACAGCTTTCCATTCAGGCGCGGACCCGACTCCGGGAATTGATGACACACGGCGCAGAAGCGGCTGTCCTCGAAGGCGGCGTTGGGACTGAATCCGCCGTGCGGCAGAGGGCCAGTTGCGGACGGCGTGCGTGCGGGCGGACCGAAGCGCTGATGCGCGCGCACGTGGCAGGCGGCGCAAACAAGTCCTGCGTGCTGCAAGTTCGGCGGAACGTAAGCAGGCGGTGGCGCGGCGGGCGCCCCGGACCAGCCACGATCGAGCGCCATCAACGCTTTTTGTTCCGCCAGCGGCGCGTGACAGCGCATACACCCGTTGGCCGCCGATTGATCCATGAGACGAAACTGCCACAGCAGTCCCGGTCCCACGGTGCGACTGTGCAAACTGACGCGCCAGTCGCGGTATTGTTGAACGTGGCACTGGCCGCAGGCTTCGGGCGCCAACGACGCTTCAAGGGCGGAAAACGACGCGGGCGGCGCGCCTTGCGGCGGCAAGGGATTGTCCCAGTGTTTGGCGAGAAACGCGGCAATGGGATCGCTCGGCGGCGTTTGCCCGGATGCAGCATCGCGCGCCCCGCTCCCCAAAAAAGCGGCGCCGGCCGCGATCAGCAACCCGGCGCCGGCGACGACCCAAACCGCGAACTTTTTCATGGCGTCGATACTACTCCACTGATCTTCACACAGTGAATACACGCATGAACCTGCGACGTACTGATGCGCCGGCAACTAGCGCCGCTCATGCCTGAGCGCACCGATTCATGAGTGACTTGATGCACACAAGCGACTGCCTTGCGCGATCGAACATGCGGAAACGACGAGAGGCATCGATGCCAGCCGCATCCCCCTTCGAACGCCGTCCGTTGCAAAATACCGATGCAATCCAGAGGCAGCGTTTTTTGCATTGTTTACGCTATCGCCCGCTCCGGCGTAGCGCCACGTATGTGCTTGCTTTCGTGAAATATTTTCAGCGTATCGAGCGAAGCCGATTTGGTACGATTCATGCAATTGGGAAGAAAAATAGGCAGGAGGAGATCACCATGAATTGGATGAGCCTTTCCATCTGCGCATTGCGTCCCGCGAAATCGCTTCTGACAGTATTTATGGCCGTTAGCGTGCTCGGCGCATGCTCGGGCAGTTCGAATACGACACCGGCAACGACAACGACACCGACTGCCACTGTCCTCACCCCCGCCCTTTTCGCCTTTTACGACTCGGACGGCGATAACAACGGTGACAGCATCGCGCGCATCGACCTCAGCACGGATGCCATCATGAAAACCGCGGTGACGGGTATGTCGGGTACCGGAGGTACCCACAAGCAGGCCTTTTACGACGGTCCGCTTTGGGTCGGTGCGGGCTTTAACGTGTGGGGGATAGACCCCGACACGCTCCAGGTGATTCCACGCCAAACCCCGCTCTCCATCCAGGGAAATCGCGAGGGTACGATCGGAGCAGCGATCGTCAATTCCGCGCTGAGTCTGGTCCAGGCCCTTGGCTTCTCGTCGGCCAATGCTTCCGTGCAGAACGCCACCGCTGATGCGGAAAAAGCGAAGCTGAGTCAGTACTTCAACCGCGCCAGCTTCACCTGGGAAGAAGCCCAGACGGTCGATTTTTGCGCGGTGCAGGACTCGCGTAGCGGCGTGGATAGCAAGCTTGCCGGTAACGTCATGGCCGCCGCCATCGCCGTACCGCAATCGTTCCACAATATGGGATATACCCCGGTCGGCATCGAACCCTTGCCAAACGGGAAGCTCACGGAAATCTCCGAGCGCCTGGGTGATCATTCGTTCTACCTCGACACCGACCCGAACTCACCCACCTTCGGCTACCCGGTGCGTTTCGTCTATCCGCGCCTCGGAATCGTCAAGGATCAGAACAACGCTGTCCTGACCACCTTCACCGGGAAATATACGACCAACGGCGGCACGGCCCCTGGCAGGTTGAACTACAACCGCGCCTCGACCGGTACATCCGAGGTCGACAAGAATACCTATTCCGAGCCGTGCGATTCGACGGCGCTGCGCAACGCCCAAGGCCAGGTGTGGACGTGGTGGCCGGACGTAAACGGCGACACCCTCACCGGCGTCAACAACGATGCGCTGATGACGGCGACGCCCCAGATCGTGCAGGTGGCGGTTCCCATCACTGCGCGCACCACCGCGCCCGCCAGTCGCGGCGGCGTGGGCTCGGCTTCGGCAACGGCCTGCGGTGGGCCGTGCAGCCCGAACGGGCAGCGGGTCGGGCCCTGGATGGCCTCGCTCGCCAACCGCAACAATGACGGGCATTTCATCCTGCACGTGGAAACGGAGGGTGACCAGACGGAAATGCTGTGGGACGTAACCAACCCGGCCAACGTGTTCGAGATCGAGCGCATCGTCGGCGACCTCAAAACCGTGCTCACGCCGGATCTGGCGACGCAAACGCCGGGCAGCCCGACCGCCTTCACCAACGGCACGATCTACACCGTCCTGGTCAATTACGTCAGCACCGGCGGGACGTCCACCAGCGTCAACTACCAGTACGTATCACTGCCCGGAGACAGCCTCACCGGGATCAACCCTGACCAGACGCGCTCTTATCTCAAGAAAGTAAGCGCCACCGACCCGGGACCCAACTACATCCTGAGCGGTTTGAACGCGCGCGCCTCCACCAGCGAGGCGAACATGGCGCGCCGGCAGGGGAGCGGCACCGATGGCATCGTCTTCAGCGACGAGATCTGGCTGCTCAGCTCGACCCCGCTCGATGTCCCCGGCGCGAATAACTTCCAGATCATCGACATGCGCGTGAATGCGCCCTACCCGATCAGCGAAACCTTCGGTCCTCCGAGCGCCTTCAGCGGCTCGTTCTCGCCGGATGGCAAGAAATTCTTCCAGATCGGCACCAACCAAGGCGCTAATCCGGGCAAGATCGAGGTGATCGATACCGTGACGCGGAATCTGATCGACGTCATCACGCTTCCTGGACCCGCGACGGGCTACGTATTCGGGAGCTATCACGCCCCGGTCGTGGCCACCACCCCAAGCAGCGGCGGAACGAGTGGCGGCGGGAGTAGCGGTGGCGGAAGTGGTGGCGGACTTCCGCCGAATCCCTGCGGAGGTTGATAACCGCCTTCTATCGTGATCGCGCAGGTGAACAAAGCTGTTAACAAACGGGGGGCACGACGATGAAACAGGATTACAAGGCATTGGCCAGCGTGCTGACCAATCTGCTGTCGCTGCAGACGCCGCCGCTCGCGATCACGTTCACCCAGGAAGAGCCGGCCGGCATGCCGCGCTATGAAGGCAGCCCGCCGCCGCCGACACCCGACGGCCGCACCGGCAAGGTATCGGCCGGTTGCGTGTTCTGGATGAAAGCCGCGGACCGCACGTTCCACACCTGCGCCGAGGACCACAGCAACTGCAGCGTCGGCAGCCTGACCCACGGTTTCATCACGCTCGACGTGGCGGCCAAACGCGCCGACGTCAAGGCGCTGGTCGATTCATGCTGGGTCACGCCGGAGGTATTCCCGCACATCCCCGTCGTCAAGCAGCGTCCGAAGTGCGTCGTCTACGGACCGTTGGCGGAGACGCGGATCGATCCCGACGTCGTGTTCCTGAGGGTCAACGGGAAGACCGCGATGATCCTGCATGACGCCATGCCCGAGATGCGCTTCGAAGGCAAGCCGCAGTGTCACATCATTCCGATCGCCAAGGAGCAAGGCCAGGTAACGTTAAGCGTGGGCTGCATGCTCAGCCGCGTGCGCACGGGCATGGCCAACACCGAAATGACCTGCGCGAT
The DNA here is from genome assembly GCA_027449605.1 of Candidatus Muproteobacteria bacterium. GTDB lineage: Bacteria > Pseudomonadota > Gammaproteobacteria > Acidiferrobacterales > Sulfurifustaceae > Sulfuricaulis. The sequence continues at coordinate 16,998 of DAIDLH010000037.1, read as the reverse complement.
CCCGGGAAATAAACTGGCTGATGTGATCGCCAAACTGACGTCGACCTGCAGCGCCGACAAAGCCGTGGCGGCTTACGCCGCGGATGATGCGCGCCGTTTCGGATTCCGCGCGTGAGGCAGGCGATGCCGAACCGATAAACGCCGCCCGCTGACGCACCGTCTCTCTCCTCCAGCCCGCGATGTTTGCGGGCTTTTTTTGTTTGGCAGATACTCGTGCAACACCGCTATAAACTGTCGAGACTCACCTAAATACTTGACGACCCGTAGCCCGGATGGAGCGAAGCGGAATCCGGGAAATTGCGGTATATCCCGGATTTCGGCCCCCGGCTTACTGCATGCCGGGGCAGGCTCTGCGGGCCTGCATCCGGGCTACAACCGGGGCGTCACGGAAACAGGTAAAGCCAAGAGGCGAGTCCTATCTCAAAACGAAAACGGCAGAATGCGCCTTGCGCACCGCTCTGCGGTGAAGCGAAACCTTGGGTGCGTGGGACGCGCCCTACAAAGACCAATACAGGGGATTTTGAAATATCGGTTCTGAGTTCTGACCGCTTACATTTGTCGCTGCAATCCCAATGACAGCGCCCAGGATTTCCACTCGACGTCATTGAGTCGGGTGACGCCGATCGTTCCATCCGAGAAGTACACCGTGTTGACACCCGGATCCGTGGTCCAGCGCTGATAGTCCAGACCGACGCGGACCGACCAATGATTGGGCTTGGGGACCGTCAGGAAACCAACCGACAAAACGTTTCCCGTGCCATTCGCGTCCTGTCCGAAGCTGCGCGGATGCTGGAGATCCGCCCGTAAATTCCAGTTGGCATCGGCGGAATAATCGGCCCAGTGGTGTTCCAACCGGAAATACGCATTGACCTCGTTCGGCGTATCGGTCAGGAATTCGACCCCTATCCAGCGGCCCTCCCAGCGGCTTTGATAGGTGCTGTCGAGCCCTGGTATGGAGCCGGTGGCTGGAATGGTTTGATTGCCATCGGTGATTCTCAGGTTCTGCGCATGACGCGAATATCCGATGAGGGGCGTAAAATAAGTGGCTGTTCTGTCCTGCCCATACCGGAAGCGATAACCAAGCGCCAGCGAAAGATCCCAGACGTTGTCACCCGAGGTGTCGTTGTTCGTGCGCGAGAACTCAAGCGTGCGATCGTTACCCAGGTAATCCGAGTCCTGGTTGTCCCCGGAGCGGATCCAGCCATAGTCGGCCGTGGTCCGGAAATGCAGCCCATTCGACCCCGTGAGCTGCAGACCGCCTGACAGTTGCACGCTGCGCACTGTGCGCCAGGTCAGCTCCGAGAGTACGTTCGGCGTCGCTGTTCCGCTCAAGTCACCGGCGATGTTCCAGTTGAGATCGTCCGTGCGGTATCCGGCGTTCAGGTCGAATTTGGTCTCGACGCCGACGGCGTCGCGCGCTCCGACGAGCCAGATGGACAGCGAAAGCGATAGCACTGTCATTAGTCTTCGTGCGATCGGTTCGAGATTCATCTTATCCATTGAGATTCCGCGGTCGTGTCGAAGATGTTTTTCTTATACCACACCCCCAATAAAAGACAATCGAGAAGAACCATTTGTTCACGGATTGGCAGCGTACTCAGGCGATCGAGGCGGTACGCGTTCTTGAATTGCAATTTGCACGGCACCGGCAAAACAAATCCGATCGACTATCGACGCGCGTCCAGCCTGCATACGGGGATAATTCTTTCGGGCAACACTTCGAAACCGGCGCACGATCAATCATGGCGCGTGCGAGCAAACGATCCCAGGAAACAGCGCATCGAACCCATTATGCAGGCTCATGAGATGTGTGTGAACACTGTCGAGAGAAGTACGGTAGAGGCACAAATATTGCTGGGGCATGCCTGGAATCGTCTGCATCGGGCACTTCCGCCACCGGGAATGCAATCGCCTTCCCCGGTTGAAATCAGCGAGCGTCAGCGGCGTGCTTCAAAGAAATCGCGCAACATCTGCCCGCACTCCTTCGCCAAGACACCGGACGTCAGCTGTGGATGATGATTGAGCGCGGGTGAATCGAGGAGGTTGAACACCGAACCGGCCGCGCCGGTCTTGGGATCGGCGGCGCCGTACACGACGCGCGCGATGCGCGCGTGCACCATGGCGCCGGCGCACATGGCGCAGGGTTCGAGCGTCACGTAGAGCACGGCGTCGGAAAGACGGTAATTTCTGACGCGCACCGCGGCGGCGCGCAGCGCCACGGTCTCGGCATGGGCGGTGGGGTCGTGCGAGACGATCGGCTGGTTCCAGCCCTCGCCGACGATCTCGTCGTTCAGCACCACCACGGCACCGACCGGAACCTCGCCGGCTTCCTCGGCGTGCCGCGCCAATTCGAGGGCGCGACGCATGTACGCCTCGTCGCGCGCAGCCGGTGCGGTTACTCCCATTCGATGGTCGCCGGCGGCTTGCCGGAGATGTCGTAGACCACGCGCGAGATGCCGCGCACTTCGTTGATGATGCGGTTGGAGATGATGCCGAGGACTTCGTAGGGAATCTGCGCCCAGTTGGCGGTCATGAAGTCCACCGTCTCGACCGCGCGCAGCGCGACCACGTAATCGTAGGCGCGCGCGTCGCCGAGCACCGCCACCGATTTCACCGGCAGGAACACCGCGAACGCCTGGCTGATCTTGTCGTAAAGATTGTGGCGATAAAGCTCTTCGAGATAAATCGCGTCGGCGCGGCGCAACAGGTCGGCGTATTCCTTCTTCACTTCGCCCAGGATGCGCACGCCGAGCCCCGGCCCCGGGAACGGATGACGGTAAATCATCTGGCGCGGCAGACCCAGTTCCTCGCCGATGCGGCGCACCTCGTCCTTGAACAGCTCGCGCAGCGGCTCGAGCAGTTTGATGTTCATCTTCTCCGGCAGACCGCCGACGTTGTGGTGCGACTTGATGACGTGCGCCTTCCTGGTCCTGGCCGCGGCGGATTCGATCACGTCCGGGTAAATCGTGCCCTGCGCCAGCCATCGGGCGTTCCTGATCTTCGCCGCCTCTTCCTCGAACACATCGATGAAGATGCCGCCGATGATCTTGCGTTTCTTTTCCGGATCGGACACGCCCTTGAGCGCCGAGAGGAACCGGTTTTCCGCGTCCACGCGGATCACCTTCACGCCCATGTGCCGCGCGAACGTCTCCATCACCTGGTCGCCCTCGTTCAGACGCAGCAGGCCGTTGTCCACGAAGATGCAGGTGAGCTGCTTGCCGATGGCGCGCGCCAGCAGCGCCGCCACCACCGAGGAATCCACGCCGCCGGACAATCCCAGGATCACTTCGTCCTTCCCGACCTGGGCGCGCACCGACTGGACCATGCTCTCGATGATGTTGCCCGGCGTCCACAGCGACTGGCAGCCGCAGATCTCGTGCACGAAGCGCTGCAGGATCGAGCTGCCCTGCGTGGTGTGCGTCACTTCCGGATGGAACTGCACGCCGTAGAAACCGCGCGACTCGTCGGCGATGCCGGCGAACGGCGCCGAGGCGGTTTCCGCGATCATGCGGAAACCCGGCGGCAGGCGCGTGACCTTGTCGCCGTGGCTCATCCACACGTGCAGCCATTCGGCGCCGTCGTCGCTGCGTTCGTCGCGGATGTCGCGGAACAGTTTCGAGTGTCCGTGCATGCGTACCCGCGCGTAACCGAACTCGCGCTTCTCGCCGGCCTCGACCGCGCCGCCCAGCTGCGCCGCCATGGTCTGCTGACCGTAGCAGATGCCGAGGATCGGCACGCCCATCGAGAATATCTCCTGCGGCGCGCGCGGCGTTTCGGCGAGCGTCACCGATTCCGGACCGCCGGACAGGATGATTCCCTTCGGGGTGAATTTGCGGATTTCCTCGACCGGCGTGTCATACGAATACAGCTCGCAATAAACGCCGGCCTCGCGCACGCGACGCGCGATCAGCTGCGTGTACTGGGCGCCGAAGTCGAGGATCAGGATTTTCTGCGAATGCGGATCGGTCATAACATCAGTAGCAAGCAGCAAGTTTCAAGTAGCAAGAAAATATTTTAAAACCTTGCCACTTGCTACTTGCCACTTGCTACTCTCTTTGGTAGTTCGGCGCTTCCTTGGTCACCATCACGTCGTGCACGTGCGACTCGCGGATGCCGGCGTTGGTGATGCGCACGAACTGGGTCTTGGTGCGCATCGCTTCGATGTTCGAACAGCCGGTGTAGCCCATGCTGGAACGCAGGCCGCCCATGAGCTGGTGGACGATGTTGATCATCGGCCCCTTGTACGGCACGCGGCCTTCGACGCCTTCCGGCACCAGCTTGTCGCCCTTGGCGTGTTCCTGGAAATAACGATCGCTCGATCCTTCGCCCATCGCGCCGAGCGAGCCCATGCCGCGGTAGGATTTGTACGAACGGCCCTGGTAAATCTCCACCTGTCCGGGCGATTCGTCGGTGCCGGCCAGCAGGCTGCCGATCATGATCGTGTGCGCGCCGGCGGCGAGCGCCTTGGCGATGTCGCCGGAATAGCGGATGCCGCCGTCGGCGATCACCGGCACGCCGCTGCCCTTCAGCGCCTCGACCACGTTCGAGATCGCGGTCAGTTGCGGCACGCCGACGCCGGCGACCATGCGCGTGGTGCAGATCGAACCCGGCCCGATGCCGACCTTCACGCCGTCGGCGCCGGCGTCGTGCAGCGCCTTGGCCGCCTCGGCGGTGGCGATGTTGCCGCCGATCACCTGCATGCCGGGGTGATGCTTCTTGATCCAGCGCACCCGGTCGAGCACGCCCTGCGAATGGCCGTGCGCGGTATCGACCACGATCACGTCCACCTCGGCGTCCACGAGCATTTCCACGCGCTCCTCGGTGCCGGCGCCGACGCCGACCGCCGCGCCGACGCGCAGGCGGCCCTTGGGGTCCTTCGCGGAACGCGGGTATTCGGTGGATTTCTGGATGTCCTTGACCGTGATGAGGCCCTTGAGGCCGAATTTGTCGTCCACCACGAGAATCTTTTCGATGCGGTGCTGGTGCAGCAGCTTCAGGATTTCGTCGCGCCCCGCGCCTTCCTTGACCGTCACGAGCTTGTCCTGCGGCGTCATGATGCGCGCCACCGGTTCGTCGTAACGCGTCTCGAAACGCAGGTCACGGCTGGTGACGATGCCCACGAGCTTGTCGCCCTGTGTGACCGGCACGCCGGAAATATGCTGCGCGCGCGTGAGTTCCAGCACCTTGCGGACGGTGGTGTCGGGCGTCACCGTGATCGGATTGCTGATGATCCCGGCCTCGAATTTCTTCACCCGCCGGACTTCGTCCGCCTGGCGCGCCGGCGTCAGGTTCTTGTGGATGATGCCGAGACCCCCTTCCTGGGCCAGGCAGATCGCGGCGCGCGCCTCGGTGACCGTATCCATGGCGGCCGAGAGCAGCGGGATATTGAGGCTGATCGTGCGCGTGAGGGAGGTTTTCAGGTCCACGTCCTTGGGCAGGACGGTCGAATGCGCGGGAAGCAGCAGAACATCGTCAAAAGTAAGGCCTTCCTGAACAATTCGCATGCCGTATTATACGGAATCCCCCCGGCGTCCGTAAACGGGGTGCGGCCGATTATCCCCTCGTCCGACGGCGGACAGCGGCTCCGCGGATGTCCCGTTGACGCGCCAGGGAATGTATTTTACCGTGGGGCGTCTCTTAAATAGACCGTACTGTCTGACACAGGAGGAGAAGAAGGATGAAACAGACGCTCATGGTATGTACCCTGGTCGTGGCGCTGGGCGGATGCGCCAGCATCGTCCGCAACGACGAATACAACAAGCTCGCGGCCCAGGCGGAAAGCGAAATCAAGCTCGCCGACAAAACCGGCTTTCTGTGGCGCGACACGGAAAAATTCCTGAAGGACTCGAAGGAAGCCAAGGCCGCGGCCGAAAAGGCGGAGAAAGACGGCGACCGGGCAACGGCGCACAAGGAATTCGACAAAGCCATGAAACTGGCGCAGAAGGCGCTGAAAGAAGCGCAGCTGGCCCAGCAACAGGCGCGGGACAACGCCAATCCGGTGGCCAGCTTCAAGTAAACCGGCGACTGGAAACAACCGTAACAAAAAGCCGGGCATCACCCGGCTTTTTTCTTTCCAGGTCACTTGTCAGCAAGTCCCGGCAGCTTTGTATTTCCGACAAATGAGGTTATGTTTGGAGGATGAAGCAATTCTCGCCCGCCGCCACGACCCTGCGTGACATCTACACGGTTTCGCGCCTGAACCGCGAAGCCAAATCGTTGCTGGAAGGAAGCTTCCCGCCGATCTGGATCGAAGGCGAGATATCCAATCTTTCGCGTCCGGCGTCGGGCCATGTTTATTTCTCGCTCAAGGACGCCCAGGCGCAGGTGCGCTGCGCTTTCTTCCGCCAGCATCAGCGCCTGATCGGCGTCACGCTGAAAGACGGACTGCACGTGCTGCTGCGCGCGCGCGTGAGCCTGTACGAGGGTCGCGGCGATTTTCAGATCATCGTCGAATACCTCGAGGAAGCCGGTGAAGGCGCCCTGCGGCGCGCGTTCGACGCGCTCAAGCAGAAACTTTCCCAGGAAGGCCTGTTCGACGCCGCGCGCAAGAAACCCTTGCCGCGGTTGCCGCGACGCATCGGCATCGTCACCTCCCCTTCCGGCGCGGTGCTGCACGACATCCTCACCACGCTGCGACGCCGTTTTCCGGCGATCGCGGTGCTGGTCTATCCGGTGCCGGTCCAGGGCGAAGGCGCGGCGGAAAAAATCGCCGCGGCGATCCGTGCCGCCAATGAACGCCGGGACTGCGACGCGCTGATCGTGGCGCGCGGCGGCGGTTCGCTCGAGGACCTGTGGGCGTTCAACGAGGAAATCGTGGCGCGCGCGATTCACGCCAGTCGTGTGCCGATCGTCAGCGGCGTCGGGCACGAAACCGATTTCACCATCGCCGACATGGTCGCCGACGCGCGCGCGCCCACGCCGACCGCGGCCGCCGAGATGCTCAGTCCGGACCGGCAGGAATGGCTGGCGCACTTCGCGCGCGTCGAAAGCCGGCTGGCGTCGGCGATACGTGCGCGACTGCGTCACCACAACCAGCATCTCGACTGGCTGGGCGCGCGCCTGGTGCACCCGCGCAACCGCCTGGCCATGCTGCAACAGCGCCTGGCGTCGCTTTCGCAGCGGATGACTCTGTTGCAGACGGCGCAATTGCACCGGGCACGCGCGCGGCTGCAGGACATGGCAGCGCGCCTGCATCGGCATTCACCGCTGCCGCGATTGCGCGCGGCAACGCTCGGCAACCGCCATTTTTATCTGCGCCTCGTGGCCGCCATGCGGCGACGTCTCGAGCGCGCCGACGGCCGCCTGCGCCAGGTTATGCAGACCCTGCATGCGCTGAGCCCGCTCGCCACGCTGGAGCGCGGTTACGCGATCGTGCAAATACCCGCCACCGGCGCCATCGTCACGCAGGCGACCTCGGTAAAACCGGGTGAACGGGTGCAAACCCGGCTGGCGCAGGGTTATCTGGATTGTCTCGTCGAAAAAACCCGTGAACATTAAAGTGTGGGCGCTTTGCGGATTGCTGTTCGGCGCGGCGGCGAACGCGCAGGATCTGCCGCGCGAGAGCCCGGTGCCGGGCGGTATCGCGATCGTGCCGCTGACGGCGGACAGCGAGACGGCGCCGGTGGCGAATTTCAACGGATCGCGCGTCATGGTCCTGCGCCACGACGGCCGGTGGCGGGCGCTGGTCGGTCTGCCGCTCACGCTCGCGCCCGGTCCGCAGATCGTCACGACTCGCGATAACCGGGGCAACACGCGTGAATATTCCTTCCTCGTGCAGGCGAAGGAATATGCCGCTCAATACCTGACGCTCAAGAACAAGCGCATGGTGGAACCGACGGAGGAGGATCTCGCGCGCATCGCCCGCGAACAAACCATCATCCAGCAGACGTTCGCCGCCTGGAACGATGCGACGCTGACGTCATTGCGATGTCTGCCTCCGGTCCATGGGCCGGTGACCAGCGTGTTCGGTCTGCGACGCTTCTTCAACAAGGAACCGCGCCAGCCGCACAGCGGCATCGACATCGCCGCGCCGGTGGGCACGCCGGTGGTGGCGCCGCTCGCGGGCGCCGTCATCCAGACCGGCGAATATTTCTTCAACGGCAAAACCGTTTTTCTCGATCACGGCCAGGGGATGGTCAGCATGTTCAATCATCTGAGCCGCATCGCCGTCGAACGCGGCGCGCACGTGAACCAGGGGCAGGAAATCGGCGAGGTCGGCATGTCCGGGCGCGTCACCGGACCGCATTTGCACTGGACCGTGAGTCTCAACAACAACCGTGTCGATCCGACGCTGTTCCTGCCCGAAAGATAACGGCCAAGGAAATTCTATCTGAGGAAGTTCTATAAAATATTATTTTCACCGCAAAGGCGCAAAGAGCGCAAAGGTTTTATTCAAAGTTCTTGATTTTTTCTTTGCGTCCTTGGCATCTCTGCGGCAAATAATCATTAAATCAGTACTTCCTAAAATTTATTTTCCCTTCCATATCCGGACGGTCTTGTCGCGGCTGCCGGATATCAATCGCTTGCCGTCCGGCGCGAACGCCACCGATTGCACCCAGTCCTGATGACCGGTCAGCGTGCGCATGGCCACGCCCTCGGTGTCGAATATTTCGATGGACTTGTCGGCCATGCCGGCGGCGAGCCAGCGGCTGTCCGGCGACCAGGCCAGCGCCAATACCGCGGGGTTGTCCTTGAATGCGTGCTGCAACGTGCCGGCATTCGCGTCCCAGATGCGAATCGTCTCGCCGGCGTCGCCGGACGCCAGCCATTTTCCGTTCGGCGACCAGGCCAGCGCCAACACCTTATCCTTGTGACCGTCCATTCGCATCGCTTCCTGACCGCTGGCGACGTTCCAGACGAGCAATGTCCTGTCGGCGCCGCCGGAGACGATGGATTTTCCGTCGGGGGAAAACGCCAGCGCATAAATATCGCCGGCATGTCCCTCGAGCGCGTACAAACGCTTGCCGCTGTTCACGTCCCAGACGTATACGACTCTGTCCTTGCCGGCGGCGGCGACATATCTGCCGTCGGGCGAGAACGCCACGGCATAGACCGCGTAGCTCGGACCGCTCAGGGCGAAGCGCAACTGACCGGTCTTGGCTTCCCACAATCGCACCGTTCCGTCGTCGCCGGCCGAGGCCAGCCATTTGTTGCCGGCGGAAATCGCCACGGCATTGACGGCGTAGCTTTGCCGCAGCGAACCGAGCAGCTTGCCCGTGGAGGTCACCCACAGCTTGATCGTCTTGTCGAGACCGGCGGAAGCAAGCCATTCCCCGTCCGGCGAAAACGCCACCGACTGCACCCAGTCCTGATGGGCGGAAAGCGTTCTTTCCAGCACCACCGGCAATGCCGTCGGCGCGACCGGCGTGGGCGCCCGGGTTTTCGGCGGCAATGCCGTCTTTTCCGGTGCGCTGGGCACGCGCACATCCTGCGTTGGCGGCTCAGCCGGTGTTGCGGCCGGCTTGTCCGGCGCCGCGGCGCGTGTCGTCGCGGCGGGCGCCTGATCTTCGAGCCGCCAATGAGTTTTGATATCCGACCAGTACAGGATGCCGGCCACCGTCAGGCTCGCGACCATCAGGCCCGCGGCCATCAATCCCACCGCCACCGATTGTCCGTCTTTTTCCTTCATGGCCCTCGACGCCTGGGCCGAAACCTTGACGCGAGGCGCGGTCGTGGCCGGACGGTTGAACACGGCCGGCTGACCGGTGATGGCGGGGCGCGAAGACCGGCCCTTCCCCATGAGCGCATCCTGCAACTCGCGCGCCGACTGAGGGCGGTCGCGTTGATGCACCTGCATCGCCCAATCGATGCATTCGAGCACCTGTTTCTGATATCCGTTTCTCCCCGCCTTCACCGCGGGCGTGAGCGGGTCCACCTGGTATTTGAGCACCGCCTGGTAACGTTCGAGGGCGTCATCCGGCTTTTTACCGCTGACACAGCGATACATCGACGCGCCGACGGCATAAACATCGGTCGAGGGACCCGGGGTGCCCTTGTCGGGATATTGCTCGATCGGCGCATAGCCGTGGGTCAGCGCCACCTTCTGTAAGTGCGCCGTGCCCTGTCGCGCCGAACCGAAGTCGATCAGTATGGGGCTGCCGTCCTTGCGCAGATAAATGTTCTCCGGCTTGATGTCGAGGTGCAGCATCTCCGCCTCGTGCACCGCGTGCAGGCCGTTGAGAATCGGGATGAAAACTTTCAGCAGCGTCGGCTCGTCCAGACGCGGGCCGTTGCGTCTGAGATAATCCGCGAGGCTCTGCCCTTCCTCGTACTCCATGACCATGTAGGCGGTGCCGTTGGCCTCGAGGAAACGCAGCACACGGACGATGTTGGGATGCTTGAAGCGGGCCAGCGCCCGCGCCTCCTTCACGAAGTTCTTCAGGCCGGACTGGTAATCGCGCACCGCCTCGCGCGAGGGATTCGGCAGCACCTGGGTCTTGCTTTCGCGGTTGGCGATTTCGTGCGGGAGATATTCCTTGATCGCCACCTGCGCGCCCAACGAAGTATCGCGGGCAAGATAAGTGATTCCGAAGCCGCCATGGCCCAGAACCGATTCGATGGTGTATTCAGCCAGCCGGTAACCTGCCCGGAGGGCACTTTTATGGAATGCGCCCACGATTAAATTCTCTGTCCCTGATTCACGCGCCCTGCCCTTTGATGCCGCCTGTCTCAGCTTTTGTTTTAAAACTCAATCTTCTGATGAGTATAGTTCACGGGGTTTTTAACGGCGCTTACGGGGCGAAGCTCGGCGACCGGCTTTGCCGCCGGTTCTTCCCCCATCCCGGTAGGGGTTTTCCTCCTGCCGACACTCGATCCGGATCGGCGTGCCGACAAGATGAAAAGCCTTACGGAAACAGTTGGCGAGATAGCGGCGGTAGGATTTAGACAACGAACCGACCTGATTGCCATGAATGATCACCCGGGGCGGGTTCTTGCCGCCCTGATGGGCGTATTTGGGGCGGGCGCGCCGGCCCCGGACCAGGGGCGGCGGAGTCGCCGTCACCGCATCCTTCAGAATGCGGTTGAGCCGGGGAGTGGGCAGGGTGCGGTGGGCGGAGGCATGAGCCTCGTCCACCGAGGCGAAAAGGCCGCCCACGCCGGCGCCCTCGCGCGCCGATATATAGTGCACCCGCGCGAACTCGAGGAACGGCAGTTTGCGCTCGAACTCGCGCTTGACCCAGGCACGATCGGAATCCGGCACCGCGTCCCATTTGTTCACGGCCACCACCAGCGCCCGCCCGGCTTCGAGCGCGTAGCCGGACAGCGAAGCGTCCTGTTCCGACACGCCGGTACTGGCGTCGATGACCAGTATCGCCACGTCGGCTTCGTCGATGGCCTGAAGCGTCTTGAGCACGGAAAACTTTTCCAGCGGTTCCTCGACCCTGGAACGACGGCGCACGCCGGCGGTGTCGATCAGGATGTACCGCCGCTCGCCGCGCTCCAGCGGCACGCGGATGCTGTCACGCGTGGTGCCCGGCGCGTCGCTGACCACCACGCGCTCCTCGCCCAGCAGCGCGTTGACGAGCGTCGACTTGCCGGCGTTGGGCTTGCCGATCACGGCGATGCGCGGAACGCCCTCTTCCGGTTCGGCTTCCTCGGCGACCGGCAGGGTCCCGAGCGCGCGCTGCATCAGCTCCTCCACGCCCTCGCCATGCGCCGCGGAAACCGCCATCGGTTCGCCCAGTCCGAGAGCATGGAATTCCGCCACCGCGGTGGACGGATCGTGCCCTTCCGCCTTGTTCACCGCGACCCACACCGGTTTCCCGTGGCGCCGCAAATCGGCGGCGAGCTCGCGATCGACGGGATGAATCCCTTCGCGCGCGTCCACGATCAGAATCACGGCGTCCGCCTCGACCAGCGCGGCGCGCACCTGCGAAGCGACATGCGCGGTCATGTCGCCGCGCCCTTTCACGGACGCCAGACTGGCCACGACACCGCCGGTGTCGACGACAAAATAGGGGCGATCGCCGACGCGACCGTCGCCGTACTGGCGGTCGCGTGTCAGTCCGGGCGCGTCGGCGACGAGCGCGGCGCGGCTGCGCGTCAGCCGGTTGAACAGCGTGGATTTGCCGACATTAGGCCGGCCGACGAGAACGACGACGGGTTTCATTTTATGATCATCTGCCGCAAAGACGCGAAGGACGCGAAGAAAAACTCAGGAGAATAAAGCCCGAGAAATCTTTGCGCTCTTTGCGCCTTTGCGGCAAGAATTCATAAATAAAATTACTAATTCTTCTCCACCCGCAGCGCCGCCAGCGCGCCCGACTGGCTGCTGACGTAAAGCGTGTCGCGGCTGGCGATCGCCGGGGATTCCACGGCGCTGTGGCTGACGCGGTAGCGGGCCACGAAATGGCCGTCGTCGCTCGACAGCCAGTGCACGAAGCCTTCGAAATCGCCGACCGCCACCAACCCGTCGACGCAGCGCGGCGCGTTCAGCCGGCGCGCGCGCAACCGGTCCTGTTTCCACACGCTCGCGCCGGTCCGCTGATCCAGCGCCAGCACGCTGCCGTGATCGTCGGTGAGATAGACGTTGTTCGAATCCGCGTCCATGCCGGTGTACGTCGACACGTCGCGCGACCAGAGCAGGCGCCCGGACTGCATGTCCACGGCGATGATTTTTCCCTGGTAACTCGCGGCGTAGAGAACATTGCGCACAATCAGCGGCGACGCGTCCACGTCCACGAGACGCTCCACTTCGTTGCGCCCGCGCGGCTGGGCGACGGGCATTTCCCACAGGAGTTTGCCGTCCTTGATCTGGATCGCGACGATCTTGCCGCTGGCAAAACCGGCGAGCACCATATCGCCGTCCGCCACCGGAGCGGCGGTTCCGTACAGACTGAGCGCCGGTTCCGAGCGTTCGTACAGCCACAGCCGCTTGCCGTCCGCGGCCGACAACCCGGCAAGCTTGCCGTCCACGGATTGCACCACCACCACGCTGGCGCTAACCGCGGCGGGCGCCAGCGCCGGGCTCGTCAGGTTGCTGGTCCACAGCCGGCGCCCGTCGCGACTGTCGAGCGCCATGACTTCGCCTTTCTTGCTGACGACCACGACCAGGCCGTTGCCGACCGCCGCGGCGCCGGTGACCGGCCGGTCGACGCGCGTTTTCCACAGCGTGCGGCCGCTGTCGGCGGCGAACGCGGTGACGCGGCCCTTGGGATCGGATGTGTAGATCGCGTTGTCATCGAGCGCCGGCCACAAAACGACGGCTTTCTTGACCGCGCTGGCGCCGCTGTCCGCCGACCAGAGCCTGCTCACATGCTTCGCGGCCGCGATATCCACGAGTTTCGCCGGCTCCTCGCGCACCGCCTTGCCGCCGCCGCAACCGGCGAGCAACAACAGCGCGCAGAACAGCGCGACGGCGTTTTTCATGAGGATTTCTCCGGACCCAGATCGTCGAGCTTCATGCGGATCGCCGGCGCATAAGGCGAGTTCTCCGGCAGCTGCTTGAGCGCGTCGCGGTAGGCGTTGCGCGCCTGCGCCGCCTGCCCCTGCGCCCGGTAGATATCGCCCCGGAGTTCGGCATATTCGGTCTCGAAGCCGGTCTGGTCTTTCACGTCGAGCAGCGCGAGCGCCGCCGGCTTGTCGCCGCCGTCGAGAACGATCCGCGCCAGTCGCAGGCGCGCGGCATGTGCGGCCGCGGCATCCTTGGCGTGGTCCATCACCCATTGAAGGTTTTTGCGCGCGCCGGCCTTGTCGCCCGCGTCGAAATCCATGCGCGCCAGCAGCAGTCCGGCCATGCTGGCGTAGGGCGTCGAGGAATAGTCTTTCAACAACAATTCACCGGATTGACGCGCCGTGTCCGTTTTCCTGTCGCGCATATCCTGCATCATCCGGTCGTAGAGCACCGAGGCGTCCTGCGCGCGCTGTTCCGTGTGCTGGGTCCAGTAGCGGTAACCGACGAGGACGGCGGCGCCCACCAGCACGCCGACGATCACGGAGTTGCCGTAGTTCTTCCACCACGCTTTGAGTTTATCCAGATCTTCCTGTTCTTCGTAAGCCGTCAAGGTGTCATTCCTCTTGAAGTTTCCTTGTGCAATAAATCGATCAATTCGCTTTGCGCGGTCGAACGCTGCGTGCCGTCGCGCAGATCTTTTACCGTGATCGTTGCGTTCCGGACTTCATCATCGCCGAGCAGCAGCGCCAGACGTGCGCCGCTGCGGTCGGCGCGCTTGAGCTGCGCCTTGAGTCCACCGCCGCCGCAGTTGCATTCGATGCGCAAGCCTGCGTCCCGCAGGCGTTCGGCCAGGGCCAGCCCCTGTTTTTCCGCCGCCTCGCCCAGGAGGACCACAAAAGCATCGAGCTGCGCTCCGGGATGTCCGTCCCCTTGCAACGCCAGCAGCTCGACGAGCCGCTCCATGCCGACGGCAAAGCCGGCCGCCGGGGCCGGTTTGCCGCCGAGCTGTTCGACCAGCCCGTCGTACCGCCCGCCGGCGCAGACCGCGGATTGCGCGCCGAGCCGGTCGGTGGTCCATTCGAACACAGTGCGGGTGTAATAGTCGAGTCCGCGCACCAGGCGCGGATTGATCGTGAAGGCAATGCCCGCCTGACGAAGATATTCGCCGAGCCGCGCAAAATGCGCGCGCGAGGCGTCGTCCAGATGCTCCATGAGACTCGGGGCCGCGGCGATCACGTCCTGCATCGCGGGATTCTTGCTGTCCAGGATGCGCAGCGGATTCTTGTCCAGGCGCCGCAGACTGTCCTCGTCGAGCTTGCCGCGCCGCGATTCGAAATAACGCACCAGTTCGCTCCGGTACGCCATGCGGCATTCGAGCGTGCCGAGCGAGTTGAGTTGCAGCGTCAGGCCGTCGAGGTCCAGGGCGCGCCACAGACGCGCGCACATCATGACGATTTCGGCGTCGAGATCGGGGCTCTCGACGCCGAAGGCTTCGACGCCGATCTGGTGAAACTGGCGGTAGCGGCCCTTCTGCGGGCGCTCGTGCCGGAACATGGGACCGGCGTACCAGAGCCGCTGGATCTGATTGTGCAGGAAACCGTTCTCGATGCCGGCGCGCACGCAGCCGGCCGTGCCTTCGGGCCGCAGCGTCAGGTTCTCGCCGCTGCGGTCCTCGAAGCTGTACATCTCCTTTTCGACGATGTCGGTCAGGCTGCCGATGGAGCGCGCGAACAATTCGGATTTCTCCAGGATCGGCAGACGGATTTCGCGATAGCCGTAGGCGTGCAGCACCCCGCGCGCCGTCGCCTCGACATGCTGCCAGCGTTCGCAGGCGTCCGGCAGCAGGTCATTCATGCCCCGTACGGCCTGTATGGCCTTGCTCAATGGAATGTCCTCAACCGGTCTGCTTGATGGGAAAAATCTTCTTGTCCGCCGGCGCGCCGGCCGGCGACTTGCGGCGGCGCTCCACCTCGGCGCGGATCGCGCCCTCGATCTCCTCGATCAGCTTGTCATTGTCGATCTTGCGCTCGGGTTTGCCGTTGATATAAAGCAGGCTCGGGCTGCCGCCGGCGAGACCGATTTGCGCCCCCTTGGCTTCGCCCGGGCCATTGACGCAACAGCCGATGACGGCGACGTCGAGCGGCTCCTGGATGTCCTCGAGACGCTGCTCGAGGGCGTTCACCGTGGCGATCACGTTGAACTCCTGGCGCGAACACGAAGGACAGGCGATGAGATTGATTCCCTTGCTGCGGATGTGCAGCGCCTTGAGGATGTCCCAGCCGACGCGCACCTCCTCCACCGGATCGGCCGCGAGCGACACGCGGATGGTGTCGCCGATGCCTTCGGCCAGCAGCATGCCCAGACCGATCGCCGACTTCACCGCGCCGGAACGGAAACCGCCCGCCTCGGTGATGCCCAGGTGCAGCGGCTGCTCGATCAGCGCCGCGAGCTTGCGATACGCGGCCACGGCCATGAACACGTCCGAGGCCTTGACGCTGACCTTGAAATCCCGAAAGCCGAGCTTGTCGAGAAGTTCGATGTGACGCTGGGCCGATTCCACCAGCGCGTCGGCAGTGGGTTCGCCGTATTTTTTCTGCAGGTCCTTTTCCAGCGATCCGGCGTTGACGCCGATGCGGATCGGAATCCCGCGGTCGCGCGCCGCGTCCACCACCGCGCGCACGCGGTCCTCGCGCCCGATGTTGCCCGGATTGATGCGCAGGCAGTCGGCGCCCAGCTCGGCCACGCGCAGCGCGATCTTGTAATCGAAGTGGATGTCCGTCACCAGCGGAACGGATGCCTGTTGTTTTATTTTTCCGAACGCCTCGGCCGCTTCCAGCGTCGGAATCGACACGCGCACGATGTCGGCGCCGGCGTTTTCGAGCGCCTTGATCTGGGCCACGGTCGCGGCCACGTCCGTGGTTTCGGTGTTGGTCATGCTCTGCACGCTGACCGGCGCGTCGCCGCCGACGGCGACGCCGCCGACCATGATGCGGCGGCTCTTGCGCCGCTGGATGGCGTTCTCGCTGAACATCAGTCGTTCACCGCCTTTTCCTGGCCGAGCGTGAAGCGCGCCACCTGGCCGCGCTTGTAGCGGCTGATGTCGAAATCCCGTCCGTTGAACTCCACCCGCACGCCGTCGGCGTTGCCGAGAAACACGCTGAACGGCGCCACGCCTTCGATGGCGATGCTGCGGCCCGCCGGCACGTTTTCGTATAGCAGCTTGTTGTCGCCGGCGTCGCGAATGTCGGCCCACGACTCCTGCGTGGCGCGCAGCACCAGCCGCGAGCGCGCGGCTCCCGGCGGTACATCCGCTGCTTTTCGCACCCGCATGGCGCGATCGGTGCGTGTCGTCGCGGTCTCCGGCCTGACGGACTCGGCCGGCGACACATTCAGCGCCGTGCCGGAAGCCGTGAGCACGTCATTGGACGCCGGCGGCGTGGCGGGAGCGCCCGAACTTCGCGCCATGTTGCCGGCGGCGGATTCCGGCGCGGGTTCGTTCGCCGCCGGCGCATGCATCGAATTCGCGGACGCGCCGGCGGTCGGCGGCACGGTCGGATTTTCCGTGGCGCCCGACGGTGTAAAGGGAGCCGGCGCCTGGCTGACCG
>DAIDLH010000036.1 GCA_027449605.1 Candidatus Muproteobacteria bacterium | reverse complement strand
ATCAACGCCCTGCTCAAGGACATCAAGGCCAAGGCCAAGATCACGGTCAACTGACCGATCGGAACCGGCCCATCCCGCCGCACGGCGGGATGGGTTTCTTCCCGGTCACGTCGCGTGGCCCGCGCTTAGAAGCCGATATCGCGGCATACTGCCGCCCATGAAATCGTCCGGAGATTTTTACGTCTCGAATTTCCTCTTGATGCTGGGTCGCTGCATTAAAACAATCTGGATCGTGACGGCGGTTCTGACGCTGTCGGTCGGCGTCCATGCCGATTCCCGCGCCGGGCTGGAAGTCCGGCCGGTCGCGCTGTCCGACGCGATCAAACCCGGCGACCGGCTCGGCCGCCTGCGCTTCCTCGGCATGCTGCAATTGCCGAATCCGGTCGTCGACGGGATGCGCTTCTCGCAACTCTCCGGTCTCGCCTGGGACGATGACGACGGCATCCTGTACGCGATTTCCGACAAGGGTTACCTGTTTCATCTGCAACCGGTTTTTGAAAACGGCCTGCTGACGGGGTTGAAGCTTCTCAAGGCGTTCCACCTGCGCGAACCCGGCAGCGGCAAGCCGCTGATGAGCACGCGCGCCGATTCCGAGGGCATGGACATCGTGAACGGACGCAACGGGCGCAAGGGCGACGCGGAACTGCTCGTCAGCTTCGAGCGGTTCCCGCGCATCATGCGCTACCGCCCCAACGGCGACGCCTTCGGCGAATATCCCCTGCCCGCGCCGCTCAACGACGCCCGGAGGTATCACGACTCGAACAAGATGCTGGAATCCGTATGCGTAGACTCCAAACTGGGGATACTGACCACGCCCGAGGTTCCCCTCAATAGCGAGCGTCAGGGTTTCACGCATATTTTCAGCGTCGACGGCAAATCCTGGGTTTATCCGTTCCCGGCAGGCAACCGAATCTCCGCGCTGGAATGCCTGGGAAACAACCGGGTGCTGGCGCTGGAGAGCAACTTCAACGTCTTCCGCGGCCGTCTCGAGGTTTTTCTCAAGTTGGCGACCCTGCCTGCCGGCGGTGCGACGGAATCCGTTGCAGTCGACACGGCGGTGACGCTCGACAACAGCAAGGGGCATCAGACCGACAACTTCGAGGGCCTGGCGCGGCATCGCGGCAACCGCTTCTTCCTCGTCAGCGACGACAACGACCTGTTCATCCAGCGGTCGCTGCTGATGTACTTCGAGCTGCTCGACCGGTAAACCGCGTCAGCCCGCCGGCGGCGCCTTGAGCACGACCCGGCCGGGCTCAGGCCGATGAAACTCCCGGCAGAAAGTATGTGTCGCTGATAGCGCGATGGAGCTCGTTCAGCCCGAGCTCGAGACTGTCGATGAAACGGTGCAATTCGGCCTGGTCGAGTTCCTCGGGGTGGGAGGCCGTGACAAGCTCCCTCAGCCGGGACACTCTGCCGAGCGGTACTTCCCGGCGCGGAAGGTGTTTAAGGCAGTTCTCAACCTCGCTGATCGTGTAATGGACCGCCCGCGGGAACAGCCGTTCCTTAAACAGGAACCGGAGCACGTCGGGGCGACGTACCCGCGCCTGCATGGCGCGCCGGTACATCTGATAGGCCGACAGCGACTTCAGCACACCCACCCACTGGATGTTTTCGAAAGGCGTGAGCTCTTCGCTCTTCCCGGGCAGCAGATTTTCGGAACGCACGTCGATGATCCGGATCGTCATGTCGGCGCGCTCGAGATTACGGCCCATGCGCAACAGGCCATAACCCTCGTCATGCGTCATGGTCCCGGCGAGCAGGCCGGTGATCTGCTGGACGCCCAGGATGACGCCGCGCAGGTAGTCATAGCGCCGGCTGCGGCTCAGTCCGCTCGCCTGGTTGTTTTTCGCGTACAGGTAAAGCTCGTTGACCTGCTCCCAGGCTTCGCGCGGAATGAAGTCGCGCACGGTGCGTGCGTTCTCGCGCGCAAAACCGAGCGAGTTCAGGATCGAGCCGGGATTGGCCACGTCGCCGATCAGAAATTTCACGACGCTGCGCTCGTCCGGTTCGGCGTAATGCGCGGCGAAAATCGCGCGGCTGCCGGTAATCTCGATCAGCGGCGCCCAGCCCGGGACCACGCGCCGGGGCAGATCGAGAAGCAGGTTGGTGTTGACGCTTATCAGGCGCGCGGTGTTTTCGGCGCGCTCGAGATAGCGCGCCATCCAGTAGAGATTCTCGGCCACGCGCGACAGCATCACGGCGCCGCCTCCGACAGTGAAACGGCGACCCGAGGTCCGTGTTGTCGGCGGCCGGCGACAATTCGCCGGTCGCATCCCCGCGCGGAGCGCGGGGGGCGCCGCGGAGCGTCGGCCGAGGGACCCGCGTAGCGGGATGCGCCCGCGAGCAGGGAACAGGCGCCGCCGGCGAAGCCGGTGGAGAGGACCGTGGCGAACCGGGCGCGGTCGACGCCATGCGCGGGCGCGCATCCGCCTCCGCGGCTCATATCGCCCCTTCCTCCACGATCCAGGTATCCTTGCTGCCGCCTCCTTGCGAGGAATTGACCACCGTCGAGCCCTTGCGCAGCGCCACGCGCGTGAGTCCGCCGGTCGTGACGTAGACCGATTCGCCGGAAAGGATGAAGGGCCGCAGGTCGACATGCCGCGGTTCGACCTTCGTGCCGACCAGGGTCGGCGTGGTGGACAGGCTGATCAGCGGCTGGGCGATGTAATTGCGCGGGTCGCGCCGGATCAGGCGCGCGAACTCCTCGCGCTCCTTCTGGCCCGCGTGCGGGCCGATCAACATGCCGTAGCCGCCGGACTCGTTGGCCGGTTTGACCACGAGCTTGTCGAGGTTGGCGAGCACGTGCTCGCGCTGCGCGTCGTTCACGCACAGGTAAGTGGGAACGTTGGGAAGGATCGGTTCCTCGTTCAGGTAGTACCGGATCATCTCCGGCACCAGCGCGTACACCACCTTGTCGTCGGCGACGCCGGCGCCGGGCGCATTGGCCAGTGCGACGTTTCCCTTCTTCCAGGCGCGCAACAGGCCGCGCACGCCGAGCCGTGATTCGGGATTGAACGCCTCGGGGTCGAGGAACAAATCGTCGATGCGGCGATAGATCACGTCCACGCGCGTCAGGCCCTCGATCGTGCGCATGTACACGCAGTCGTCTTCGCCGACCGCGAGATCGCGCCCTTCCACGAGTTCGACGCCCATCTGTTGCGCCAGGTAGGCATGCTCGAAGTACGCGGAGTTGTAGATGCCCGGCGTCAGCACCACGATTTCGGGTCGGCCGGCGGCGCGCGGCGCGATCGAGCTCAGCATGTCGTAGAGTTGCGACGGATAATCGTCCACCGGCTCGATGCTGTACTGCTCGAAAAGCTCCGGAAACACCCGCTTCTGGACCAGGCGGTTCTCGAGCATGTACGACACCCCCGAGGGCACGCGCAGGTTGTCCTCCAGCACGTACACCGTTCCGTCCTTGTCGCGCACCAGATCCGAACCACAGATGTGCGCCCACACCCCGCGCGGCGGGTCGACGCCGGCGCATTGGGGACGGTAATTCTTCGAGGAAGCGAGGATGTCCCCGGGAAAGACCTTGTCACGCACGATGCGCTGGTCGTGATACAGGTCGTCGATGAAGAGGTTGAGCGCGCGCACGCGCTGCTTCAGTCCGGTCTCGATGCGGCGCCACTCGCCGGACGGAATGATGCGCGGGATGATATCGAACGGCCAGGCGCGGTCGATCGACCCGCCCTCCTCCGAGTAGACGCGGAACGTCACGCCCATCACCCGGATCGCCGCCTCGGCAGCCTGCTTGCGTTCCTCGATCTCGACGTCGGTGAGCGAGCGCAGGTGGTCGCACAGCTGTTTCGCCGCCGGCCGTGACCTGCCGGCGGCGCGCATCAACTCATCATAGAGGCCTTTGGCCCGGTACGCCCCCCAACGGATCGCCATGACGGGAGTCTCTCAGAACGGTTCAACGTCATGCCTTGACGCAAAGCAAAGTCGATGCCAAGTAACCAAAGTGATAGTAACATGGCGATATTGCCGCAACGACTCGCCGCCGTGCGCGATTCCGGTCACCAATTTGGTGCGCCGCACGGGTGCCTGCACTGCGACGGGGCGATAAACCGGCCAAGGGAGAACCGAAACCGTCATGACGTACTGTCTTGCCATCAAGGTCAACGGCGGCCTGGTGTTCGCGTCCGACTCGCGCACCAACGCCGGCGTGGATTACATTTCCACCTACAGCAAAATGCACGTCTTCGGTACGCCCGGCGAGCGCCTCATCGTGCTGATCACCTCCGGCAACCTCGCCACCTCCCAGGCGGTCGTCAACGCCATCCAGCGAGACCTCGACGATCCCTCGGCGCCGCAGAACCTCAACACGTTTCATTACCTGTTCGACGCCGCGCACTACGTCGGTCATCTCAGTCAGCGTATGCAGGCCGAGCATGGTCCGGTGCTGAAGGAAAACGGCGTCAGCGTCGAGGCGAGCTTCATCCTCGGAGGACAGATTCGCGGACGCGACCCCAACATCTATATGATTTACCCGCAGGGCAACTACATCACCGCCTCGCCGGAAACGCCGTATCTGCAGATCGGCGAAACCAAGTACGGCAAGCCGATACTCGATCGCATCGTCCGCCCGGACACATCGATCGAGGACGCGGCGCGTTGCGCGCTGGTGTCGATCGATTCGACCATGCGCGCCAATATTTCGGTCGGTCCTCCCGTGGAACTGGCGATCTATCCACACGACAAACTGTCGCTCGACCAGCGGTTGCGCTTCGACTACAACACGCCGTTTTTCAGCAACCTGCAGAAAAGCTGGAACAAAGGCTTGCGGCGCGCCTTCGACGAACTCCCGCGCTTCGACTGGGAACCCCCGGGCGCCTAGGCGGTCGCCGCCATCACCCGGCGGTGCACGAAACGAAGCTTGGTGGACGCGCTTTCCGTCAACGCGAACGGGTAGGCCTCGGACAAACCCATGCTGCGGTTGAGCGAGTTGAGCACCAGCGTCAATCGCGCCCAGTCGCCGAGCAATTCCTCGATCCCGACCGGCGCCGCGTACGGCGCCGCGGCCCGCTGCTCCGGCACGGCGCCCGCCGCCACCGGCGGATGCAGGGTCTGGCCGCCGATGGTGAATCCGTAATCATGGGCGGTTTCAAGCGTGTCCACCATGTGCAGGTAATGCGCCCAGGTTTCGGCCCAGTCTTCCCAGGGATGCGCACTGGCGTAGGCGCTGACGAAGGACTGTTGCCAATCCGGCGACGGTCCGTTGCCGTAGTAGCGGCGCAGCGCCTGCCCGTAATCGGCGCGTTCGTCGCCGAACAGTTCCCGGAAAGGCGCATGCCACGGCGTGTCACGGATGAGACTGTCCCAGTAATGGTGTGCAATCTCATGCCGGAAATGCCCGAGCAGCGTGCGGTACTGCTCGCCCATCATCTCGCGCATGCCCTCGCGCGCGCTCGGATCGGCCTCGGCGATATTGATGGTGATGAGTCCGCTGCGGTGTCCGGTGAGGACGCGGTGACCGGCGGCGACATCGGTAAATTCGGTTTCGGCCACGGGATCCTGCAGGAATTCGAACGCCAGCCCCTGTTGTGAATCGCGATTCCGTCCGACCACGGGCAGGCCCAGGGAAAACAGGGTATAGAGTAATCTTCGCTTCGCCTGCTCGATGCGCGCCCACAGCACGCGGTTGCGCGGATCGGCGAGATTCGGAATCAGGTTGTTGAGGCGGCAGGCGGGGCAGTACGGGTCGGGATCATCCTCCGGCACCATCCAGTTGCAGACGTTTTGCTCCCGGTAATTCCGGCACTGGCGCCATGACCTGCCGGACGCGGCGGGAGCGTGCGCGCGCCAGCGGCTGTCATCGTGCGGTTCGATGGCGCACAGCAGCAGCTGTTGCGGAAGAAAACCCAGGGCGCGTCCGCAGACCATGCACTTCGTGTTCTCGAAGTAAATCGTGTTACCGCAGACGCAACGGAAATTTCGCATTGGCTCTGTAAATTCCGGAGACAGTCGTTAATGTACGCAGGCGGGTATTCAGCGGCAAGTTCTTTTTCCACGTTTTGATCGGCATCGGCGTCGTCGCGACCGGCGCGATGCGTTCAGACCGACAGCGCCAGCACCGCGAGGCCGGCGGCGATCGCGCCGATGGCGACCAGTCTGGTGCCCGCGCGCTCGCGCTCGCCGAACAGGAAGATCGAAAGCAGCCCGGCCAGCACGATGCCGGCGTTGGTGAAGGCCACGGCGTAGGCGGCGGAAAAATATTGCATCGCGAAGATGACGAGTCCATAGGCGTTGCCGATGAAAAGCCCCGCCGGCAACCAGCGGACCAGCGGCGGCGCTGACGGAGGACGCCAGCGTCCGAAACGCAGGCGCTGCTCGATGCTGAGCGCGGCGAACGAAGCCAGCAGATCGGTGCTCACGAGTCCGAGCTGCGCGCCATAGGTCGGCAGACCCGGCACCGCCAGCTTGTTGCTCAGCGAATAAACGCTGGTGGCGAACGCCGCGATCACGGCCCAGAACAGCGCGCGGCGGCTGTCGCCGTGCCGGGCGCTCGCCGCCATCAGCAACAAGCCACCGACGGAAACGAGTATCCCCAGCCATCCCGCGGCGGCGATCGCCTCGCCGAAGAACAGACTGCTCCAGACGGCAATGAGCAAGGGCGAACTGCGTGCGATCGGATACACCAGCGCCACCGGTGCATGCCGGTAGGCTGCGCCCAACACCAGAAAGTAGAGACTGTTCGCCAGCGCCGAGACAAGCAGCAAGCCGGCGAGAAAATACGACCAATGAGCTTCGGTCGCCAGCGAATACAGCGACCACGGCCCGAGGATGACGAGATAGCCGACCAGCGCCCACCACAGAAACCGGCTGTCGGGATGACTGGCGCGCGCGAGCAGGTTCCACGCGACGTGCATCAACACCGCCGCCGTGAGCGCCAGCGCCGCGGAGGTCATGACGGGAATATCGCGTGCGCGATGTGCACGAATTTAAGAACTAACTTAACTTGTTTTCACAGCAGGTAGCGCTGCATATCCAGCGCACCGTGAAACACACCGAGGATGTCTACGTCTCCGTCAGCGCGGACGAGGTACGCGATACGGTAATGCCCGTAGAGCACAATGCGGACCTCGTCATTCCGGTGTTTGTCATATCGGTATCCGATCTCCGGAAATTGAGTCAGTATCTGGGCCTTTTCATATATCCCGATAATTACCCGAGCTGCTGCACTCCGATCATCCGTTGCGATGTAATCATAAATGTCCTTCAACCATCGTTCGGCTTCCGAGGTCCAGCTTATTTTTGCCATATCTTGATTCGATGTTGCATTTCCTCGTTGCTGATTTTGTGGTTCTCCCTGGAGTCTTTTAATCCACGCTCAACCATCCTGGCGAAAGCCAGCTCGCGAAAAATTTCATCATAAGAACTATCATCCGGCTGCTGCTGGATGATTTTCGTCATCTGATCCTTGGCCGAGGACATGAGCTACCCCTTCATTCATCTTTAAAAATCAGTATATGCCGAGGCGATAATAGCTGCCAACCGGCTTGAGGAAACCATTTTTTGTTGCAGGCGGATGAGTAAGCGCAACGAACCCCGGCCAGTCGGCCGCGGCTGCCGCAGTGATCGCGCCTAAGCCACGCTGCCGAAGCTCTTGTCGGTGGCGCCCGCCGGCGCCTTGAGCCCGGCAATGAGGCAACCCTGCGCCACCGGACCGGATGGGAAAAGCTGATAGAGATACTTCATGCCGCCATTCCCGTGAAACTTCTCTTCCAGCGCGTCGTGCAGCTCGCGCATGTTGATGGTGATCTCCTCGTGCTTGGCATAGTACTGCTGCAACGCACGCACCGCTTCCCAGTGGTCCTCGCCGAGCTTGAGCCCTTCCCGCTGTGCGGTCTTGAGGGCAAGCTCGCGTGTCCAGTCAGCCGGCGCGTGAGGGAACCTGGCATCCTTGGTCGTTGCATTTCCGGCTTCCTTGATCGCATCTAATAGACTTGTCATGGCACGACCTCCTTTCGGCATCCTTAGATGAGTGTCTACGCGCACTATTCTCCGCGCGTTTTGATGAATAGCAACCTTGGCTTCATGGGCGGCTAATTCCCACATTCCAGCAATGATTTTGCGGGCCTGGGCCAACGTCAGAAATAATGTAGGTTTGAGTGTGCGTCGGCCCTCAGTATGGCGCGACGGGACTTCCCAGTCCCCCTCGCGCCCTTTCGGGACACGGCGCAATGATTGTGCCTTCGCCTCCGGCTGCGGCACGCCGCGGCCGCCCTGCGGTCGAGCGGTCCCCTTCGACGGGGACAAG
>DAIDLH010000035.1 GCA_027449605.1 Candidatus Muproteobacteria bacterium | reverse complement strand
GCCCCCTCCCGCGAGGGGAGGGGGAAATAATTTTGAGATAGGTTCTAGTGTATTGTGGCGGCCCGGCGTACTCCCTTCGAAGGAGCTTCGCCTCGGAAGGGAGTCGCCCGTTCGCCTCGGGCACTGGGCGCTATCCAGCTGAAAAATATCGGTTGTTATCCGGCTGGACGATTTTAGGCAAATGGTGTTAACTATGCGCCCGCACGCGGGCAGTAAATCAATTTTGGAGGGAAAATCACCCATGAGCAGTGTAGAAGAGCGCGTCAAGAAGATCGTTGTGGAGCAACTGGGCGTCAACGAAGGCGAAGTCAAGCCTGCTGCCTCCTTTGTGGATGATCTGGGCGCGGATTCCCTGGATACTGTCGAGCTGGTGATGGCGCTGGAAGAGGAATTCGACTGCGAAATTCCTGACGATCAGGCGGAAAAGATCACCACGGTGCAGCAGGCCGTCGATTACATCAACTCGCGTCTGAACTGATTACTCATTAAGAAGAGGCCGTCATCCGCAAGGGGTGACGGCCTCTCGGTTTTATAAGTGCGGCGGGAAAGCCGCCCGCAATGAGGGATTCGTCTTTGAGCAAGCGACGCGTCGTCATCACCGGCCTCGGCATCGTCTCGCCCCTCGGCATCGGTGTCGCGGAAAACTGGCGCAACATCCAGGCCGGCAAGAGCGGCATCGGCCGCGTCACCCATTTCGACGCCACCGGCTATCCCTCGACCATCGCCGGCGAGGTCAAGAACTTCGATCCCGTGCAGTTCGGCATGACCGAGAAGGAAGCGCGCCGCATGGACCGCTTCATCCAGCTCGGCATGGCCGCCGGCATCGAGGCGCTCAAGGATTCCGGACTGACCGTGACGGAAGCCAATGCCGAACGCATCGGCGTGCACATCGGCTCCGGCATCGGCGGCGTCGGCACGATTGAAGACACCACCAAAACCGTGCTCGAAAAAGGCCCGCGCCGGGTATCGCCGTTCTATGTCCCGATGAGCATCATCAACATGATCTCGGGCGATCTTTCGGTGATGTACGGACTCAAGGGCCCGAATCTCGCCATGGTCAGCGCCTGCGCTACCGCCACCCACGGCATCGGCGACGCCGGACGTCTGATCGAATACGGCGACGCCGACGTCATGATCGCCGGCGGCGCCGAGGCCGCCATCACGCCGACCGGCATGGCCGGCTTCGGCAACGCCAAGGCGCTGTCGACGCGCAACGACAGCCCCGAAACCGCGAGCCGCCCGTGGGACAAGGACCGCGACGGCTTCGTGCTCGGCGAGGGCGCGGGCGTGGTGGTGCTCGAGGAATACGAACACGCGAAGCAGCGCGGCGCGAAAATTTATTGCGAATTGGTCGGCTTCGGCATGAGCGGCGATGCTTACCACATGACCAGCCCGCCGGAGAACGGCGAGGGCGCGGCGCGCTGCATGCGCAATGCTTTGCGCAACGCCGGACTCAACCCGGACCAGGTGCAATACGTCAACGCCCACGGCACCTCGACGCCGCTCGGCGATCGCGCCGAGTCGCTCGCGGCCAAGGCCGCGTTCGGCGCGCACGCGAAGAAAATCGCCATGAGCTCGACCAAGTCCATGACCGGCCACCTGCTGGGCGCGGCCGGCGGCATCGAGGCGATCTACACCGCGCTCGCGATACGCGACCAGATCGCGCCACCGACGATCAACCTCGTCACGCCCGATCCGGAATGCGACCTGGATTACGTCCCGGGCGCGGCGCGCAACATGAAGATCGACGTCGCCATCTCGAATTCCTTCGGTTTCGGCGGCACCAACGGGACGCTGGTGTTCCGCAAGCTGGCGTGAATGCCAACCCGGCCCATACGCTAAACTCCTCGACACCGGGATACGTCTGCCGCCGTCTGGCGACGGTTCCCGATCTCGTCGCGCTGCACGCGCGCGATCCCCAACGGTATCCGCATCTGCTCGCGAGCGTCGCGCAAGGCACGCCGCGGGCGCGCTATGACATCCTGTTCGCATTTCCCGGCGACACGCTGGCGCTGGATTCGACCCTGCAGCTGAGCCGGAACGATCGGGCGCAGGGTCGCGGCGATTTTCTGGACGCGCTGGATGCCGAATGGCGGCGGCTGTCCGTGACCGCCGCCGGCGACGGTCCGGAGGAAGACATGCCGCCGTTTACCGGCGGCTGGTTCGTTTATCTCGGTTATGAGCTGGCGGCGCAGATAGAACCCACAGTCGGCGCTATCCGCCACGATGCCGTGTTCCCGGTGGCGTTCGCGACGCGCATGCCGGCCGCGATCATTATCGACCATGTCGCGGCGCAGACGCTGCTCGTGTGTGAAACCGAACGCGCCGCTGAAATTCTTCCCGCGCTCGAAGCCGACGCGCGAACCGCAGCCGTCATGCCCGCCGAGGCGCTGGAAACGGGGCCGGTCGAGGAAGAGGACCCGGCGCGATTTATCGAGCAGGTGCGACAGGCGCAGGAATACATCCGCGCCGGCGATGTGTTTCAGGTCAATCTCTCGCGCCGCTGGCGCATTCCCCTGCGCGCGCCGGCCAGCGCGGCATCGCTTTACCGCCGTTTGTGCGCCGCCAACCCGGCGCCGTTCGCCGGACTCATGACCCTGGACCGGGAGCGCGCCGTGATCAGTTCGTCCCCGGAGCGTCTGGTGGAAGTGCGCGGCCGCCGCGTCCGCACCCGCCCCATCGCCGGCACCTATCCGCGCAGCCAGGATGCCGAGCAGGATCACGCCCTGTCGCGTGATCTGCTGCGCCATCCCAAGGAACGCGCCGAGCACGTGATGCTCATCGATCTGGAGCGCAACGACCTCGGCCGGGTGTGCCGCACCGGTTCGGTGAAAGTGAAGGAATTCATGACGCTGGAATCCTACCGCCACGTGCATCACATCGTTTCCGAAGTCAGCGGCGAACTGCGCGATGACGTCTCGCCGGCACAGGTGATACGCGCGGTATTTCCCGGCGGCACCATCACCGGCTGTCCCAAGGTGCGCTGCATGCAGATCATCGCCGCGCTGGAGCAGACGCCGCGCGCGGCGTACACCGGGTCGGTGGGATATATCAATCGCGACGGCAGTCTCGACCTGAATATACTGATCCGCACGATCATTCGGAACGGCGATGAAATCAGCCTGCGAGCCGGCGCTGGCATCGTCGCCGATTCGATTCCGGAGCGGGAACTGGCCGAGACCCGCGCCAAGGCGAAGGGCATGCTCGCGGCGTTGGGTGTTTCATGATCAGATCAGAAATACTAAAGTTAACCGCCAAGACGCCAAGGTCGCCAAGAAAAACTTTTTTCAAGAATGAAAACTTGGCGCTCTCGGCGTCTTGGCGGTTCAAGATCGTTTTATGGAAATGAATTCGACTCTCATTAACGGTGTACCGGGCGAAAGCATTTCGGTGCGTGACCGAGGATTTCAATACGGCGACGGCCTGTTCGAGACCCTGGCCGTGGCGAACGGAGTCCCGTTATTGTGGGACCGGCATATGCAACGCCTGTCGCGCGGCGCCGCCAGACTGGGGTTCGGCGCACCGGAAGTCCATTTGCTGCGCCGGGAATCCGAACAGCTTTGCCGCGGCGCCGCGCGCGGGGTGCTGAAGATTATTGTCACGCGCGGGCCGTCCGGCCGCGGTTACGCACCGGACCCGGGTGTATCGCCGACGCGCGCCGTCAGTCTGTCTGCGTGGCCGGATTATCCGGCGCTGCATCGCACGCATGGCGTGACCGCGCAATTCTGCCGTACCATGCTTTCGCGCAACCGCGCCACCGCCGGCATCAAGCATCTCAACCGGCTCGAGCAGGTGCTGGCGCGCGCGGAGCTGGAGGCGAACTGCGCCGAGGGACTGATGAGCGATGAATCCGGCCAGGTGATCGAGGGCGTCATGACCAATCTGTTCATCGTGTCGCAAGGCGTGCTGCTCACGCCGGACCTGACGCACGGCGGCGTGGAGGGCGTCATGCGCGGGCTGGTGCTGGAGCGCGCGGCGGCGATGGCGATCGAGACGCGAACAACCGAAATCAGGGCGAACGATATTTTACAGGCGGACGAGGTGTTCCTGACCAACAGTCTGATCGGTCTGTGGCCGGTGCGGCAGATCGAATCGAAGGCCTACCCCGCGGGCCGCGTGACACAACGAA
Organism: Candidatus Muproteobacteria bacterium; assembly: GCA_027449605.1. Classification (GTDB taxonomy): domain Bacteria; phylum Pseudomonadota; class Gammaproteobacteria; order Acidiferrobacterales; family Sulfurifustaceae; genus Sulfuricaulis. The sequence continues at coordinate 8,575 of DAIDLH010000035.1, read as the reverse complement.
TCCGGGAGGCCATTGGCGATGCCATCGTCGCTGATTAGAGCGATTGCGATTCTGCTGGTGGTCTCCGCCGCGGTCACCGGATATCTGTTCTGGGCGTGGTACCACCCGCTCAAACCGGGCACGGAGATTTACGAAGTGAAGCCGGGCATGTCGTTGCGTGCTTTTGCGCGCGACCTGAGCAGCCGTCATGTGTTGCCGGAAAGCCAATCGTTCGTGTGGCTGGCCTACGTCACCGGCCATCAGCGCGATCTGAAAACCGGCGAGTACCGTTTTCGCAACGGCATGTCGGCGCGGGAATTGCTGGATCAGATCGTCGCGGGGCGGGTCATCGAATATCCCGTGGTGCTGGTGGAAGGCTGGTCGTTCCGGGAGTTTCGCGAGGTTCTCGATGCGGCGCCCAAACTGGCGCACCTGACCGCGGGCGTGCCGGCGCGCGCCGTCATGGAGCGGCTGGGCCACAAAGGCGAGCATCCGGAAGGGCGTTTCTTTCCCGACACGTATTATTATTCCTCCGGCCAGACCGATCTCATGGTCCTGGCCAATGCCTACGAAAAAATGCAGAAGCTGTTGCAGCAGGAATGGGAACGGCGCGACAACAACCTCCCGTTCAAGGACGCCTACGAGGCACTGACGCTGGCGTCGATCGTGGAAAAGGAAACCGGGCGCGCCGACGAACGCCGCCTGATCGCCGGTGTATTCGTCAATCGTCTGCGCCACGGCATGCGGCTGCAGACGGACCCGACCGTGATCTATGGATTGGGAGAATCGTTCGACGGCAACCTGCGGCTCCGCGACCTGCGCCGCGACACGCCTTATAATACCTATACCCGCACCGGACTGCCGCCGACACCGGTGGCCATGCCCGGAAGGGATTCGCTGCAGGCGGTGATGCATCCGGTGGTCAACGGAGCGTTGTATTTTGTCGCGCGCGGCGACGGCAGCCATGAATTTTCCGCGACCCTGGAGGAGCACAACAAGGCCGTGACCAAATATCAGCTGAAGGGCAAGGCGCGTCCCGTGCCGACGGCCGGCGCGCGCGGCGCATCGCCGGCCGCGAAGACCGTCCGGTAATATTGCCATGCCGCGAGCCATGTTCATCACGCTGGAGGGCGGGGAGGGCGCCGGCAAGAGCACCAACCTGGAATTCGTCCGGCAATGGTTACAGCGCGCCGGCCGCGACGTGGTGGTCACGCGCGAGCCGGGCGGCACTGAGCTCGGCGAGCGCGTGCGCGACATTCTGCTGCACCGCCGCGAACTGCAAATCTCCGCCGAGAGCGAAATGCTGCTGATGTTTGCCGCGCGCGCCGAACATATCGCCAGGGTAATCCGCCCGGCGCTGGCCGCGGGCAAAATCGTGTTGTGCGATCGTTTCACCGACGCTACTTACGCTTACCAGGGCGGCGGACGCTGGATTCCGGCCGAGCGGATCGCGGAAATCGAAACCTGGGTTCAGGGCGACCTGCGCCCCGATCTGACCCTGCTGTTCGACCTTCCGGTGGAGGCCGGACGCCAGCGCGCCGGGCAGCGCAGCGAGCCCGACCGTTTTGAGCAGGAGAACGATGATTTTTTCACGCGCGTGCGCGCGACGTATCTGGCGCGTGCGAAACGCGAACCCGGGCGCGTGCGTGTGATCGACGCCGGCCAGAGCCGGGAAGACGTGGGGCGACAGATCGCCGCGGTGTTGCAGGAGGTCGTGAGTGGCCGCGGATAATCTTGCGCCGGCGAGCGCCATGCCCGAACGTTATCCCTGGCATGAGACCTTGTGGTTCACGCTCGAGCGGCAGTTCGAGCGTCTGCCGCACGGCTTGCTGTTGCACGGCCGGCCCGGCCTCGGCAAACATGACTTCGCCGTACAGCTGGCGCAGGCGCTGCTGTGCGCCGAGCCACGGCAGGGAAGCGCCTGCGGCCAATGCCAGTCCTGCCAGTTGTTCCTGTCCGGCACCCATCCGGACTTTCACGTGATCCAGCCGGAGGAGGTCGCCGAGTCCGCCGAAGATCTATGCAGCCGTTATGCGGTCCGGTATCCCGCGAGCGACAAAAAACGCGAGCGCGCGAGCCGCGACATCACCATTTATCAGATCCGTTGCCTGATCGAGGATGCTCAGAGCCGGCCTTTCATCGGCCGCCGGAAAATATTGCTCCTGAGCCCGGCCGAGGCCATGAACATCAACGCGGCGAACAGCTTGCTTAAACTGCTCGAAGAGCCGCCTGTGGGCAGCATGCTGCTCCTGGTCACGAGCCACCCGGCGCGGCTGCCGGCCACGATTCGCAGCCGTTGCAGCGCCGTTCTGTTCAAGGCGCCGGCGCGTGATGCCGGCTTGGCCTGGCTGGCATCGCGTACCGGCGGAAATGACAAGGAGTCTGTCAGCCTGCTGGAGCTGGCCGGGGGCGCGCCATTGCTGGCGAAATCCTTGCTGGACGAGGGATTCACCGAAGTTCGCAGCGGCCTGCTCAAGGACCTGAATGATTTGCGCGCGGGGCGCGAAGAACCGGTGGCCTGCGCCGCCCGCTGGAAAACAGTGGGAGCGAAGACTTGCCTGAATTTGCTGTACGGTTTTCTGACTGAACTGATCAAGGACGGCTTGGGGGCGCTCGACCCGGCCCGGGCTATGCCGGAAATTCTGGCGCATCTGAAGCAAGATAAAAATAAATATAAAGTCAGTGAGTTATATAAATTTATTGATGTTATTCATGAGTATCAGCGGCTGCTGGGCGGTCCGCTGGATGAACTTTTGTTATTGGAAGATGTTTTGATACGCTGGGCCCGATTGAGCCGTCTACAATAAAGTATGCAACAGCCCCTTATGAACGACAAAACCATTCCGCCCATGCCCACCGGCGCCGCCAAACCGATCAAAGCCGTACCCATGGCCGCCCGACCGGGGGTGCTGTCCCTGACCATCAAGGACAAGAACGCTCTCTACGCCGCCTACATGCCGTTCGTGAAGGGCGGCGGGATTTTCGTCCCCAGCAGCCGGCCGTACAAACTCGGGGAAGAGGTGTTCATGCTGCTGACGCTCATGGACAGCAAGGAAAAAATTCCGGTCGCCGGGCACGTGATCTGGGTCACGCCGCCGGGCGCCCAGGGAAGCCGCACGTCCGGCATCGGCATCCAGTTCAGCGAGAAGGACTCGGGCATCGCGCGCCACAAGATCGAGGGCATTCTCGCCGGCTCGCTCAACTCCGACCGGCTCACGCACACGATGTAACGTGACGCCGCTCGTCGATTCGCACTGTCATCTCAATTTCGAACCTCTAAACGCCGGCCTGGAAGACGTGCTCCAGCGCGCCCGGGACAACGGGGTCGGTCATATGCTGTGCGTGTCGGTCACGCTGGAAACTTTTCCCGAGATACGAACGCTGGCGCACGATCATTCGAACGTGTTCGCGTCCGTCGGCGTGCATCCCAACGAAACCGAAGGGCACGAGCCCTCGGTCGACGATCTCGTCGAATTGGCGCGCGATCAAAGAGTGGTGGCCATCGGCGAGACCGGGCTCGATTACTACCGCAGTCACGGCGACATGGCCTGGCAGCAGGAACGGTTTCGCCGCCACATCCTCGCCGCGAAACAATCCGGCAAGCCTTTAATCATTCACACCCGCGAAGCCGCCGACGACACCCTGCGTATCATGCGCGAGGAGGGTGCGGCCGACATCGGCGGCGTGATGCATTGCTTCACCGAGAGCTGGGAAGTCGCACGCGCCGCGCTCGACCTCAATTTTCATGTTTCATTTTCCGGAATCGTCACCTTCCGCAACGCCGACGCGTTGCGCGAGGTCGCGAAACAGGTTCCGGAAGATCGCCTGTTGATCGAAACCGACGCGCCGTACCTGGCGCCGGTGCCGTTTCGTGGCAAGACCAACGAGCCGGCGTTCGTGCGCCACGTCGCGGAATGCATCGCCGGCGTGCGCCAGTCCGACATGGATTCCATCGCCGATGTGACCACGCGCAATTTCTTTTCCCTGTTCCATCACGCCGCGCCCGTCGCTACGGCTGACGCGACCTGAGGCGAGCAATTTTTTCCACCGTCGCCGCGCACCGCCGTTTGATCGATGCGGGGTAATCCGCTACATTGAGTCGTCGATACGATTCCGACGATATCGCGGCGGACATTAAGGAGACCCTGCATGGCGACCATTGACGCCGGCGAGAACAGGCAAGTGCTGCACGGCGTCAGTCCGCTCACCGACCACGACGTCTACCTGTTCCGTCAGGGGCGGCATTTCCGTCTCTACGAAAAACTCGGCGCGCATGTCATGGTTGCCGGGGGTGTCAGCGGCGTGCACTTCGCAGTGTGGGCGCCGAACGCGCGCGCCGTGTCGGTGATCGGCGATTTCAACGGCTGGCGGCACGGCGTCCATTCGCTGCATTCGCGCGCGGACGGTTGCGGCGTCTGGGAGGGTTTCATTCCCGGCGTCGCCGCGGGCGCGCATTACAAGTATCACCTGACGTCGCAAAACGGCCATTACCAGGTGGAGAAGGCCGACCCGTTCGCCTTGCGCTCCGAGATGCCTCCGCGCACCGCTTCGATCGTGTGGGGACTCGAATACGACTGGGGCGATACGCAGTGGATGCAGCGGCGCGCGCAAGCGAACGCGCTCAATGCGCCGATGTCGATCTACGAGACGCATCTCGGCTCGTGGCGGCGCGTGCCGGAGGAGGGCAACCGCTCGCTGAGTTACCGCGAGCTCGCTGACCAGCTCGTGAAATATGCGCGCGAGATGAACTTCACTCACGTCGAGCTGCTGCCGGTGACGGAACATCCGTTTTACGGTTCCTGGGGCTATCAGACCACGGGTTATCTCGCGCCGACGGCGCGCTACGGCATGCCCCAGGATTTCATGCATCTGGTCGACCGTTTGCATCAGAACAACATCGGCGTGATTCTCGACTGGGTGCCGTCGCATTTTCCAACCGACGAGCACGGGTTGGTGTACTTCGACGGAACCTACCTGTTCGAGCACGCCGATCCGAAGCGCGGTTATCACCCGGAATGGAGCTCGAGCATCTTCAATTACGGACGTCACGAAGTCCGCTCGATCCTGATTTCAAGCGCGTTGTTCTGGCTCGACAAGTATCACGCCGACGGCCTGCGGGTCGATGCCGTGGCGTCCATGTTGTATCTCGATTACGCGCGCCAGCCCGGCGAATGGATTCCCAATGAGCACGGCGGCAAGGAGGATATCGAGGCGGTGCAGTTTCTGCGCGACCTGAACGAAGCGGTGTACCGGGACCATCCGGACACGCAGATGATCGCCGAGGAATCCACCGCCTGGCCGATGGTGTCACGGCCGACCTGGCTCGGCGGCCTGGGTTTCGGCATGAAATGGAACATGGGCTGGATGCACGACACGCTCCATTATTTTTCGCGCGACCCTGTTTACCGCAAGTATCACCACGATCAGCTGACTTTCAGCATCTGGTACGCGTTCAACGAGAATTTCGTGCTGCCGTTCTCGCATGACGAAGTGGTGCACGGCAAGGGATCGCTGCTGGCGCGCATGCCGGGCGACGACTGGCAGAAATTCGCCAACCTGCGCCTGCTGTTCGGCTACATGTACGCGCACCCCGGCAAGAAATTGCTGTTCATGGGCGGCGAATTCGGCCAGTGGCGCGAATGGAATCATGACCAGAGCCTCGACTGGCACCTGCTGGAACACGCGCCGCACCAGGGCGTCCAGCGCTGGATTCGCGACCTCAACCGTTGTTACCGTGCCGAATCCGCGCTGTTCCGGCGCGATTTCGACGCCGGCGGATTCGAATGGGTGGACCTGCACGACTGGGAACAAAGCGTCGTCAGCTTCCTGCGCAAGGGTGACGATCCGGATGAGGTCATTCTCGTCGTGTGCAACCTCACGCCCGTTCCGCACACTAATTACCGTGTCGGCGTGCCGTGCGGTGGATTCTGGCGCGAGCTGCTGAACAGCGACGCATCGGTCTACGGCGGCAGCGGGCAGGGTAATCTTGGCGGTGCCCCGGCTGATCCGTTGCCGGCGCACGGACGTTCACACTCGCTGTCCCTGACTTTGCCACCGCTGGGCGTGATATATCTCAAGGCGCCGCCTGCCCACGACAGATGATGATCTTTTCTTTTCAAAACAATGCCAAAATATTTTTGGCTAATGTTTTATCCGAACATTTTTTCATGGTGGATTTGAGCAACGCGGTGCGGCGGGAGTTCACGAGCCTGTGAAAACCCGCCAGCCATGCATAACGCATGATCCATTACTTCGTATAATGTATATTATGTAAAATAATAACAGGAGCTCAATGCACGTCATGTTCGAGCACCGCAGCGATACCCTGCTCCCGTATCCTGTCTTCATTCGCCGTGTCATTCGGCATATCGGCTTCGCCGGCATGATTCTCGCTGCCGCACTGGGTGCTGGAACGCTCGGATATCATGGACTGGAAAATCTCTCGTGGGTGGATGCACTGCTCAATGCCTCCATGATCCTGGGCGGCATGGGGCCGGTGGATACGCTGCACACGACAGCTGGCAAGCTGTTCGCCTCGGCCTACGCATTGTTCAGCGGGATTGTGTTTCTGGCTACGTCCGGCGTTCTGCTGGCGCCGTTCCTGCATCGGCTGATCCACCGGTTTCATCTCGAGAAGTGACTTCAACCTGATTCCCAAAGTCTGTTACGGGCCGACGCCTTTTATTAATCGTGCCAGGAGCGACTTCACCCGGCTTGCCAGATTTTTCCTGTTAACCTCCGGCACATCCTTGAGCGCCAGCACTCGCTCGGAGTAATTCCCGGTTGCTTTCAGCAGTGCTTGCAGGATATCTGCCGCGGCGGCACGGGAAAGGCCGAAGGATTCACCCACGCGCGCGACGCTGTAGCCAAGAGGCTGTTTCTCGTCGATATAAAACGGCAAAGCCGAAACCAGGTCATGCCGGTCCCAGGCGCGCATGGGCGCCGGGTCGAATACCGGCGCCACCCGGACTTTTTCCGGCCCGCCCAGGAACGCCAGGTTTTCCAGATGCAGATCCCCGTTGCCGGTGAGCAACGCCATCAGGAACCGCCGGTAGACCTCCAGGCGCGCGGCGGCGGCATCGATCGGGGCGATTTCCGCCAGTTTCAGCAGCATCAGGCCCACGCCTTCGACCTCGGCGTCGGTCATGGTGCGGACTTGCTGCTGGCCGGTGGCATAGACCGAGAAAAAACTTTCCATGGCTACCGGAGTTCCGGCCGGCGTGCGATCGAAACGCTCGACGGCCAGCACCGACAGGCCGTCAATCGTGGCGCGCCAGTGACGTGGCACCTCGAAACCCAATTCGTTATGCACATCCAAACACAGTGCTTCCAGCGCCGCCAAGCCGCGATATTGCGGATCCTCGACCTTCATGACCACATCGAGATAGGGAACACCGTCGATTTTGCGCGTGCCGGGCTCGGCCAAGCTTCCGTCCCAGCCCGGTTTGTCAGGGATGGATACCAGCAGCTTGGGTATCTGGCCTCCGACCGAGGGGGTCGGCCCGATGAGCCGCATGATGTCCAGCGCTTCCTGATTGAAATCCTGGTCCGTGCCCTCCTTCAACATGCGCCAGAACTCGGAGCGCGACCCGATCCGCTTTTTCGGTTCGCCGGTGTCGGCATAGGCATCGAGTGCCGCGCGGTCGTCCGGGAACACGTCGATGTGTCCGATGCCGTTGTGCCCGGTGAGCATCAACAATTCCCATTCTGTTTCAAAGCCTGGCGCTGGAACGTTCGAGCGTTTTGCGAGCAGGCTGGTGTACAGGCGGCGCTGGATGTTGTTGGCATTGCGGCCCGGGATCAGCGCCATCAGGCGCGGCAGCAGCGGCAGAATTTCGGTGGATGCATGCACGAACGGCCGTCCGCGCCACAGCGATGGCGGCAACAGCAGTGACAGGCCGGCGGTGTCCGTCTGCTCGAGGAATTCCGGTACGTAGGAAAAACGCATCTCGCGGCCGGTGGCCACGAGCTGACCCATCTTGCGGGGCGCGGCGCCGGTACGGGCCCACACCACCGCATAGCGGTCGGTCATGAGAAAAAGCGGCCCTGCTGTATGCGCGCGAGCTGGTCGTCGTCAGGCACCACAGCGAGCTTCAGCCCCACCACCCGCGCCAGCCGGTCAATGAGGGCAAAGTCCGCCGTGCCGCGGCTTTTCATGCGGCTCAGGGTCTCGGGCCGTACGCCGGCCAGTCGGGCCAGTTCCTTTTCCTTGAGTTTGCGCGATTCGGCAGCTGTCAGGATGGTGTTCAGTGTGGACCGAACCGATTCGATATTGCCTTGGGATTCAATATTGCTCATATAGTCAATATAAATCATATATTGATGTATATGTCAATATATAATTAAAAATGACTTTTAGATCAATAAATAGATTGATCCGTGAATTAATTAGCTTTTATGTTTTATTTCATACATTTATAAATATATGTTTACTATAAACATGATGAGTGTGCGCCGGCCCTCAGTATGGCGCGACGGGACTTCCCAGTCCCCCTCGCGCCCTTTCGGGACACGGCGCAATGATTGTGCCTTCGCCTCCGGCTGCGGCACGCCGCGGCCGCCCTGCGGTCGAGCGGTCCCCTTCGACGGGGACAAG
>DAIDLH010000034.1 GCA_027449605.1 Candidatus Muproteobacteria bacterium | reverse complement strand
GCTCGCCGCGACCGTCGGCTCGGGAATTCTCGGCCTGTGGGACGAGGCGGCGGCACTGGTGTTTCTTTACGGCGCGGCCGAGGGGACCGAGGAGTATACCTACGCGCGCACGCGCCACGCGATCCGCGCGCTGCTCGATCTCGCCCCCAAGGAAGCGCGCGTGCTGCGCGACGGCAAGGAAGTTACGGTGGCGGCGGAGAATCTCAAACCGGGCGATGTCTTCGTGGTGCGGCCGGGTGAATCCATCCCCACCGACGGGATTATCAAGTCAGGGACCTCCAGCCTGGACGAATCGCCGGTCACGGGCGAGTCCATCCCGGTGGACAAAGGCGCGGGCATGAAGGTCTTCGCCGCGAGCATCAACAAACAGGGTGCGCTCACGATCGAGGCCACGGCCGCGTTCGCCGACAACACGCTCTCCAAGATCATCCATCTGGTCGAGGAGGCGCAGGAGCGCAAAGGCAAGGCCCAGCAGTGGATCGAGCGTTTCGGCCGACGCTACAGCCCCTCGGTACTGGCGGCCTCGGCCCTGCTGCTCCTCGTCCCTTGGTTGTTCGGTCTCGCGTGGGAAGAATGGTCGCTGCGCGCGGTGGTGCTGCTCGTCGCCGCGGCGCCCTGCGCGCTCATCATGTCCACGCCGGTGGCGATGGCCGCCGGCATCGGTTCCGCCGGCAAGCGCGGGATACTTATTAAAGGTGGCGCGCACCTGGAGCATCTGGGGAAGATCAACGTGGTGGCGTTCGACAAGACCGGCACGCTCACCCACGGCCGGCCGGGGGTCACGGATGTTGTTGCCTTCGACGGCTCCGAGAAGGAACTGCTCTCCGCAGCCGCGGCGCTCGAACATTTCTCGGAGCATCCGCTGGCGCGGGCCATCCTCGACAGGGCGAAAGCGGCGGGCCTCCAGCCCGCCGCCGCCGGCGAGTTCCAGGCGTTGACGGGCGCGGGCGCCAAGGGCGTCATTCGGGAGGTTACCTGGTACGTGGGCAACCCCGAGCTGTTTGCCGGCCTCGGCGCGGACACCGCGAAGGCCGCGGATTCGATACGCACGCTGCAAGAACAGGGAAAGACCGTCGTCCTGGTCGGCACCCGCGAGAAGATCGCCGGACTCATCGCGCTTCAGGACCAGTTGCGCGACGGCGCGGCTCAGGTCATCGCCGGCCTGCGCGCCACCGGCCTGCGCACCGCAATGCTGACCGGCGACAACGCCCGCACCGCGCACGCCATCGCCCGCCGGCTCGACATCGACGACGTGCGCGCCGATCTCAAGCCCGAAGACAAGGTCGCGGCGGTGCAGCAATTACAGAAGCAATATGGAAACGTGCTCATGATCGGCGACGGCGTGAACGACGCCCCGGCGCTCGCCGCCGCCACCTGCGGCATCGCCATGGGCGCGGCCGGCGCCGATGCCGCCATCGAAGCCGCTGACGTGGCGCTCATGGCCGACGACCTGGCCAAGGTCGGCGAAGCGCTCGCGCTCGGACGCAAGGCGCGGCGCATTTCCGCGCAGAACATCGTGTTCTCGATCCTGATCCTCGCCGTCATGATCCCGCTCGCCGTCGGCGGGATCATCGGCGTCGCGGTGACGGTGCTGGTGCACGAAGCCAGCGAGTTGTTGGCGGTGGTGAACGGCTTGCGCGCGGGGCGGTAAAACCAAACAGCGCGAATAAGCCGCGGATATTGGCCGCATCGATCGTTCGGCATCGTGGTTTTATCGCATGCGTTGCATGCACTATCCATTTCCCGTCAGTTGTTACTTAAGTAGCACTCGCAACCTGCGACAATCTGCCGCATTGATTATTCGACATCGCGACTTTAGAGTTATTCCAGGCTGTAGGATCGTTTCAAGGAGCGCCTTCTGCGGCGCCGTGAGGGTCGCGATGGATTCGAAGACCGAAAAACCGGAGCGCAGGATTTCGTCGGAGCCGGCATGGCTTTCGTCGTTTCCGGCGCTGGCGTCAATTCAGGACAAGGCTTGGCGGGATGCCTTGCGCGCCGCTGAAGAGATGGTGATTCCATCGGAAACGACAGTGGTTCGCCGTGGCGACCCGTGCATGAGCTTCATCCTGGTTTCGCAGGGCACCCTGCGGATTTACGAAAGTTCGGACAGCGGCTTTGAGATCGTGCTGTATCGCACCTGCGGCGGTGAGCCTTGTATCCTGACGCTGAACACCCTGCTGACCGGGGGTCGCTATGCCGCCGAGGCCAGAACCGACGGCGAGGTGCGCGCGGTCGCCATTTCCGAGGCGCTTTTTCGCAGGCTCATGAACGAGTCGGACGCCTTCCGCAACTTCATCATGGGCACGCTCGCGCGGGGCCTGGGCAACGTCATGCAGACGGTGGAGCAGGTGACCTTCCAGCAGCTCGATCTGCGGCTCGCCTGCCTGCTCGGCCAGCTTTTTGGGCAAAACAAATCGACCGCCATCTCGATAACGCACGACGATCTGGCGCGAGAGCTGGGCACGCGGCGCGTCGTCGTCAGCCGCATGCTCAAGGAATTCGAGCAGGCGGGCATGATCCGCCTGGCGTTTCGCCGCATCGAACTGGTTTCGCCGAAGACCCTGGCGCGCCTGGCGCAAGGAAGGTGAAATCGCAGTCGGCGGGCGGGCGCGTCATGGCGATCCGCCCGTTTTTTTGCCGGCAGCGCGTAATCGCGATGAGTCCGGCACAGCGTCGCGCGCCGTGCCTTTTTTTTTGGCATATCGCGTATGATTCCGTGACAGGATAACTACTCAAGGAAAAGGAGCCACGACGATGCGAATCATCTCATCATTCCTGATAGCGCTGTTGCTTGCTGTTTCATCCCTCAGCTTCGCGGCCGACGGCTTGGTCGCGGTCAAGAGCCCACGTGGCCCGAAGGACACCATGGACCGCCTGGAGACGGCGGTGAAACAGAAGGGCATGACCATCTTCGCGCGCATCGATCACGCCGCGGGGGCGGCGAAGATCGGCAAGAAACTCCGTCCCACCGAGTTGCTGATCTTCGGCAATCCGCAAGGCGGCACGCCGTTCATGGAATGCAGCCAGACGGTTGGCATCGACCTTCCGCTCAAGGCGCTGGTCTGGCAGGACGCGTCCGGACAGGTCTGGTTGGGTTACAACGACCCCGCGTTCCTGGCGAATCGTCATGGAGCGTCGCGGTGCCCGGTGATCGAAAACATGAAGAAGGCGCTCGCCGGATTCGCGCAGGAAGCGACAGCTCCGTGAGTCGGCCGGGGAGGGGGCGATCGGTCGCCCGCGCCGGTTGTCTTGGGGCAGGCGCGTGAACGCGCGGAACGTCGTTTTCTCAATCTCGATCGTCGCCTGGCGGTAATGATCCCGCTCGCCGTTTCGGCATTCTCGGCGCGGCGGTCACGGCGCCGCTGCGCGAGACGAGCGAGTTACTTGCGCCGGTCAACGGGTTGCGGGCGGGGCGGTGAGCTTGGAACCCGAATGAGGAATTCGAGAGCCGCGACAACGGAAGGTTTTCCGTATCTTGTTAAAACCGCTGCCGGACGCTGAACGCTCCACGCAGATCGCCTTCCTTGAAGCCGGTTGCCTCGTCGCCGGGATAACGCCCCTTGATCTTGGCGAGCAATGCCGGGTCGACGTTCTCGCCGTGGCAGATGAGGCAGGGGCCGCCCTTGGGAATGGCGATCGCCTTCATGTAGCGGAACTCCTTCGCGCCGTTCGTTTCCAGGACCTCGTAGTGTTCCATCTGCGCCGGACTCTCGCCCTGCTTTGCGCGTTGCTCGAAATTTTCGAGCACCTGTTTCTCCCACTTGTCCGGCGCATCGTACTGGTTGCGCAGCTTGAGACTCGTGCGCCGGATGATCATGTTGTGTTTCTGCGCCGCCTCCTTGGCGACCGCCAGCGCCCGGGTGCTGCACACGTGGACGGCGAGATCGGGTCCGCCTTGCTTCAGCGCGGCTTGCAGTTCCTGCGCGAGGGCCGCCTGCGTCTGTTTGACCGCCTCGCGGGTCGCGGCGGCGCGCTGCGCGAGATTGTCGTCGGCTCGTGCGCCGTGCGCCACAGCGACAAGGCCGATGAAAACCGGAACAGCGATTATTTTCAGCATGGAAGGCGCTCTTCTCCGAAGGCCTGTTTGCAATCTTGAGTACAGAAAGATTAGATGCATATCCCCCTTCTGGCAAGAAGCAGCCGCAATGTCCGTCCGGTTTTGTCGCGCGGCGGTCGCATGGCCGGGCGGAACCGCGCATGAGCAATGCGCTGAAATAGCATCCAGGCGCGACATTGCGCCGCATTTCGTGGCATTGCGGTCATTTTCTCGCCGGCGGCGTGAGCGGATGCCGGGCGATATTGCCGCGGCTTGCGCCGAATCTCTCGTTTTCTATAGACTAGCCTGCATGCCGATTCGACAAACCGGCTAAACCGCTTGCACCGGAGACCGATCCTCCGGGTCGTGCTTCCGCTCCTGTCCGGCCAGGGCATGCGTGGATGAGTTCAGCGGCGGTTTAATTAAAAAGGTTCTTCAAGGCATCGTGTGGGCTGGCGCGTTTCAGTCCGTCAGCCGTCTTGGATAAACCCCTCGCCCTTGAGGGAGAGGGATTTTATATCGAGCCATGTACCGACCCGCACGATATCCAGAAGAGCCAATTAAAACAGCTGCACCATTATTTTTTTGTCGAGGAGAGGAGCACACAATGAATATCGAGAAAATGTCACTGGATGTCGGCGCCGACTGGCTCAAGGCGTTTCCGGGGCTGGCCGTGATCCGGGACGCGGCCTGGCAGGCAGCGCAGAACGCCGCCCGGGAGATGACCATACCGGGAGGAACGGTGGTGATACGCCGTGGCGATCCATGCCGGAATTTTCTTCTGATCACCCGGGGAACGGTCCGGGTCTACGAGAGTTCCGAGAGCGGACGCGAAATCGCGCTTTATCGCACGCGCGGAGGCGAGATCTGCATTCTGACGTTGAATAGTCTTTTCGCCGGCGCCGACTATTCCGCGGAGGCGGTGACCGAAGACGAGGTGCGCGTGGTGAACATTCCATTGGCCGCGTTCCAGAATGCCATGGCGTATTCGGAGGCCTTTCGCAACTTCATCATGGCCTCGCTGGCGCGACGTTTGAACGACGTCATGCGGGTGGTGGAGCAAGTCGCCTTCCAGCGACTGGACCTGCGGCTCGCCTGTCTGCTCGGCCAGCTTTTTGGAAGCCGCAATGTCAGCACCCTGTCGATGACGCATGAGGAACTGGCGCGCGAATTGGGCACTACCCGCGTGGTGATCAGCCGCCTGCTCAAGGAGTTCGAAAACATGGGTTGCATCCGCCTCGGACGCAGCGAGATCGAACTGCTTTCGCCGGAGGCGCTGACGCGGTTGTCGCAGGGCGAGCCCGGTTAGGGAAGCTCTGATTAAGTCTCCCGTTCGCCCTGAGCTTGTCGAAGGGTGAACGGGAAAGACCGTAAATAACAGGTGATTCGTCCGTTCATGGTTCGACAGGCTCACCACGAACGGACTTAATCATAGGTTCCTTGGGGAAACTATTACAAGCGCAAGCGTCAAATTAGCGATGGCCCTGTCTTCGTTGCCGGGCAGGATCGGGGTGAGGGTGAGTGAAATCGAGATATCGCCCAACCCTATTACCCTGAGCCTTTTGCCCTCCCAAGGGGATCAGAGACCTAAATAAAGGCTGCTTAACACGCATACGTAGCGTGGTCTTCCGCAAGAGCGGAGGAAAATGTAACTTTAGTGGCTGAAGCGCCTGCCTGTTCCCTCCATAATTTGCGGCGGTTGAATCACAATCAAACTAAATAGCGTCGATTTCTGTACGACGCACGAGGAACGTATTTTACGGAGCGAGCGAGGAGAATAATAAATGAACAGGTCTTATTTTGCGGGATGGGTGGCGGTTATCGCCGTGTCGTGGGCAGTCGATGCTTCGGCGGCGACGTTGTTTTCGGAAAACTTCGAGGGTTACACGTCGTTTCCTAACCAGATCCCTTCTGGCGACCTGGTCAATGCGGGCATTCCGAAGATTTCGGAAGGCGCCAACGGGGTCTGGTATGGAGGCCGTTTCGAGACACCGGATGGCGGATCGATAGATTCCGACCTTGCGGTGCAGAAGTTCGGCGGTGGGTCGAACCCGACTCACACCGGTCGCTTCGAGGATGATGCCGGGCTGTTGCTCAGGATCAATACCACCGGATACAGCAATGTCACCTTGTCGTTCGACTGGCGGACGTTCCTGGTCGGCTCCGCAGACAGGCTTGTTGTCGGTTATCGCGTTGGATCGATTTCGCCGTTTGGAACCTGTACCGGCAACGGCGAATCCGGCTGCTTCGCCGACTTGCGCACGTCGCTTCCCTGGTACACGACCGAGACCGGGACGACGCTGACCGGCAACTGGACACAACTGCTGAGGGCGACGAAGTCAGACGCCTGGGCAAATCAATCGTATACATTATCGGCGGCCGCCGACAACCAGTCCCAGGTTTGGATTGCCTTCTGGCTCGACAACGGCGAGGGTGATTACGGCAAAATCGATAACGTCTCGGTGACGGCGACCGTGGTGCCGGTCCCGGCCGCGCTCTGGTTGTTCAGTTCCGGATTATTGGGTCTGTCGGCGTTTTCCCGCTTCAGAATTTTTTCAGTCCGTCGATGATTTGTGCCGCGAGATAGATCATCGCTTTAATCTGTCCCTACCGTGTTCTATCCGTCGGTAGACCGGGGTCGGAAGAATCGTCCGGCTCCGGTTTTTTTTGAGATTTTCAGTCCGGCGCTTCAGTCTGAAGACGCGGCTGGAAATCCATGGTGCGATGCTGGCATCATCGGATATCGACATCCCATGCCGTTTCATTTTTCTCCCGCCGGTTTCGCGGCGGCGGGCGGCGGCGGAACGTCGACGGAAAGACCCAGCAACAGCCAGTCCTGCATGCCGCCGCGGTAGTAGTACATCTTGTTCACCGGATAACCGAGCTTGACCAGGCCCTTGATCGCGCGCGGCGACTGGTCGCACCACGGCCCGTTGCAGAACAGCAGCAGCTCCTTCGCACTGGAAAAATCCCAGTGGAATTTCCGGACGTGCTGGTTGAAGTCATCCGTGGCCCTGTGCGAGGTATCCGTCCAATTGCTCGTCTCGCCGGGACGCGCGCCGAGCGTTCTCAGCGCTGCTTGCAACTTGGGGTCTCTTTCGTCGGAAGTGAATACAGTGAAGGGAATGTTGATGGAGCCCGGGATGGTGCCCTTGACATAAAACGACTCCACGCGCGCGTCGATCAGCATCCCGGTTCCTTTTTCCACCTTGTTCTTGAGAAATTCCATCAACTCCAGCTCGCCGACGGTGGTTACGCCCGGGGCGGCCTCCATGGGATGAATGCAGAACGGCGGGCATTTGCGCGAGGTCTTGGCGAAGCCGCCCTTGATCTCGTTTTCCTCGTCCTGGATGCGATTGATGACGTAAGGTTTGCCGTGGACCGTAAATATCATGGTCGGCAAAAACTCCGTGATGTTCACATCGTGTTTCGGCGCCAGCTTGGCGGGAGGCGCCGCGTCTTTTGGGGCGGCCATTCCGGTTGCAACATGGAACATGACCAGCAGGAGACCTGAAACCACGGAAAAACGAAGTACGTTCATGAGAGGTCCTCGGATTAAGGTGCGTTATCTTGCCTTGTTGCTCAACGAGCTGAGCGCGATGATCTTGTTCACGGCGGGAAGAAACCGGATCGTGCCCTGAGTTTTGGCGTCTTCGTATTCGCGGTAAACGGCTTCTTTGTCGCGCGGCTCGAACATGGAATACAGCGCATAGCTTCCCGGGAAACTCTCGCGCAACAAGTGTTCGAATTGCTCTTGCGTGACGGATGATGCCGATGCCGCGGACGCCGGCGTGGAGAGGGCCTTCGCCGTTTGTGCAGGGGAAACCGACCTGGGCTTCGGACTCACCCTGGCGGGCGTCTTCGTGCGGCGTACCAGCAGTTCTTGTTCTTTTTTTGCCTGACCCAGAAATTCGAGCCAGTTGCCTTCGGCCTCGATGGCCTCCACGTAGCTGTCCTTGCCGGCGACGAGCGCGGGCTGGGCGAGGCCCGTGGCAAGACCGAGAAACGACGCGAAGAACCATTTTCGCGCCAAACCGACGGCGGTACCGCGCCGCATCCAGCCATGGCGGCGGATGAACGATAATGGAATCATGCCGGCAATTCCCCCTTGTATTTTCCGCGACCCCGCCGGTGCGCCAAATGCGGTGGCACGGAACTCATCCCTGTAGCGTAGATGGTTCATGCGATCCTGCGTGGCGGCAATTTACGTAACTTAAGTAACAGATTATCCTTGTCATTCGTCCGCGCAGGGTCCGGCTGCCTACGGATGGAAAACGCGGTATTTGTAAGCTATATATTTGTTTCCGGGTCTGGACGGGAAAGACATTTTTTCGTCGAGCCAGAAACGGATTTAACCCCGAACGAAAACTTCGAACTTAGTCATGAGACCTCGATTCCCGAAGAATCTGGGAGCGTTGTGGTTGTTCGCGCTCTTCCTGGCGCTGGCTCCGTGCGCCAACGCGGACGGCGAGTTGCAGACAAGAATCTTCGACTATTTCATGGGGCGCGCCCTCAAGGGCGACCGCAATGCGCAATACGTTGTCGCCGAACGCTACGAAACCGGATTGGGAACCGCTAAGAATATCGTCAAGGCGCACGAATGGTACGTCAAGGCGGCGGAGCAGGGGCACGAACTGGCCAAGGAGAAACTCGATAAGCGCAACGCACCGGCTGCCTCGAATAATGAAGAAACGATGCTTCCGGTCAAGGCCGCGGCGCCCGCCGTGACTGGCGCCAAGGATGGAGCGGAACGTCCCTCGAAAATGAAAAAAACAACCGCTGCCAAGACCGTGGACAAGAAAAAACAAATAGAGAAAACGGCTCGTGTCGATCCCGCCGCGACACCACCGGCGCAACCCGTCATGGCGCCGATTCCTGCCCCGCTGGCGACGGCCTCTCCCTCGCCGCCGCCCGAACCCGCCCCGATAGACGCCATGGGCTTGGTGATGGGCGCCAAGTGGACCGGAAACGGCGGACGTCCCGCGGAAATTCTGCCCTCCGACCTCACCGGCTGCGTGCAGGCTAACGCTACGGAGACGGTCTGTTTCTCGGAAAAAATCATCCGCGAGAGCGACAACGCCGCGGTGACCTATGTCGTCAAGTCAACGCTGTCGCATTTCGCGCGCGACGGCGGGTTCACCCTTAACTATGTTTTCAACGTGCTCCGCCTCCGCGGCGCCGGAGAAGCAAATCCCGCCTCCCTGGCGGAGGAGCTTTCCGGCATGACCGCGACGCTCGGCTGGCAGGATCCGGGAATCCGCCTTCAATGCAAGATCGGCGACGGGAAAACGCTGACCTGCGTGGGGAGCGGACAAAGAGCGATCCGATTCACCGGATACTGATCCATCGATCGCCGTGAATCCTGCTCCAAGAACAACAAAGTCCGGAGAATCGATCATGCGATTTCACCTCGCGAAGGTTTTGCAGCGCACGGGCCGGCGAAGCCCGCAAAAACCGGCCATGCTGAAACGGTCGGCGATCCCGCTGCTCCTGTTGTTGTGCGGCGCGCCGCTTTATGCCGCGGAAATCGACAAGGTTTCGGCGCGCCTCTTCCAGCTTCAGTTGTCGCTTGCCGAGAAGAACGACAACGCGGCGCAATATTACGTCGCCGAAATGTACGAAAAAGGTCTGGGCACGGAACAGAACCTGGATCAGGCCTTCGCCTGGTATAAAAAATCGGCCGAGGGAGGCGACGCGCGCGCCAAGAACAAGATCGACAACTGGGACCGGACGATAAAAAGGAATGCCGCAACCGACGAACCGCCTTCGATACCGGCGCGCGAAAATGCGCCGGCGGCCACGGCCAAACTGCCCGCAGTCGAGGCGCATAAACCGAAGCAGGCGGTGAAATCCCGCCGCGTCGCGAAGGCGGTTGCACCCGAGCCGCCGGAGAAAAACGGGCGGCCGGCGGCGATGCCGGGGAAGACCGACAACGAGTCCGCCACAGCGCGGCATTCCCCGTCCGAGCGGTCCAATGTGAAGGCGCCGCTACCGGCCGGAGACGTCCCTCAACCCGCCGAGGCGCCGGCGATGCCGGCCGCCAAGCCTGTCACGGCGAGTGCGAACCCGCCCGCCGAAGCGCCCCCTCCCGCGCCGGCCGTCGTCCAACTGGAGAAGGCGGCGCCGCTTCCCGCCGTCGCGGACGAAGCGGAGTCATTCTCGGCCAATCCCTGCAAGAGCACGTCGGCCAGATTTATTTCGAATTGTCGCCAAGGGAACAAGGCGAAGAAATAAAAAAACCCGGCTGACAAGCGGCCGGGTTTTTCCGGGCGGGCGGCGGCTACGGTACGATCAACAAAACCTTCACCGACGAATCCACGACCTTGCCGTCCACGTAGCCCAGCCCCTCGGGATTGCCGGCCACCCAGGCCTTCACGGCGGCGTCGTCGTTCAATACATTGGGCGGGGTCGCCATGCCGGTGAACATCAGCTTGGACCAATGCGCGGTAATCTCGGCGTTGGTTTTTTTCACCACACGCGCATAGAACTTTTCCCGCGACGGACTTTGCAAACGCTGATCCACCGGGCGCGCCGGCGTCCCGTCGGGGAAAGCGCTGGTCTTGCCGAGATAAATTCGCGCGACCTCATCCTGCGTGATGCCGGTCAGCCGGTTGTCCGGGTGAGCGATGATGGCGAGCGCCGATTGATCCGCCTGCGCATACCCCGCACAAAGCAGCAGACACAACGAGACGAACCGCAAAACGATCTTGTTAAACCCAAACATGCCCGGCCTCCTAGAACACGACGTCGATGGCGACGCCGTAAGTTTTCACGGTGCTTTTGTCCGGCACGTTCACGAACAAGCCGCGCGTGCCGCCCTCCGGCTTGGCCCGCCCGACCTCGAACTTGAGCGCCGCGCTGTTGCCGGCCTCGTAACGCAACCCGAGCGTCTGCGAAGTCTGTTTCAACGGCGTCCCGTTGGTCGCCCCGGTGGGATTTTTGTTGTCGTCGAGTTTGGAGGCGGTGAAGTGCGGCAGGAACTTGCCCAGGCGATAACCCAGCGTCGCGTAATATCCTTTCTGGTTGGGCCAGATCGCGTTGGCGTTGCCGTCCACCTTGCGCTGGAAGTACTCGGAATAAACCACGACATTGCTCCACTCGCCGGTGACGCCGAGGGTCGCCAGACGCCAGTTGTCGCCCTCCGAGGGAGTGTCGAATTCCAGGTTGACTTTCGCGGCCTGATAGCCGGCGCGCACCGTGAAATTGTCGGCGACCAGGCTGAGATCGAGACCGCGCACCGGATCGGACTCGAACCCGATATGCCCCACCTTGCCTGCCGTGAGCGTGGTCAAGCCGCCTCCCGAATTATTTATTATCGCGTCCTGCGGCGCCACGACTTCGTCCGAATCGCGACCGAAGTACGGCTGGATCAGGAACTGGGCGTCGCCCACGGGCTGCTTGAAGATCAGATGCACGCCGCTGGCCGATTCCAGCGGGTTCTGCGTATAGACTTCCTGCGGCGGACGGATCCAGGGATAGGCATAGCCGACCCACTGGTAGTCCGAGATCAGGAAGTTCGGAAGCTTGTTGAGACCGGCGCGCACTTGCAGGTTTTCCACCGGGCGGTAGGTGATGTAGGCCCAGTCCGTGTGAACGTTGTAGTTCTCCTCCCGCGCCTGGGCGAACAACTGGCCGTTGAAATCCACCTGCGGGTTGATCTTGGCGGTCACTTGCAATCCCAGGCGGTTGTCGGCCTTGAATCCGATCTTGTCCTCGATCAGGCCGTCCTGGGTTTTGTTGTTCTTGCTGTCGATGGCGGCGGCGCCGGCGGTCATGAACCCGTTGATCTTCAGGCTGTCGATCGCCATCGCTCCTTCCCCGTACAGGCCTGCGCAAACCGTTAAAAAACAAGCCAAGCGATATTTCACGTTCATCTCCTTGTTGTCCACTTCGTTATTGATAAAACCGGTTCAAATCTTCCCGGAACGATATTTTTCAAAACTCGGTCCAGTCGCTGTTTCGGCCGCCGGCGATCGACACCACGGAGGCGCTCGATGCCGTCCGGCCCGTCGTCTTGCCGCGAGCGGGGCGGGAAACGCCGTTTGGATTCGTTTCGCGCGCGCCGCCGGCGGGCGATGGCGGTGCATTAAATATTGCAGGCTTGGCCTCCGAGTCGTTGGAAAAATTCGCCGGCATGCGCATCCCCTCGCGCGCCGGTTCCAGCTTGAAACGCGAAATCATGGCTCTCAGATTTTCCGCCTGCGCGGCCAGCGATTGGCTGGTGCCGGACAGTTCCTCGACCTGGGCGGCGTTGGACTGGGTGACGCCGTCCATCTGCATGACGGCGCGGTTGACCTGCTCGATGCCGGAAGCCTGTTCCTGGCTGGCGGCGCTGATCTCGGCGATGATCTCGGCGGTGTTCTTGACGCTCTCGACGATGCCTTCGAGCGTCTTGCTGGAGGTGCCGGCGAGTTGTGCGCCATCCTGAACTTTTTCGACGCTGTCCTGAATCAGGGCCTTGATTTCCTTGGCCGCGGACGCGCTGCGCTGGGCGAGGTTGCGTACCTCGGCGGCGACCACGGCGAAGCCGCGTCCCTGTTCGCCGGCGCGCGCCGCCTCGACCGCGGCATTGAGCGCCAGCAGGTTGGTCTGGAAGGCGATCTCGTCGATGACGCCGATGATGTCGGCGATCTTGGCGCTGCTGGCGTTGATGGCGTCCATGGAGCGGCCGAGCGACGCGGACATGATCATGCCTTCGTTGGCCGCCTCGCGCGCTTCGAGCGCGACCTTGTCGGCGCGCAGCGCGTTGTCGGCGTTCTGCTTGACGGTGCTGGTCATCTCTTCCATCGAGGCGGCGGTCTATTCCAGCGAGCTGGCCTGCTCCTGCGCCGACGAGGACAGCTGCTCGGCCGCCGAACTCAGCTCCATGGAACCGCTGGCGACCGACTCGGCCGCCTGCGAGACCTGGAGCATGCTTTCGTGAAATTCGTCCACCAGCACATTGAGCGCACCGATGGCCTGGCCCACTTCGTCCCGGCGGTCGGTGTACAGGGTGGCGGTAAGGTCGCCCTCGGCCACCCGCTGCATGGTTCCCGCAAGACGATTCAGCGGGTTGGAAACGGTGCGCACGAAATAGATCGCGATCGCGATCGGCACGATGATCGCCGCCAGGATGCCGCCGATGGTGATCAGCTGATACTGCCGGTACACCTTCTGGGTTTTCTCGTGGTGGGCCTGCAGCGTCTTGCCCAGTGCCGAGTTGTCCTTGACGACGGCCTGTGTCTCCTGGATGGCATCCATCACCTGGGACAGGCTCCGCAAGCCGAGCCCGCCGACGACGACCAGCATGACGGTCATGATCAGCGCGGCACCGATCATCTTGATGCGGAGATTGAAGCCCTTTGCATAGTACATTTCCATGGTACGCTCCTGTTGCGCTAAATTCGCTCTGTTACCTTGTCGCCGCGACGGGTGCCGCGACCGCTGATTTGTCCAGTGAGTCCGGATTGACCAGGCGATCGACGTCCAGCAGCACCAGCAGCT
>DAIDLH010000033.1 GCA_027449605.1 Candidatus Muproteobacteria bacterium | reverse complement strand
GTGCGCGCCAGCGCCACGCGATCCGGATACGCCATCGCCAGCAGCAGTCCGGTTTGCGCGGTATCCGCGGCTTTCGCCGACTCGGGCAGGGTCAGCAGGCGCCGGTACTGTTGCGCCGCCTGATGAACGCGCGCGCAGGCGCCGGCGTCGGCCTGATGCGACTGGGCGCCCTGCCGTCCGTGGCTCCGAAACGCCCACAGCGCTTCGAGTCGCTGCGCGAAGTCGACGGAACGGCGTGCTTCGCCGGCAAGAATGTCGCGCTCGGACAACAATGCCGCGATGTCGCAGGCCAGCGCTTCCAGGCCGAGATGTTCCGCCGCGAACAGCATGTGCGACAGGCGCGGATGCAACGGCAACCGCGCCATCGCCCGCCCGGTTTTGGTGATCTGTCCCGCGGCATCCAGCGCCTCGAGCTCGACGAGCAGTTCACGCGCCTGGTTGAACGTCGCCTGCGGCGGCGGATCGAGCCAGGACAAGGTACTCGCGTCGCACACGCCCCACGCGGCCAGCTCCAGCGCCATGGGCGCGAGGTCCGCGGTGCGGATTTCCGGCGGCGACTGCGGCACCAGGCCGCGCTGGGTGGTTTCGCTCCACAGCCGGTAACACACGCCGGGTGCGAGCCGTCCGGCGCGACCGGCGCGCTGCTCGCTCGAAGCGAGCGAAATCCGCACCGTGGTCAGCCGCGACAGGCCCGTGCCCGGATCGAACTGCGGCACGCGCGCATAGCCCGCATCGACCACGATGCGGATGCCCTCGATGGTGAGACTGGTTTCGGCGATCGGCGTGGCCAGCACGATCTTGCGCCGGCCCGTCGAAGGCCGGATCGCCCGGTCCTGGCTTTCCCACGGCAGGTCGCCATAGAGCGGGAACACGTCGGCGCGCCCGGCGAGCTTCGCTTCGAGCAACTCCTGCGTGCGGCGAATCTCCCACGCGCCCGGCAGGAACACCAGCGCGTCGCCCTCGTCCCGCTCCAGCGCCGCCAGCACCGCGTCGCACACCATCGGCGGCAACGGACCGGACGCGTCGCGCGGCAGGTAACGGATCGTCACCGGATAACGGCGGCCTTCGCTCGTGAGCTGCGGCGCGCCGCCGAGAAGCTTCGACACCGACGCGCCGTCGAGCGTCGCGGACATCACCAGGATTTTCAGGTCCTCGCGCAGATGCCGCTGGCTGTCGAGGCACAGCGCCAGCGCCAGGTCGGCATGCAGATGGCGCTCGTGGAACTCGTCGAAAATGACCAGGCCGACGTTCTTCAATTCAGGATCGCCCTGCAGGCGTCGCGCCAGGATGCCTTCGGTCAGCACCTCGATGCGCGTCTTCGCCGAGACCAGGTTGTCGAAGCGGATCCGGTAACCCACCATCTGCCCCGGCGCCTCGCCAAGCAACTGCGCCATGCGCGCGCACGCCGCGCGCGCCGCCAGGCGGCGCGGTTCGAGCATGAGAATGGTTTTTCCGCCGAGCCAGGGTTCGTTCAGCAACGCGAGCGGAACGTGGGTGGTCTTGCCGGCGCCGGGCGGGGCCTGCAACACGACGGAGCGTTGGATGGAAAGCGCTTGGCGCAACGACGGAAGAATCGCGTCGATGGGCAGGTTCTCGCCGTTCATGTTCGTGCGTGACGCGAATGTCGCCTAGACAAACGCGGTCGCCGCCGCACGGCGATATGTTGCGCTCATGACGCGAATCTATCACGGGCCGCATGCCTTGCGTCAAGCACCGGCGCCGTCGCATGGCAAACAGTCGTGCGCTGGCGGAAACCCGCAAAGACCATTATTCTTTCCGCGGGCATGGATACCCTGCGCACACTACGCACAACCGATCGGATCACCCTGGGTTATCGTCTCCATCGCGAGGGATCCGCGCCGCGCCGGCTGATCGTGCTGCTGCACGGCGTCGCCAGCAACATGAGCCGCTGGTCCGAATTCGCCGAGCAAACGTCGCTGAAACAGAGCTGGGACCTGCTGCGGCCCGATCTGCGCGGCCACGGCGAATCCTTTTTGCGCGGCCGGCTCGACCTGGCGACCTGGTGCCGGGACCTGCGGGATATTCTGGACGCGGAAGGCTGCGATCGGGCGTTGCTGGTCGGGCACAGTCTCGGCGCGCAGGTCGCGGTGCAGTTCGCGGCGCGATATCCGGCGCGCGTGCGCGGGCTGGTCCTCATCGATCCGATTTTCCATCAGGCGCTGCGCGGCGGCATGCGGATGCTGAGCCGGCTGCGTCCGGTGTTCATGACGGTCGCCGGGCTGCTGCGGCTGCTGAACCGGCTGGGACTGCACCGGCGGCATATTCCGTCGCGCGATTTGCGGCAACTCGACGAGAAAACCCGGCGCAATCTGCTCGCCGCCGGCAAACAGCGGGAGATGATCGATTTGTATTCCTCTCCCTGGGAAGACCTGAAATTTTTTCCGGTGGCGAGCTTTCTGCAGGAGCTGATCGAGATCAGCCGTCCGCTGCCGGAACTGACGCGGCTCCAGGTTCCGGTCCTGGCGCTGCTTTCCAGCGGCATCACCTACACCGATCCCGCGATCACGAAAGCGATGCTCTCCGGACATCCGCAAGCGCAGACCGTCACCATCGACGCCTATCATTGGCCGCTCACGGAAAAACCGCGCGAGGTTCGCGAGGCGATCGAAAAGTGGTGCGAGCGCTTTACCGCTTAGAGAAACACGGATTAAGTCTCCCGTTCGCCCTGAGCTTGTCGAAGGGTGAACGGGAAATGCCGTGAATAACGGGTGATTCGTCCGTTCATGGTTCGACAGGCCTGTCCTGAGCGAGCCCGTTCGGTCTTCGACAAGCTCAGACCGAACGGTGAGTCGAAGGGCTCACCACGAACGGACTTAATTCATAGATTCCTCAGGGCCGGATGGCGATGAACAATTTCCGCCCGTGCCGGTTGAGCAGCAGCAGCGTGCTGTCCTTCTTGGAAAGTTTTCCGCTCAGGCGCTTGAAGTCGCTGGTGTTGCGCACCGGATGACGGTTGATTTCCATGATCACGTCGCCTTCCTGCAGACCCGCGTCCTCGGCGGCGCTGCCCTGCTCGACGCCGGTGATGACCACGCCCGCGACGCCGCCGGACAAGCCGAGCTGACGCGCGATGTCGGGCGTCAGGTTGCGCACCTCGACGCCGGCCAGCGCCGTGTCCTTGCCGTCGCCCTGAACCGTGTCGCCTTCCACCTGCGCGACGTCCTTCGGCTGCTCGGAGATTTTCACTTCGAGCGTCACCGATTTCTTCTCGCGCAGCACTTCCACTTTCACGGTCTTGCCGACCAGGGTCTGCGCCACGGCGTTGCGCAGCGAGCCCGGGCCGTCGACCGGCTTGCCGTTGAACGCGGTGATGACGTCGCCGCTCTGAAGACCGGCGGCCGCGGCCGGGCTGTCCGGGATCACTTCGCTCACCAGCGCGCCGCGCGATTCCTTCATGCCGAACTGCTTGGCCAGATCCGGCGTGACTTCCTGGATCGACACGCCGAGCCAGCCGCGCACCACCTTGCCGCTCTTGATCAGACTGTCCATGACCGCGCGCGACATGTTGCTCGGGACGGCAAATCCAATCCCCATGTATCCGCCGGAACGCGAGAAGATCGCGGTGTTGATGCCGACCAGCTGGCCGCGCGCGTTGACGAGCGCGCCGCCCGAGTTGCCGGGGTTGATCGCGGCGTCGGTCTGGATGAAATCCTCGTAGTCGGCGATGCCGACGTTGGCGCGCCCCACGGCGCTGACGATGCCCTGCGTCACCGTCTGATTGAGTCCGAAGGGATTGCCGATGGCGAGCACGTATTCGCCGACTTCCAGCTTGTCCGAATCGCCCCACGGCAGCACCGGCAGGTCCTTGGCGTTGATCTTGACCACGGCGATGTCGGATTTGGGGTCGGTGCCCACGACCTTGCCGGTGAACTCGCGCTTGTCGTTCAGCAGCACCTTGATCTCGTCGGCCTTGGCCACGACGTGATTGTTGGTGACGATGTAGCCGGCGGAATCGACGATCACGCCCGAGCCGAGGCTGTTCTCGCGCCGGTCGCGCGGCATCTGGAAGCGGTGGAAAAATTCCTCGCCGAAGAACTGGCGGAAGAACGGGTCGTCCATGAACGGCGACGACGTCTCGGCGCCCTGCTTGACCACGCGGGTGGTGGAGATGTTGACCACCGCGGGCATGACCGCCTTGACCACCGGCACGAAGTTCGGCGGCGTGGGCCCGGTCAGCACCGGAGCGGTGGTCGCCTCACCCGGACTGCTCGCCGCGCTGGGCAGCCAGTCGAAGCGTGAGCTGAAAACGATGCCGGCCAGTATGCCGGTGACGAGAAACACGCCGGCGATGATGCCGACCTTGAACGAACGACGATCCAATGACATGAAGTTCTCCCTGGTTGGGGGGACCATTTTATCTATGACACATGGAGGGAGGAACCCTCAAAAAGTTCCGTCGCCCTGCGGCGGCTTCTTCCCAAGGCAACGGCGTCCCTACGCGACGCCGGCCTTTTTCCCGGCGGTGCGCGGCTTGCGGAATACCAGCTCGTCGCCGGCCACGTCGACCTCGATCACGTCCTTGGGTCCGAACTTGCCGGCCAGGATTTCCTGCGCCAGCGGGTTCTCCACGTGCTGCTGGATGGCGCGCTTGAGCGGCCGCGCGCCGAACACGGGGTCGAAGCCGGCTTCGGCCAGCTTGTCGAGCGCCTTCGCCGTGAGCACCAGGTCCATCTCGCGCGCCTGCAGGCGTTCACGCAGATACCGGACTTGCAGCTCGGCGATGCGGTGCAGTTCCCCGCGCCCGAGCGGATGGAACACCACGATGTCGTCGATGCGGTTGATGAACTCGGGCCGGAAATGACTCGCGACCACGCTCATCACCGCCTGCTTCATCTTGTCGTAGTTCTCCTCCCCGGCCAGATCCTGAATCAGATTCGAGCCCAGGTTCGAGGTCATGACGATCACGGTATTGCGGAAATCCACGGTGCGGCCCTGGCCGTCGGTGAGACGCCCGTCGTCCAGCACCTGCAACAGCACGTTGAACACGTCCGGGTGCGCCTTCTCGACCTCGTCGAGCAGGATCACGGAGTAAGGCTTGCGGCGCACCTGCTCGGTGAGCTGGCCGCCCTCCTCGTAGCCGACGTAGCCGGGCGGCGCGCCGATCAGGCGCGCGACCGTGTGCTTTTCCATGTATTCCGACATGTCGATGCGCACCATGGCCTCGTCGCTGTCGAACAGGAAACCGGCGAGCGCGCGGGTCAATTCGGTCTTGCCCACGCCGGTGGGCCCGAGGAACAGAAACGAGCCGTAGGGACGGCGCGGATCGGAAAGTCCGGCGCGCGAGCGGCGGATGGCGTTCGACACCACGCGGATCGCCTCGTCCTGGCCGACCACGCGGTGGTGCAGCGATTCTTCCATGCGCAACAGCTTGTCGCGCTCGCCTTCCATCATTTTCGACACCGGGATGCCGGTCCAGCGCGACACGACCTCGGCGACTTCGTTTTCGGTCACGGCGTTGCGCAGCAGCTTGCGCTCCTTGCCTTCGGCCGCCTGCGCGGCGTTCAACTGCTTCTCCAGTTCCGGGATACGCCCGTATTGCAGCTCGGACATGCGCGCCAGGTCACCGGCGCGGCGCGCGGTTTCGAATTCCACGCGCGCGCGGTCGAGCGCCTCCTTGATGTGCTGCGCGCCATGCACCGCGGCCTTTTCCGATTTCCAGACCTCTTCAAGATCCGAGTATTCCTTTTCCAGTTTTTTGATCTCGCCTTCGAGCGTGGCCAGGCGCTGCCTGGACGCCTCATCGGTTTCCTTCTTCAGCGCTTCGCGCTCGATCTTGAGCTGAATGAGTTTCCGGTCGAGGCGATCCATGGACTCGGGCTTGGAGTCGATCTCCATGCGGATGCGCGACGCCGCTTCGTCCACCAGGTCGATAGCCTTGTCCGGCAGTTGCCGGTCGGTGATGTAGCGATGCGACAGCGTGGCCGCGGCGACGATCGCCGGGTCGGTGATGTCCACCCCGTGATGCACTTCGTATTTTTCCTTCAGTCCGCGCAGGATCGCGATGGTGTCTTCGACCGTGGGCTCGTTGACCATGACCTTCTGGAAACGGCGCTCCAGCGCCGCATCCTTTTCGACGTACTTGCGGTACTCGTCGAGCGTGGTGGCGCCGACGCAGTGCAGCTCGCCGCGCGCCAGCGCCGGCTTGAGCATGTTGCCGGCGTCCATCGCGCCTTCGGCCTTGCCGGCGCCGACCATGGTGTGCAATTCATCGATGAACAGAATGATGCGGCCTTCCTGCTTGGACAAATCCTTGAGCACGGCCTTGAGACGCTCCTCGAACTCGCCGCGGAACTTGGCGCCGGCGATGAGCGATCCCATGTCGAGCGCCAGCAGGCGCCTGCCCTTCAATCCTTCCGGCACCTCGCCGTTGACGATGCGCTGCGCCAGACCTTCCGCGATCGCGGTCTTGCCGACGCCGGGTTCGCCGATCAGCACCGGATTATTCTTGGTGCGGCGTTGCAGGATCTGCACCACGCGGCGGATTTCCTCGTCGCGCCCAATCACCGGGTCGAGCTTGCCCTGCTCGGCGCGCTCGGTGAGATCGATGGTGTATTTTTCCAGCGCCTGCCGTCCCTCCTCGGCGCTCGCATCGTCCACCTTCTGTCCGCCGCGCATGGCTTCGATGGCCTTCTCAACGCCGTTCTTGGAAACGCCGGCTTCCTTCAGCAGGCGCCCGAACTCGCCCTTGTCCTCGAGCGCCGCGAGCAGGAACAGTTCGCTGGAAATATATTGATCGCCGCGCTTCTGCGCGTACTTGTCGGTGAGATTGAGCAGTGTCGCGAGATTGTTGGATACATGCACCTCGCCGCCCGCGCCTTCCACGGTCGGCAGGCGGTCGAGCAGCTGCGAGAGCTTGGTGCGCAGGGCATTGACGTTGACATCGGACTTGGCCAGCAGGCTGCGCGTGGTGCCGCCTTCCTGATCGAGCAGCGCGGTCATAAGATGCGCCGGCTCGATGAACTGGTGGTCGCGTCCGAGCGCGAGGCTCTGCGCCTCGGCCAGTGCCTGCTGGAATTTGGTGGTCAGTTTGTCCATGCGCATGGAGTAAAGGCCCTCGTTTCTTAAACAAGCTGCTGAAAAAATATTTCCCTTCTCCCTCCGGGAGAAGGTCAGGATGAGGGGGATATAAGATCGCCCTCACCCTCGCCCTCTCCCGTAGGGAGAGGGATTTTCGGCAGTCCGTTAACTTAGTGTTAGCTACTAACTGGGGCAATGACCTCCTTTTTTCAAGGGTGATGCCGGGTGTCGCGTCAGTCCGTGGTTTCCGGATGGCGATCCTCGCGCCGCCGGTGCGGATTGTCGTGGCGAGGCTGCGCGGCCAGGATGTCCCATAGTTTCCCGAGGCATTCGTCCTCCGACAAGCCGTCGCACGACAGGGGCGGAAAACCATGAACGCGCGCGCGGCTCGGCATGAACACCGCCGGCACCGTCCGGCCCTGGCCGCGCACGCCCTCCACCCGCACCGGCAGAATCGGCGCGCCGGTTATGCGCGCCAGCAATACGATGCCGCGCTTGAGCGGCGTCGGCGGGTGATGGTCGAGATGAATGCGCCCGTGCGGAAACAGCGCCACCACCTCGCCCCGTTCCAGCGCTTCGCGCGCGGCGACCAGCGCGGCGCGCGGATTGCGCGTGCGTTCCACCGGAATGCAGCCGATGCGGCGAAACAGCCAGCGCAGCCACCAGCGGTCGTATTCCTCGCGCGCGATCAGAAACCGCAGCGGCCGCGGGCTGGCGGCGATGAGCAGCAGCGGGTCGAGCCCGGAAACGTGGTTGCTGGCCAGCAGCACCCCGCCGGCGGCGGGAAGATTCAGTGGCGCGTGCTTCAGATGATGTACGCGGCGGCAGAGAATCCGATTTAGTCCGTCCAGCCGGTTGAGCCAGCGGTTACCCCAGTCGGCGCCGTTCGCGGCCTCGAAGGCGCGCATAACCCAGCGCCATAGAATCGCAAGAACGACGGCAACCGCTATCAGCGCCAGTAGAACGATTCCTGAATTCTCGACACTCAGTTTTGTACTCCCGTGATTGACCACATGCTGAGGAACCACAGTTCCGCAAACAATCCCTTTCCTGAACCCCGTCTAGCTCCCATTGGTTGGAGCTATGGCAGACAGTCATTCGGCGGGTTACGGCGAAAATCGCCTAACTTCCGGCCCAGGGTGCAACATAACTCGTTGCGCCCGCTCGGCGGCGTGAACACACGTTAAGTGTGTTCACGAAAACTCCGCCTCGCCCTACATCAACTGTCCCCCCATTTCCGGACCTCATGCGGCTCGCTTCGTCGTTACAGCGAGCTTGATGCGCTCGGATTCCTGCAGCACCTTGATGACGGCGAACAGGCTTTCAGCCGTCGGGTTACCGCGCGGCCCGAGCATGCGTTGCAGACTTTTGGCAGGGATGCGCGTTGCCTTCGCCAGACCATCAAAGGTTATGGTGGCGTTGACGTAGTCGCGCAGCATGGCCTTGCCGGTGTCGAGGTCGCCGGCAAGGAGATCGTTGATCGCCTCGGTGAGCATGGCGGCCCGGAAGCGGGCGTCGCTCTGGGCGCGAGTCCATACGGTTTCGCGGAATTTGCGTGTAATCGGCATGATATTCACCTCTTCTTGCGCGCCTTGTAGTCGCGCCAATGTTGTTGGGCCAGTTGAATGTCGGCGTTTTGGCCTTTCTTGGTACCGCCGCCGAGCAAGATGATCAACGTTGCGCCATCCTGGCCGATGTAAATTCGATAACCCGGCCCGAAATCGATCCGGTATTCAGCCACACTCTGACCAATCGGCTTTACGCTGGAGAGGTTTCCCTGCTCCATCCGATAAAGCGCCGTGGAAACCTTGGCGGCGGCGACGGCGTCCAGCCGTCCGAACCAACGTCCGAACGGCGACGTTCCGTCCGCTCCCAGATACTCGACGACTTTCCGTGTCGGCATTTATATAGTAACCTATATGTTACCTTTGTCAACGCGCTGCGTTTCCAGCAATTTTGTTTGTACAGTCCCTGTGCGAATGACGGCGAAGATGTGTTTGAGACAGGTCTACTCACGGCTCAAAGCCGCCGCCCGTCCGCGCCGTTCATCCACCGTCAGCAACATCAACAGTCCGGCGATGAAGAACGCGCAGGTGGACAGCAGCGCCAGACGATGATTGCCGCGCGATATATAAGTGACCAGGCCATAAACCAGCGGTCCGATCACGGCCGCGAGTTTCCCGGCCAGGCCCCACAAGCCGAAGAATTCGGCCGAACGTTCCGGCGGCGAGAACTGCCCCACCAGCGCGCGGCCGGCGGACTGGCTGGAGCCGAGCGAAACGCCGACCAGATTTGCCACCACCCAGAACGCCGCGCGGGTCTCGGTGAAATAGGCGATCACCAGCGCCGCGATCCACACCAGCAGCGTGATCGCCAGCGTGCGCACCGAACCGAGCCGGTCCTGCACCAGACCGAAACCAAGCGCGCCGATGGCGGCGGTCACGTTCACCACCAGGATCAGCATGATGTTCTCCTGCATGCTGAAGCCCATGACCTCCTGCGCGTAGATCGCGGCCAGCACGACCACGGTGTTGATGCCGCAGTAATACACCGCGAGCGTGACGAGGAAGCGGAACAGGTCGCGGTAGTGGCGCGCGTGCGAAAACGTGTGCCGCACGCGCGTGAAACCGACGTGAAAATAATTTTCGCCCGGCGCCAGCGGCTGCGGGTGCGCGCGTTCACGCAGCCAGACGAAAGTCGGCAGCGCCGCGAGCGCGAACATGACCGCGGTGATCCACATCGTCACCGGCACGTATTGCACCGCGGCCTCGCCGCGCGACTGCGCCCACTGGATGTACGCCAGACACATTCCCAGCACCAGCAAACCGCCGAGATAACCGAGCGACCAGCCGTAGCCGGAGATGCGGCCCATGTCCTTCTGGCTCGCGATCTCGGGAAGAAACGCGGCGATGAAATTCTCGCCGCTCGCGAACATAAGGCTCGACAGAATCACCAGCGTCATGCCCAGCGCCACGTCGCCGCGGCCGACGAATCCGAGCAGCGCGGTGAACAGCACGCAGCCGACGGTGGTCAGCGCGAGAAAACGTTTCTTGTGCGCGCCGTGATCGGCGATGGCGCCCAGCACCGGCGCGCTCGCGAGCACCAGGATGTTGGTGATCGCCATGGCCACGGTCCAGAGCAGCGTCGCCGCGCCGCTCTTGTCCGCGCCGTCACCGGCGACGACGCCGACGAAATAGGCGCTGAACACCGCCGTGAGCACCACCGTGGTGTAACCGGAATTGGCGAAGTCGTACATGGCCCAGGCGAATATTTCGCGTCGGGGCACCGGGAGACTGGCGGAGGAAGGCAGCGTTGTCGTCCTGGGTTTCGTTGTCACGCCATTCCTGGCGCGCTTCTCGGATCGGGGGTAGTTCACCGGCTTCAGATAATACAACAAGACGAGCGCGCGGAACGAGTGAAGCGGCCGCCGATCCGTCGGGATCGAAAAAACGGAAATCTCAGCCGGAAGCGGCAGAGACGCGCGCCCCTGTCTGACCGGCCACGAATTCATGCATGATGCGCATGACCTCGGCGCAGTAGGCATGGTTGACGCGGTAATACACTTCCTTGCCGCGCTTTTCGCACGTCAGCAATTCCGCGTTGCGCAGGACTTTCAGGTGGTGCGAGATGGCGGGACGGCTGATCTTGAACAGGCGCGCGATGTCATTGACGCAGATTTCCTCGCCCGGCTCGAACATCAGCAGGATCTGCTGGCGGGTGGTGTCGCCGAGCGCAAAAAAGAAACGGGAAAATCGTTCCCAGTTTTCAGGCAGGCGCTCGGCAAATTCGGAGTTCATGCGGCGGTAGGAATCGGCGACATTCGGGAATCGACTGGAAATCCAACCGGGCACAGCATAGCGCAGCCGGATAACATGTCAACATATTCGAACACGATGAATTACTGATATATGCCGATCCAAACATGAATCGGTGAATTGAGCAGTAAACTTGGCTGTCCCTCACGAACCAACAACGATGAACAATTACCTGGCCCTCGCTGTCGGTGTTCTCTGCGCGGGAATCGGCGGCGAGCTTTTTGTCCGCGGCGTGGTGGGGATAGCCCGCTGGGCGCGAATCTCGGCCGGAATCATCGGTGCGACGGTCGCGGCGTTTGCCACGTCCAGCCCGGAGCTATCGGTCGCCATCACTGCCGCCATGGCCGGAAAACCGCAGATCTCCCTCGGCGACGCATTGGGCAGCAATGTCGTCAACGTTGCCCTGGTTCTTGCCGTCGCCCTGCTTGTCTCGGGAATTCAATGCCCTCGTGACAACCTGAAACGCGACTTTCCGGTCGCGCTGATTGCTCCTTTGGTCATCGGGGTTCTGGCCCTCGACGGCGTGCTGTCCCGGCTCGATGGGCTGCTGCTCCTCGGCACGTTCATCGCCTGGGCGGTCGCCGTGACCGTCGAGGCGCGCAAACAGCGAAGCGCCGCCGGGGAGATACTGGCAGAGCGGCGCGGGTGGCTGGCGATTATTCTTTGTCTCGTTGGCCTGGTGTTTCTGATCGTTGCCGGTCGCTTCATCGTCACCGGCGCGAAAGGCATCGCCGCATCCTTCGGCATCGGCGAATTTGTCATCGGAGCAACGGTCGTCGCGATCGGGACCTCCGTGCCGGAACTTGCGACGACGGTGGTTTCCAAGCTCCGCCGGCATGACGAGGTGGGCCTTGGAACAATACTGGGCAGCAATATCTTCAACGGTCTTTTTATCGTCGCCATTGCCGCGATCATTTCACCGATATCAATCGACTGGCGCGAGGTGGCGACGGCCCTGGTGTTCGGCATGGTAACCGTGGCGCTTGTCTGGCCGGCACGGGGTGGGCATATCGAACGCCGGCGTGGAGCGCTGCTGCTCGCTCTCTATATCGTCTATGTCGTGACGATTTTCCGGTTCTAGTCAACAACGCCCGGAATCCTCTATAGTTGGGGCCGCGACGCCGATCCATAACGATAACCGGTCATCCACTTGAACCCTGCGACCACTTCCGCGCGTTTCCGCGAACATCGCCCACGATGATGCCTGGGAATAAATTCGCCTGTTCAGGGATTTTTGTCGGCCTGTTACTTGTCCTTTTTACGGGCGCCGATGCGTGGGCCGCCTCTGCCGGCGCCGTCACGGCGGCGGAAACCTATCTGTGGCTGGCGCTGCTGCTCCTGCTCGCCAAAATTTCGGGGCTGATCGAGAAACTCGGCCAGACCGCGGTGCTGGGCGAACTGCTGATCGGGGTCCTGCTGGGAAACCTTTACCTCCTCGGGATCGATCTGGTCGAGCCGGCCAAGACGAACGAGGTGATCGCCTTCCTGGCCGAACTCGGCGTGGTCATCCTGCTGTTCCAGATCGGCCTCGAATCCAGTCCCGCCGACATGCGCAAGGTCGGCGTGCCGGCGTTTCTCGTGGCTTGCGTCGGGGTGGTCGTGCCTTTTGCCGCCGGGACCTACCTCGTGGGCCCCTGGCTGCTGCCGGGACTGTCCAACAATGCCTACCTTTTCCTCGGCGCCACCCTGACCGCCACCTCGGTCGGCATTACCGCGCGCGTGTTCAGCGATCTTGACGTGCTCCATTCGCGCGAGGCTCGGATCGTTCTCGGTGCGGCGGTGATCGACGACGTGCTCGGGCTGATCATCCTGGCCGTGGTGTCGGCGATCGTCAAAACCGGCGAGGTCGGCGCCATCGATATCGCATGGATCACGTTCAAATCCCTGCTGTTTCTGCTCGGCGCCCTGGTCGCCGGCAATCGTATCGCCCCGGTGATCAGCCGCTGGTTGTCGAAGGTTCACACCGGCACCGGCATGAAGTTCTCGATCCTGATCGCCTTCTGCCTGATCTTCGCCTGGCTCGCCGATCTCATCGGCCTGGCGCCGATCGTCGGCGCGTTCGCCGCCGGCCTGGTGCTCGATGAAGTGCACTTCCGGGATTTCTCCGAGCCTGACCTGATTGCGAACATCCGTCGTGTGATCGCCAACAGCGATCCCGACACGGCCCGGAACGTGCGACAAACGCTCGATCGTCACGAAAAGCACAGCCTGCAGGTGCTGATCGAACCGGTCGGACATTTTCTGGTGCCGCTGTTTTTCGTCTACACCGGGATGCAGGTGAAGCTCGACGTATTTTTCAGCGCCACGACGCTCGTCACCGCCCTCGGCATCACCGTCGTCGCCTTCGTCGGCAAGCTGGTGTCCGGTCTCGCGGCCGGAACCGCCGACAAATGGATCGTCGGCTGGGGCATGGCGCCGCGCGGCGAAGTCGGATTGATCTTCGCGGTCACCGGCAAGGCGCTCGGCGTCGTCAGCGACCAGATTTTTTCGGTGATCGTCGCCGTCGTCATCCTGACGACGCTGCTCACTCCGCCGATCCTGACGGCAGTCATCCGGCGCGCTGAGAAAAATCGAAAGTAATGCGAGCGCACCTGACGTCATCACGGTCTGCCCGATGTCTATCCTGAAACTTCCTGACGATATTTCCGAAACGGTCCGCCGCGCTCTGACCGAGGACGTGGGTGCCGGAGACCTGACAGCGGGACTCATCGCTGCCGACGCCAGCGCCGAGGCGCAGGTCATCACGCGCGAGGACGCGGTGCTCTGCGGCACGGCCTGGTTCGACGAAGTGTTTCGCCAGGTGGACAATCGCCTCCGCGCGGCGTGGCATGCCGGGGATGGCGATGCCATTCACGCCGGCCAGACATTGTGCCGCGTCACCGGCCCGGCCCGCGGCCTGCTCACCGGCGAGCGTACCGCGCTCAATTTCCTGCAACTGCTCTCCGGCGCCGCGACACGCGTGCGTCAATACGTTGACGCGGTGCGCGGCACGAAAACCATCGTGCTCGACACGCGCAAGACCGTGCCCGGATTGCGCCGCGCGCAGAAATACGCGGTCGCCTGCGGCGGCGGGCAGAATCACCGCATGGGCCTGTACGACGCCATCCTCATCAAGGAGAATCACATCGCCGCCGCGGGTTCGATCGCCGCGGCGCTTGCTGCCGCGCGCCGTTCCGCGCCCGCGGGCGTTTCGATTGAAATCGAGGTGGAGAATATCGGGCAGTTG
This sequence comes from Candidatus Muproteobacteria bacterium, assembly GCA_027449605.1. Taxonomy (GTDB): domain Bacteria; phylum Pseudomonadota; class Gammaproteobacteria; order Acidiferrobacterales; family Sulfurifustaceae; genus Sulfuricaulis. The sequence goes on along the minus strand of DAIDLH010000033.1, from coordinate 12,731 downwards.
CGCGAGGCGCTGGCCGCCGGCGCGGAGCGGCTGCTGCTGGACAATTTCAGCGTCGCGGACCTGAAGTCCGCCGTCGCCGAAACCCGCGGCCGGGCGACGCTCGAAGCCTCGGGCGGGATCGATCTGGCCAACATCCGCGCTTTCGCCGAAACCGGCGTGGACTTCATCTCGATCGGGGATATCACTAAAAACGTCCGGGCGGTAGACTTATCCCTGCGCTTCGTTCATCCATCCTGATTCCGCGCCAGCTGAAAAGGAGTCCGGCATGCGTCGCCAACACGTTGTCATCCTGATTCTGATCACCGCCATCGTGGCCGTCGTTTATCTTTTCTGGCCGCGTGCTTCGTCCGACACGGCGCAACCGGCTCAGGGCACGCCTGCCACGAGCCTGACCGAACAGCATGGGCGCTATCTGTTCAACGTCACGCTGCACACCCCGGAGGAAATCGCCGGCCTGCTGGCGCGCGCCGAGCAACTGTCACATACGCTGCGCACCGACAACGCCCGCACCGGGATCGCCCTGGTGCTGCACGGACCGGAGATCGAAATGTTCGCGAAGCAAAACTATCCGCGGTTCCGGAACACCGTGGATCGCGCGGAACGCCTCGACAGCGCGCGCGTCATCGAGGTGAAAATGTGCCTCACCGAAATGCGCCGCCTCGGCCTGCGGAGGGAGGACATCCCCGCGTTCATCGAGCTGGTGCCCTACGGGCCGGACGAAGAAGAACGGTTGCGCCGCGATGGCTACGTCTATTTGTGATTCGCCGGCGGTTCCGACAGCACTTTTTTCAGATAGGCGACAAACCGGTCACGGTAGATCTGACTTTGAAACGCCTGAATATGCCCACCGCCGGGTACAATCCATATCTGTTTCGGTTCCCGGGCCAAATTGTACAACTCCTGTCCGTGGTGCACCGGCACGATCGAATCGCGATCGCCGTGAATGATCAGCAACGGGATGGGGCTGACATTCTCCACAGCGTCGTCCGGGCTGTATTCGTCCGACACCGTCCACGATAGCGGATACTGTAACGGCCAGGTCAGCCAGAAAGCCGCCAGTTTTTCGCGCGCGATCTCGCGATAACTCGCGAACGCGCTTTCCACCGCCAGCGCGCGGATGTGCACACGATGCGGCGAGTGCGCGACATTATAGACGGCGATCGAACCGCCAAGACTCTGTCCGAACACCACGATGCGATCGGGATTCACGTCGGTCCGCGACAGCAGCGTTTTCATGGCCGCGTTCACGTCCTCCTGCGCGCCTTCCACGGAGGGCGCGCCTTCGGAGGCGCCATAACCGCGATAATCGAGCAGGAACACGTTGAACCTCTGCGACGGCAACCAGCGCACCGACATGATGTGGGTGCTGATGTTCTCGGCGTTGCCATGCAGGAAAAGAATCGTGCCGAGCGCCTTGCCCTCGGCCGGCAGGAACCAGGCGTGCAGCCGGGTACCGTCGTTCGCCGAAAAATACACGTCTTCGTATTTCAGCCCCAACTGCTCGGGCGAAAGCACCTGGGCGCGATAGGGAAAGAAAAACGCCCCATTGCAGCCCAGCAGGCCGGCCGACAGCAAGCCGATGAATATCAGGTTCCGCATCAGTAATAATATTGCAGCGAAATCTCCGCGCTGTTCCGGTAATCCCGGAATTCCTGTTTGCGAAGCAAACCGAGCCGCAATGCGCTTTGCCGGTTCAGCGAGAAGCGCTGGTCGAGCGCCAGTTCGCGCGCATTATGCGCCTCTCCGAGACCGTAGCGAATCGAGCGCGCGTACAGATTGATCCGCCAGCGCTCTGACACATCGGTCAGCCATCCGGCCGCGGGCCCGACGCCCAGCGCGTAGTCCCCGTCGAAACGCTTTCCCACGTCCAGCGCCGCTTCGAGAAAACCGTAGTACACCGATTTCCCGTCGCGCGAACCGGGCATGTTGAACGCCACGCCGGGTCCGCCGCCGGCGCGAAACACCAGCGGTTCATCGTCATCGGAAAAATGCTTGCGCGTCCAGCCGAAGTCGACCTTCCACGATGTCGGTTTGAAAAAATCGTCGCGCGGCGACAGCGAGACGATATTCAGCGGCGTGAACTCTTCCAGGCGCAGACTGTCGTCGCCCCGGTAATGCCGCCAGCGCATGTTGAAGAATTCGATCTGCGCACCGCGCGTGTAGCCGCCGTCGTCGTCCATGAGATCGTGATACGTCGGGCGCAGGTTGATTTCCTCGAAGCGGCGACCGCCGCGGCTGCCCACGCCCAGCGCCAGGCGCGAGGTTTTGTGACCCTGGTCCGGCCGCACCGCGGGCACGGGCGCCTCGGGCCGCTGCGGCGGCACTTCCACGCGGCTGCGCGCCAGCAACAGCTCGTGCATCTGGCCGGCGGTCGCCGTGGCATGGCCCGTCGCCGAGCGATACGTGGCATAGTCGTAAGCGAGTTCCAGCACCCTGGCCTGTTCCGGCGACGGCAGCTCGCGCAGATCATCATCGGACGGGAGAATTTTTCGCTCCGCCAGGTCCTTGGCCATCACTGATTGCCGGTCATTCATCTGCGCCAACCGTTGCCGGATGATGGTAGATGTAGCAGGACGATACACCACCTGCTTCACCAGACCGGGCTGCTCGGCCACGGCGCGCACCGTGTCGGAGGGAATCGCCCACCAGCGGAACCGGTCGGTCAATTCCAGTCCCGGACGCGCCACTTCCAGCAGCGACAACAGATGATAGGCGCAGTTCTCGTCGAAAAAATAATAATCGAAGCGCGTCGGACCGAGTTCCCAGACGTGCATCAGCAGGCGGTCGATTTCCGCGGGCGTGAGCGTCAACCGGTATTCCCACACGTCGCGATTCTCGATATCGCTGTATTCCCTGACTTTGATGTAATAAGGCGTAATAGAAAACATACCGGGATAACCGCCGAACAAACCGTTGACCGCGAACACCAGACCGCTGGTTTCATCCGTGCCGGCGGCGTAACTGATCGAATACGCGAGCAGCCGCGTGTGTTCGTCCTGGTCCTTGCCGTCGATGCGCAACAGCGTGTGTCCGTACATCGAAGCCGGGTTGTTGAGGTAAGCGGCGGGGAAAACCAGCGTGATTTGATACGGATCGAGTGCGGCACGCCATTCATAAAAGCGTTTGCAAGGCTGTTCAGGCAGACGTGCAGGATCGAAATGCAGCTGTTCCTTCAGCCAATGGTAACGGGCGATGAAACGGCACTGCGGATTCTGCGTTTTGTCGGTTTCTGCCGCCGTCGAGAAAAAACCGGCGAGCGTGGCCTCCAACTCCGCATGCGCGTCGGTCTTGCCGCGGGGCGAATTGAAAAACGCCGGATCGTCGGCAAGGCTGCGCATCCCCGTCCTGTAAACGTACGGTTTGTAATGCAGCAGATTCAGCCACTCGGGGCGTTGCGCGAGATGGTCCCGGCGCGCCTGCTCGATCAGTTCGCGCAGATACGCATCATCGCCCGCGAGAACCGCGCGCGGGAACCACAATAAGAATAACAGCAGAATCCAGCGCCCTGGCATGGGATACCCGTGATGACGGGGGATATGAAAACGGCACCCAGCTTGCAAGCGCTGGGTGCCGTCGTGAAGCGACAACTTGAATCGGGTTTAGATCAGCTTGGAATACGGAGCGAGCTCGCTGTCCGACGCCAGTACTTGCTTCAGAGAAGCGACTACCTGATCGGTGGTCACGTTATCGGAGGCAAAGATGCGTGAAAAGTTTTCCTTGGTGGCCTGGAAGAACGCGGCCTTGTGCTGATCCTGAATGCCGATCAGTTTGGCCAGGGATTCCAGCGCTTCGCCGCTGCCCGTGGACATGTCACGCGCCAGCTTGCTCTTGTTGCCGTCGATGAACATCGCCGTCTTCCAGTTGGACTTCACGACGCCGTCCTGCGTGCAGCCGGAAGTGCCGGAAGTAATTCCGAACGTCTGGTTGCCGGAAGTTCCGTTGGTCGTCGCAGCGAGAACCTGAGGAGCAATTCCGCGTTGACCATCGAACAGCTTGGCGCCCCAACCGCAGCTTCCGGTATTATTCTCACCGGCAGCCATGGCACCAACAGGGAACGCGACCATCAAAGCAACAACCGCGAGTTTCTTATTCAACATTAAAATATCCTCCTGATATTAAAAGGAATAAAGGCGCCTATTACTCGTACATCCTCTTACCTTATATGCCCGGCAAAAGAATGTGTCAAGGGAATTAAGGGATTTACGACGTTGTCCATGATGCAATTCCAGCGCGCACTTATCATAATCATGCGTCCAGATCTGTCATGGCGCATCACATAAAAAACCTGCATATCGACGAGGTTCCAAATGAAACGAATCATCGTTCTGCTGTCACTAATGTTGGCCGGGTGCAGTTCTCTTTATCTCGACACAAGCGATCTTCTGAGGGATCAGAACAAGGAGAACCTGAAGAAACTATCGGTCGGCCAGCCCAAGAACCTGGTCATGGACCTCATGGGAAGGGATCCTTCCAAGGGCGTCTTCATGTGGATCGACAACCCCTATCGTATCGACGTGCTCACGGGCAAGGATGGCAAAAACTACGAGGTCTTGTATTACTACACCGACATGAAAGCGCGCGACGACAAAATCACCGACGACGAGCTGACGCCGCTTGTGCTGCAGGACGGCAAGCTGGTCGGCTGGGGGTACCCGTTCCTGGACCAGAAAGTCCCGCCCAAACCGGTCTATTCGCGCTAGGGAAGCTCTGAACAAGTCCGTTCGTGGTGAGCCTGTCGAACCACGAACGAATCGGAGCCGCGATATTTCAGGGGTTTGCCGTTCACCCTTCGACAGGCTCAGGGCGAACGGCAGACTTGTTCAGAGCTTCCCTAGCACAAAACCCCGCCGGCGGACGCGGCTAGTGCAGCGCGGCGTGCGCCACGGAAATCACGATCACGCCGAGGACGATCAGCGCGATCTGCTGCACGGTGGCGCTGAACTCGGGACGTTTGTGCAGGCCGGGGATGAGATCGGCCACGGCGATATAGATGAAACTCGACGCCGCGATCGCCAACACGTACGGGACAACAACGTTGGCCAGCGACAGGGAAAAATAGGCGACCACGCCGCCGATCACCGTGGTCAGGCTGGTCAGCACGTTGTAGAGCAGCGCCTTGCCGCGGCTGAAGCCGCTGTGCAGCAGCACCGCGAAGTCGCCCAGCTCCTGCGGAATTTCGTGCGCGATGACGGCGATGCTCGTGACCACGCCGAGATGCACGTCGGTCAGGAACGCCGCCGCGATCAGCACCCCGTCGACCATGTTATGGATGCCGTCGCCGATCAGGATCAAGTTGCCGGCCGCCGCGTGGCGCGCCTTGTCCAGGTCCGGGACATGCGCCTCGCAATCTTCGGTGTGGCAGTGGCGCCAGATCACCATCTTTTCGAGCAGGAAAAAAACCAGGATGCCACAGAGCACCGTGAGCGTGACGGCGTGCGCATCCACGCCCGGAACCTCGAACGCATGCGGCAGGATCGCAAGAAACGCCGCGCCGAGCAGCGCGCCGATGGCGAAGCTGACCATGGGCGAGAGCAGCCGCGTGCGCACGCGCTCCGGCAACAGCAGAAAGGCGCCGGCCGCGAGCACGCTCAGCGCGCCGCCGAGCACGGTGAAGACGACGATCCAGAGAATCAGGGAGTTCATTTTCGGGAGCCGGCCGGCCGGGAAAGCGGCATCATAGCCTAGCGCGCGTTTTTATCCAGCCAGATCAGCGACGCCATGCGCCCGCACTTGCCGTCGCGCCGGTGCGAAAAAAACAGGTCGCGCTCGCGCAGCGTGCAGCGCAGTCCGCCGTACACCGCGTGCACGCCCTGCGCCTGCAAGCGCCGCCGCGCGACGTCGTAGAGATCGGCCAGCCAGTGTCCCTTGCGATTGGGCGCGGGCGTGAAGGATGCTTCCATCTCGGCGTCGAGGCGGATGAACTTCTGTCGCACCTCGTCGCCCACTTCGTAGGCCGACGGACCGATAGCCGGACCGAGCCAGGCGAGCAGGTTGGCGGTCGGCAACTGGATTTTTCGCAATCCCTCTTCGACGATTCCCGCCGCCAGACCGCGCCAGCCGGCGTGCAGCACGCCGATGCGCGTGCTGCGGCGGTCGCACAGGAAGATCGGCAGGCAATCCGCCGTCAGCACCGCGCAGACCACGCCGGCCGTGCCGGTCACGCAACCGTCGGCTTCCTCGCCGGGAGCGGCGTCGAAAGCGTCGATGACGCGGGTGCCGTGCACCTGCGTCAGCCAGATCGGATCGGAGGGGAGCTTGAGCACTTCGCGCAACAACCCGCGATTGCGCCGCACGATGCCGGGCTCGTCGCCGACGAGATTGCTGAGATTGAACGAGGCATACGGCCCGACGCCGAACCCGCCGTTGCGCGTCGTCGTCAGCGCTTTCACGTGCACCGGGGCCGGCCAGTCGGGATAGATGAATTCGAGGGTGTTGATCGCCGCCATCGCTGATTTTTCTGTCCTGCTGACGGTTGATATTACAAGGGATATCAGCGCGTCGCTACAGGCGGCGCATCGGCGACTTTATGATTTTCATCCGGCGGGTTACGGTTAAAAAACGTCCGGCCTGGGCCCTGCATTAACTGCATGGATTCCCGCGAGTCAGCCGCCCACCAGCAGGTTTAGGCATCGCCGCGATTCAAAAAAATAAAACGGGAAGGCCCTCTCGGACCTTCCCGTTTCTCTGCACGACTGACCTGCGACTACTTCTTGTCCTTGCCTTTGGCTTTGGCCTTGCCGCCGCCCTTGGCTTCGATACTGGTGGCGGTCATCTTGTATTCGACCGTCACTTTGTCGCCCACCTTCACGTCACCCGTCACCTTGGTGCCGGCGTCGCGGGCCAGTTCCCATTTTTCCTTGCCCTTCTGCACCACGATCTTGCTGTCGGTCATCTCCAGCACCGGGCCGGTGACCTGATACGCCATGGCCAAGGGGCTCGCCAGTAACAGCGCTGCCGCAAAAATAATTGTCCGCTTCATGCTTCACTCCTTTGTTTTGGTTGGGGGCACAAACGATAGAAATGCGCCTGCTGACAGTCAAGCGGCGGAATAAAATCCGCAGCGGAACATGCTACCATTGGCGCCATGAATTCAACAGTTACAGTCGGCCTCGTCCAGCATGCTTGCGGCGAAAACCGCGAGCAAAACCTGGCGACTTCCGTTTCCGGCATTCGCGAAGCGGCAAACCGCGGCGCGCGGCTGATCCTGTTGCAGGAACTGCACACCGGCGTTTATTTCTGCCAGACCGAAGACACGAAGCGATTCGACCAGGCCGAAACCATTCCCGGCCCGACGACGCAGGAGTTGGGAAAGATCGCCAGGGAACTCGGCGTCGTCATCGTCGGCTCGCTGTTCGAACGGCGCGCGCCCGGCGTGCACCACAACACCGCCGTGGTGCTCGACGCCGACGGCAGCCTGAAGGGCCAATACCGCAAGATGCACATCCCGGACGACCCCGGCTACCACGAAAAATTCTTTTTCACGCCGGGCGACCAGGGCTTCGCTCCGGTCTCCACTTCCGTGGGCACGCTCGGCGTACTGGTGTGCTGGGACCAGTGGTACCCGGAAGCGGCGCGGCTCATGGCCATGCACGGCGCCGACATCCTGCTCTACCCCACCGCCATCGGCTGGGATCCGCGCGACGATGACGCCGAGAAGAACCGCCAACGCGAGGCCTGGATCACCATCCAGCGCGCGCACGCGATCGCCAACGGCCTGCCGCTGATGACCTGCAACCGCGTCGGCCTCGAGCCCGATCCGTCGGGACGTTCGCCCGGCATCCGGTTCTGGGGATCGAGCTTCATCGCCGGCCCGCAAGGCGAATTCCTCGCGCAAGCCGCGGCCGACAAACCCGAGGTGCTGGTGACGGAAGTCAGCCGCCGGCGCACCGAGGACGTGCGCCGCATCTGGCCGTTCTTCCGCGACCGGCGCATCGACGCGTACCAGGACCTGCTCAAGCGCTACGGGAAATAATCTCGAACCGCCAAGACGCCAAAAACACCAAGATAATAAAAATTAGTTTGTAGGGTGGGCATCGCCCACCGTCGGACAGCCGGCGAAGCCGTGTTGGTGGGCGATGCCCACCCTACGTCTATTTTAAAACAGGTTCTACTTTTATTTTTGATGTTCTTTGCGTCTTTGCGGTGGAAAATTCTTATAACCATGGCCAAACCGATCCTGCTCAAATCCGCGACCGACGTGCTGGAAACCATTCTCGCCGGAAAAGTTCCCGCCGACCGGGTGATGGACGATTACTTTCGCGCGCACCGCAACATGGGCGTGCGCGACCGCGGGTTCGTCGCGGAAACGGTTTACGGCTGCCTGCGCGAGCGATACTGGCTCGAACACGTCGCCGGACATCCGCTTCCGCTCGACATCGTCGCCGCCTACCTGCTGACCCACGGCTACAGCGCTCGCGCGCTGGAGGAAACCGGATTCCGCGGCGACGCGCGCGACATGGCGGAGCGCGCGCGTACCGTGGACAGAAGCTCGCTGCCTTTTTCCGTGCGGGCCAATCTCCCCGACTGGCTCGCGCAACCGTTGCGCGCGCAATTCGGCGACGAGGAAACGCTGTCCCTGGCCCAGGCCCTCAACCGGCCGGCGCCGGTGGATCTGCGCGTCAACACGATCAAGGCCGAACGCGAGGACGTCCAGGCGCGGCTGACGCAGGAAGGCTTTCCCTGCGTGCCGACGCCGTACTCGCCCATCGGATTGCGGCGCGAGGACCGCGCGCCGCTGTTTAAAACCCAGTGCTTCAAGGACGGATTATTCGAGGTGCAGGACGAAGGCAGCCAGCTGCTGTCGCTGATGCTCGAACCGAAGCGGCGCGAGATGGTCGTGGATTTCTGCGCCGGCGCCGGCGGCAAGACGCTGCACCTGGGCGCGCTCATGGCCAACAGCGGCGCCGTGTACGCCTTCGACGTCTCGGCCAAGCGGCTGGAAAAACTCAAGCCGCGCCTGCGACGCGCCGGGCTCGACAACGTGCGCATGGTCTCGATCGCTCACGAGCGCGACGCGCGGGTGCAACGCCTGAAGGGAAAAATCGATCGCGTGCTGGTGGACGCGCCCTGCTCCGGCGCCGGAACCCTGCGGCGCAACCCGGACATCAAGTGGCGCGCCATCGACCTGAACGAACTGGTCGAAACACAGCAGCGCATCCTGGCCGCGGCCGCGGAACTGGTCAAACCCGGCGGCCGGCTGGTATACGCCACGTGCAGCCTGTTGCGCGAGGAAAACGACGCCGTCGTGGAAAAATTTCTCGCGGCGCATCCAGGATTCGGCATGATACCGGCGAACGAGATTCTGGCGCGCCGGCACGTGCCGCTGACGATGGGCGACGCCGCGCTGCGGCTCTATCCGCATCGGCATCGCACCGACGGCTTTTACGCCGTAGCGCTGGAAAAAACACAAGAATAGGAAAACCGCGAGCGCGGCTATTGATTATTTTTATGCGCCAGCGCCCGGCGACGATGACGAATCAGCGTCAACAGCCAGATCACCAGGCCCGCGAGCACCAGGGCCAGCAGCACGAACAGTTCGTAACGCTTGAAGTCGTCGAGGAACAGCCGGAACGCCTCGCCGAACAGATAGCCGGCATAAGCGAAGGAAAACGCCCAGACGATCGCGCCGATCAGGTTGAGCGCAAAAAAGCGCGTGCGGGAAACATGCGCCGCGCCGACCGCAAACGGCGTGACGTTGCGAAATCCGTAGAAGAACCGGAAGCTCAGAATGAGCAGGTTCTGGTGGCGATGCAGGTGCCTGTAAACCTTGGCCGCGCCTTCCTGCCACGACAACCGCTTGGCGATGATTCTCGGTCCGAAGTGCCGGCCGATGTAAAAATAAAGCTGGTCGCCGCTGAAGCTGCCGGCGATGGCGCTGGCGATCACCCACGGCAATTCGAGAAACCCCATGTGCGCGGCGAAGCCGCCCAGGATCAGAATGGTTTCCCCTTCCAGAAACGTTCCGATCAGGATCGCGAGATAGCCGTAGTTCCTGATCAGTTCGGTGAGTGTTTCCAGTGACATGGGCAGATCAAAACCGCGGCTTCAGCGTGAACTCAAGCCCACATGAACATAAAGCCCCGTGATGAGGGGGCCCGATCGATCGGCTATACGGCGTCGGTCCGTCGGGTGTCAGCGGGGAACGACGCGTGTCGCCTGTTTGCCTTTCGGCCCCTGCGTATGTTCGAACTCGACCTTCTGCCCTTCGTTCAGGCTTTTATAACCATCCCCTTCTATCGTGGAGAAATGAACGAACACATCTTCGCTGCCGTCGCTCGGGGTGATGAAACCGTAGCCCTTCGCGTTGTTGAACCACTTCACAATCCCGTTCTGCATACATGCCTCTTTTTTATTTAATTGCCAAAACCGCCCACCCCCCAAGTGCTGCTGCCGGTCGGGCGTGGAAATATCCTACGTGAACTCCCCGGACATGACAATTCCGCCGGGAGCGGCATGGGACGAACCAGGCTCGCCTCGACGCCGCGGACCCGGCGGGCACAAACGGGGCGGGCCTTATTCCATCCCCTGAGCCTGGCCAGGGGTCAAGACGGGTGAGCGGATGGAGGGCCGGAATCTATCTCAAAAATACGTGGGCATATTTCCGTAGGGTGGGCACCGCCCACCAACATGGCTTCGCCGGCTGTCCGACGGTGGGCGATGCCCACCCTACATCTCGGAAGGATTGCGACGGCGGGCGGCCTAATATTCCTCATGCCCCCGACCGCGTCCGCGCTTGATGGCGGCACGGTGTTTCTTGGCGACCAGCCGCCGTTCCTTGGCGGCGCGGCTGACACGGGTCTTTTTACGCGGCTTGGGCACGCGATTCAGCGCGCGCAGGCGATGAATCAGCCGCTCGAAGGCGACCTCGCGATTGCGGATCTGGGAACGGTTCTCGGTCGCCGTCACCACCACGCCCGAGGGCGGATGGGTCAGGCGCACCGCCGATTCGGTGCGGTTCACGTGCTGTCCGCCGGGACCGGAGGCGCGATAGGTATCGAGGCGCACTTCCTGTTCCAGGACGGCGCGATCCAGCGAATAGGGCGGAGATTGAGCGGCCTTCAGCTTCATGACGGTTTGTTTTTCCGGCCATCGCGGGTTGATTGTAGAATACGTGCGCGAGCCATACCGAATAATAAAGGAAAAGTCGCATGATCGTTATCCTCAAGGCCGACCTCACCGAGCAGGCGCCGGAATACCGGCAGGTTCTCGACTACCTGGCGCACAAGCCGAACATCCGCACGCGCGTGCACCAGGAAATCGGCACGCAGCAGACGCTCACGGAAATCTACCTGATCGGCGACACCGCCTCGCTCGACAAGGCCGAGATCGAAAGCCTGCCGGGCGTGGACCGCGTGGTGCGCGTGTCGGAGGAATACCGCGTGCTCGGACGGCACAAGGATGACCGCCGCCCGACCGGCTTCGAATACAACGGCGTCCAGTTCAGCCAGGACAACCTCAACGTCTTCGCCGGCCTGTGCGCGGTGGACAACCCGCAACACGTCGAGATGATGCTGAAGGCGTTGCGCGACCACGGCCAGGTGTGCACGCGCATGGGCGCGTACAAGCCGCGCACCAATCCGTATTCGTTCCAGGGTCACGGCAAGGAGTGCCTGCCGTGGGTGTTCGAGCTGGCCGGGAAGTACGGCATCAAGGTGATCGCGATGGAGATCACTCACGACTCGCATCTGAACGAAATCCAGGAAGCGCTGCACAAGACCGGCAAGCCCACCGGCGTGATGCTGCAGATCGGCACGCGCAACACGCAGAATTTCGAACTGCTCAAGATCGTCGGCCGCCAGCGCGAGCTGCCGGTGCTGCTCAAGCGCGGCTTCGGCATCACGCTGGAGGAATCGCTGAACGCCGCCGAGTACCTGGCGAGCGAAGGCAACCGCAACATCGTCTTCGGCCTGCGCGGCATGAAGACCAACATGGGCGACCCGCACCGCAACTTCGTCGACTTCGCGCACGTGCCGGTGATCAAGCGCCTGACGCGCATGCCGGTGTGCATCGATCCGTCGCACTCGGTGGGCACGCGCGACCGCGCGCCCGACGGCATGCTGGATATATCACACGTCACCGCGCAGGGCGTGATCGCCGGCGCAAACATGATCCTAGTGGATTTTCATCCGGTACCGGCCAAGGCGCTGGTCGACGGCCCGCAGGCGCTGCTGCTGGAAGAGCTGCCATATTTCCTGGAAGACGTGGCGATCGCGCGCGAGGCGTATGAAAAACGCCGTGCGCTCACGCAACGTTTCTTGAGAAAAATTCAGTAGGTTGGGGTGAGCGCCGCGAACCCCAACACAACATGCCTCAAATTTCGTTGGGGTTCATTTCATTCACCCCAACCTATTGCGCTATTTTTATTTTATTCGCCGCATCCCTGCGCCCGATCACCAAGTCCTTGATGCCCGAACAGAAATAGCGGAGTTTTGCTGCCGGCATATTCATGTTATACGGCGATTTGCCAGTTTCTTGCATGTTATCTTGCAATCTTGCAGTCTATCTCCGCTGGCATTCACCGTAAGCCGTTGATTCACGTGGAGACCGTTGCAGTGTTAATGTTAATAACAGTCAATATGTCGTCTAATCATCGTTAGACGGCAAGGCAACTATGGTGCAAACGACCGACGTCGCGCTGAATGAAGAGGGTCTTCTTGGAAAAATAGAGAAACCGGCCCTCTCAAAATATGGCATCTACGTTATACGTCACGGCAGCGATGTCATTCGTATCG
>DAIDLH010000032.1 GCA_027449605.1 Candidatus Muproteobacteria bacterium | reverse complement strand
TCACCGAGCCGAGCTGCTCGAGATCGCGCCGGGTGTACACGCCGATGGCGTTCAACCACTTCTCGGACGCCGGCCCGAGGTTGGCAAGGCGCGCGAGCTTCGAAGCGCGGCGGAGGGAAGGCATGGTAAATGGGGTCGGATCGCAGTTGTTGTAAATGGACCTGTTCAGGTTACTGCTTCGCCTCAACGGTTTCAAAGGAGCCGCGCCCTGTTTTCTGGTCGCAAACAAGGTGCTTGTGACCTTGCCGCTGGGACTGCAATACCTGAGCACCATGCTGACCTCCATCTGCCGATCGCGTTCATTCTCGGCGCCCGGCGTGGACCGCGACCAGCAATGCCAGCGGCGTTTCGTGCGCCAGCGATTTCAGCGCGGCCGAGCGCCTGAAACGGAGGCGATGATATCGATCATGGTTTCACTCCTTCTTCGACGCAACGTTTTGTTGCTCCTTATGTTCGACGTCCCCCCCCCTCACCCCTTGTCCTCTCCCGCCGGGGGAGAGGGGGAGTTGGTCGGCTTCAAGCCGGCGGTTGTTTACTTACCTGGCTGCCGTCAGCAGGACCTTGTGCAGGGGATACTTCGTGCCGAATTTCTTTTTGAACTCGGCATCGGCGCGTTCGTAATCGTCGACGACGGAGGCCCTGGCGATCTCGAAGAATTCGTTGCGGTGATATTGAGCCGTGCCGACATAGACCGCCCGGTCGCCCGGCCTGAGCGAAACCTTCAGGCCTCCGGGGAAATAACCCGGTTCATCTCGCGGGTTGGTGTGAGAGGTGCGGGTGAGTGCTTTCAGCCGGTGCTCCAGACGCGCGGGCGCTGCATGCCGGCGATCTTGCACGCCTGCTTCACGTAGCCGTAGGGGAACAGTTTGTAGAGCAGGGCCTTCGCGCCTTTCTTGTCGAGGCCCTGTTCGCCTGCCACAAAATCCACCACGTGGCGCACGTCCGGCGCGATCCGGTTATGGGTCCATTGTTCGCGCATGAAGCGCAACACCGGCCAGTGGGCCTCATTCAGCTCGATACCTTCTTCCGCGGCCAGTTTGCAGGCGACCGTTTCGTCCCAGTCCAGTGGGTCGAACAGATAACCTTCGGGGTCGCGCGCGATCTGATACTCGGTATTAAGTTTGTTCACGGCCTGGTTCATGGTGTCTCTCCTCTCCAGAATGCCTTGGAATGCTTTGAATATTAGGTTTCGTTTATGTAGCGATCAAACGATATTATTCGCTATATAATATCGACATCGTCGATATATCGTTTTTCCAATGGATATTGATCAAGCCAAGACCTTTCTCGCCATTACCGCGAACGGAAGTTTTCTCGAGGCGGCTCAGCAGCTGCACCTGACCCAGTCCACCGTCAGCGCGCGGATTCAACGGCTGGAGGATGAACTCGGCACCCGGCTGTTCGTCCGCAACCGCGCCGGCGCCAGCCTCACGCCCGCGGGCCGGCGCTTTTTTGATTACGCCAAGCGCCTGGTGCTGACCGCCGAGCAGGCGCGCGACGACGCCGGCCTGCCGGAACGTTACCGCGCCAGCCTGCGCATCGGTGGGCGCATCGCCTTGTGGGAAGGATTCCTGCCGCAGTGGGTCGGCTGGATGCGAAGCCGGGCGAGCGACGTCGTGATCCGCAGCGAGATCGGTTTCGAGGAAGACATGATGCGCCGGCTGATCGAAGGCTCGCTCGACGTCGGCCTGATGTACACGCCGAGCCATAGCCCCGGTCTGATCGTCGAACACCTGTTCGACGAAAACCTGGTGCTGGTCAGCTCGCGTCCGGACGACAAGGGACCGGGTGATGACTACATCTACGTCGAATGGGGACCGGGCTTTTATGCTCAACATGCCCAGAGCTATCCCGATCTCGAAGGACCGGCGCAGCTCGTCGACATCGGCTGGCTCGGCATTCAGCTCGCGCTGACCAATGGCGGCAGCTGCTTTCTGCCGGCGCGCATGGCCGCCCCTTTCATCGACGCCGGCCGTCTGTATCGCGTCGCGGCCTCGCCGGAGTACGTGCTCCCCGCTTACGTGGTTTACCCGCGCACCACCGACAACCCGGTGCTGGAACAGGCGCTGCAAGGGCTGCGGGAATTAGCGGGACCGGAGCGCGAGCGTGCCGGGCGCGGGTGATGGAACGGAACGGAGAAATCGTTTCGCCGCCCGCCCGCTTGCGATAACCTGTCGCCTGTTTCATCGCTCAACGGATAACTCATGACACAATCGACTTTTCGCGGAAGCTGTCTCTGCGGTTCCGTGCAATACGAAATCAGCGGAGAGCCACAACGGTTTTATCATTGTCATTGCCAGCGCTGTCGCAAGGCGACGGGCACGGGGCATGCCTCGAATCTGCTCATCAAGCCCGGATCGCTCAAGTGGATCAAGGGCGAAGAACTGATCCGCTCCTACAAAATCCCGGAAGCGAAACGCTTCACCAACTGTTTTTGCACCGTCTGTGGCGGGCGCGTGCCGCGCTACGTGAAGGAGACGGATTTCTTCGTCATCCCGGCCGGCTCACTCGACAGCGACCCGACGATTCAGCCGCTGGCACGCATCTTCTGGGACTCGCGCGCGGGCTGGTCCTGCGGCGGCGACAACTTGCCTGTTTATTCGGAATACGCGACCCAAAGTTAAGGTGGAACCCATGCGGCTCGGATTTATCGGCCTCGGCAACATGGGCAGCGAGATGGCGCGGCATCTGCTCGCCGCCGGCCACACGATCAGCACTTATGCGCGCGGCGAGCGTTCGCGTGCCCACGCCGTCCGCCTGGGTTTGGCTCTTGCGAACTCGCCAGCGGAAGTCGCGCGCGCGAGCGAGGCGGTGTTCACCATGGTCACCGCCGGGAGCGACGTCGAGACGGTGGTGCTGGGGGCGGATGGCATCCTTCACGGCGCCTCGCCCGGCATGACCCTCGTGGACATGAGCACGATCTCGCCCGCGATCGCGCGCGACGTGGCGCGGCGACTCGGCGAGCGCGGCGTCGCCATGCTGGATGCGCCGGTATCGGGCGGCGTCGTGGGCGCGAAGACGGCCTCGCTCACGTTTTTCGTCGGCGGAGAAAAGAATATTTTTGAGCGCGTGAAACCGCTACTGGGATGCATGGGCAAGACGATTTTCCACATGGGCGCGTCGGGAACCGGACAGGTGACCAAGCTCGCCAACCAGATCGCCCAACTCGCCTGTTTGCGGGGCGCCGCCGAAGCGCTGCTGTTCGCGCGCGAACAGGGCGCCGACGCGGCCAGGGTGCGCGAGGCGGTCATGACCGGGCTGGGCGCGAGCCGCATGCTCGATGTGCTGGGGAAGAAAATGGTTGAGCGCGATTTCGCCGCCGGCATCGTCGCCGCGCTGCATCACAAGGACATCGGCGTGGCGCTCGAAATCGCGCACGACGCCGGTCTGCCGCTGCCCGTCACCGCGCAGGTGATGCAGCAGCTCAACGCGCTTATGGGCAGCGGCTTCGGCGAACAGGACACGAGCTCGCTGCTGCTGGTGCTGGAGCAGATGATGGAGCGAACAAATCCTTCTTAATGAGGGATCGGGGTGCTGGATGCTTCAGTCGCTGCGTCAATTACATCCGCGCTCCGGCAGTTGCCGGGGCGGCCAATAAAATCGGACCCTGTTGCCATTCACGCGTCCGAAACATCCCGCCCATCCTGCTAGTTTGTACTAACCAGGGGACAACCAGTAATATTCTCGCCTCGACCGGCCCGGGTTCAGCCGCGGCGCGGAAACACCGAAACCCATGCTTATCTTCCGATTTTTTGAATGACGAGGAGTTGCCGATGAAAAAAATGTGGCGTCTAGTGCTGGTGACCGGCGTGTTCCTGACCGGCTGCGTCTCGACCCAAACCTTCGACGAGAAACAGGCCGAGCTCGCCGCCTGCCAGAAGCAGGCGCAGGGCGACCTGGCCGCGTGCGAAACCGCGCGCGGCGCGCTCGACAACAAGCTCACGGCGGCCAACCAGGAGCTCGGCGTGTTCCGCCAGGCGGAGGAAGCCAGGCAGCGCAAGCTCGACGAACTGCAGAAACAGGAAGAGCACCTGCGTGACCGGCTGAGCAAGGAGCTGACCGACAAGAACGTGGAGATCGAGCAGTTGCGCGGCCAGCTCTCGGTGCGCATGCTCGACAAGATCGTGTTCAAGTCCGGCAGCGCGGAAATTCTGCCGCAAGGCATGGAGGTGCTCGACAAGCTGGTGGACGCGATCAAGGACAGCACCGATACGATCCGCGTCGAGGGTCACACCGACGACACGCCGATCAGCGACAAGCTGAAGACGAAGTATCCGTCCAACTGGGAACTGTCGGCGGCGCGCGCCTCCGCGGTCGCGCGTTATTTCGAAACCAAGCACTACATCAATCCGAAGCGACTCGAGTCGCTCGGCTTTTCGATGTACCGGCCGATCGCGCCGAACGACACCGCGGAGAACAAGCAGCGCAACCGCCGCGTCGAGATCGTGCTGAAGCCGGCGTCTGAAGCGGAGCCCGCGCAGGAACCGGCAAAGGAAGCCGCTCCATCGGCGCCGCCGGCGGAACCCGCGGCCACGCCCGAAACGAAACCGTAAGCGACATCGGCGTTCCACCGGCGGCACGAAGCGCGACGCCGGCGCCGGACCGGCGTACCGGGGCCGGACGAATCCGCGCCGTCCACATCGTCGGCCGGATCGCGCGCCTCGGCGCGAACGTGACCCATCTGAAAGCCGGCGACAGCTCGTGCTCGAGAACGACCCGGGGAGTCGATAATTGGCAGTGGTGCGGTCGGCCGGAAGAGAACTTCAATCCTTCCTGGCCCGAAATTCAGACTGTTGATTTACGGGAATGTCTTCAGTTACCGGCGCAATCTTATCCAGCCCTGATTTTATCCGAGTGTTCCGCTCGGACATGCATCTGGCATGGAAATTGAAGACTATATGGCAGTACGCGGCCGGAAGGTCAGAAACCCCACGGTGTTGCGATTCGACGATGGATTCCCGCCAGGAATACGCACAGGGGCGCGGTCCACCCGCCCGCGGTTAAACCGGAATCCCGAGTACGCCAGTTCTGCTGGCGGGAGCAGCGCCGCATGAGTAACCAGCCGCAGATTCGCACCGCACAGTCGCTCGCGACGGACCCTCTTCAGGCCGCGCGGGAGTTTCACGCCGCGGTAGTCCAGCCCGATATGGCGCTCGTGATCTTTTTCTGTTCCAGTCGCTACGACCTCGATGCGCTGGCGCGGGAGATGAACCGTTTGTTTGCCGGAGTTCCGGTGATAGGGTGTACCACCGCGGGGGAAATCGGACCCGCCGGATACTGCGAACACAGCCTTTCGGGAGCGAGTTTCGCGTCCGGCGTCTGCACCGCCGTGACCGGTCATCTCGATCGCTTGCAGCAGTTCGCCATGACCGAAGGCCAGGCTTTTGTAAAGCCTCTGCTGCAACAACTGGCAAGCCGGGCGCCGGCGGCGAGCCCGCAGAACAGTTTCGCGTTCCTGCTGATCGACGGCTTGTCCGTGCGCGAGGAACCGGTGACGCGCACGCTGCAGAATTCGCTGGGCGATATCCCGTTGTTCGGCGGCTCGGCGGGTGACGGCCTGAAATTCGCCAAGACCCATGTCTATTACGACGGGTGTTTTCATCCCGACAGCGCCGTCCTGGTCGTGGTCACCACCACTCTGCCGTTCAGGCTGTTCAAGACCCAGCATTTCATATCCGGGGAAGAACGGCTGGTCGTCACGTCGGCCAACATTGCCCATCGCATCGTCAAGGAGATCAACGGACTGCCGGCCGCCCAGGAGTACGCGCGGCTGGTGGGCGTCGACGCGCACGACCTCGACCCCATGCGTTTCGCCGCCTCGCCGGTCGTGGTGCGCATCGGCGGCACGGATTACGTGCGCTCCATCCAGAAGGTCAATCCCGACGGCAGCCTGACTTTTTATTGCGCTATCGAGGAGGGCCTGGTGTTGCACGTCGCGCACGGCCAGGATCTGGTGCGGAACCTGGAGCAGACCATCGACGATATCCGCGCCGAAATCGGGCCGCCGCAGCTCGTCTTCAGCTGCGATTGCATTCTGCGCAACCTGGAAATCCGCCAAAGCGGGCTGACGGAACGCGTGGAAGAGATTTTCCGGCGCAACAACGCCGTGGGCTTCAGCACCTACGGCGAACAGTTCCGCGGCGTGCACGTCAACCAGACCCTCACCGGCATCGCCATCGGCATGCCGCCGGAGACCGCCCATGTCTGAACCGGCGCCGCTCGCCTGCCGCGACGACGAACGAGGCTTGCGCGCCGAGATCGTCCGCCTGAACAAGGTCGTGCGCGCGCTCATGAACCAGGTCGAGCGCAACACCGGCCTTCAGGGCTCGGAATTCAACCTGTTCCAGACGACGATCCTTCTCGAAGAGGAGGTGCGTCGTCGCACCGAAGAGCTGGAAAAGGCGTTGCACGAAGTACAGGCGCTACAGACGCAACTGCGCGAGCAGGCGATCCGCGATCCCCTGACCGGTTTATACAACCGCCGTTATCTGGATGAAACCCTCGGCCGGGAGCTGATTCGCGCGGAACGCCTCGGCCATCCGCTGGGCGTGATCATGGGCGACCTCGATCGTTTCAAGGCCGTCAATGACCGTTACGGCCACCCGGCCGGTGACGAGGTCTTGCGGGTATTCGGCGGATTGCTCCAGCACGCCGCTCGTGGCAGCGACATCTGTTGCCGTTACGGCGGCGAGGAATTTCTGCTGGCTCTCTTCGATACCGCGTTGCCGGACGTGCTCAAGCGCGCCGAACAGCTGCGGGCGGCGTTCGCCGCCACGCCGGTACTCTGCGGGACGTCCGCGATCCGTCTCACCGCCTCCTTCGGGGTCGCGGTTTTTCCGGAGCACGGACGAACCGGCGCGGCTTTGATCGCGGCGGCCGACGCCGCGCTTTATGTCGCGAAGGACGCCGGCCGCAACCGGGTCGAATGTCGCGCCATCGCCTGACGACCATGACGGCAACAATCAAGTAAACAACCACCGGCTTCAAGCCGGTGGCTTTTCACGCTGTCGGCTTGAAGCCGACCGACTCCCCCTCTCCCCTGGCGGGAGGTGAGGCGGGGTTTTCGCGGAGGCACTTAACGTGCCTCCGCACCGCCGAACGGGCGCGAATGCTTCTATCGCGCCCCGGC
>DAIDLH010000031.1 GCA_027449605.1 Candidatus Muproteobacteria bacterium | reverse complement strand
ACCATGGACGTCCCGTCCCCGGCCGGAGGCAAGGTTAAGGACGTCAAGCTCAAGGTCGGCGACAAGGTCGCGCAGGGATCGCTGATCCTGCTGCTGGAGACAGCCGACACCGCTCCCGCCCAACCCGCGCCGAAGGCCGAGACGGCAGCGGCGGCGCCGGCTGCCACCGCACCAACGGCACCACCCCGGACAGCGCGAGCGCCCGCGACGGAAGCGCATGCCCCCGAGCCGGGGATGCGCGCGGCCGGGTTCGGATTCGCCACCGATTTACCGCCGCCGCCGGGCCAAGGTGAGGAAGTGAACGCGCCGCCGCCGGTGGTGTTGATGCCCGGCCCGGCGGAAATGGTCGCGGCCGTGATCGGCGGTTCACGTTCGCACGCGAGTCCGTCGGTGCGCGCGTTCGCGCGCGAGCTGGGTGTGGATGTCGCCAAGGTCAGGGGCACGGGTCCGAAGGGGCGCATCACCAAGGAAGACGTGCAGGGCTTCGTCAAGGCGGTGATGGCCGGCGCGCGTCCGGCCGGTGGCGGACTCGACATCATCCCCTGGCCGAAGATCGATTTCAGCAAGTTCGGTTCGATCGAGGCCCGGCCGCTGTCGCGCATCCGGAAGATCTCGGGCGCGAATCTCGCGCGCAACTGGGTGATGATCCCGCATGTCACGCAGTTCGACGAGGCGGACATCACCGGGCTCGAACGTTACCGCGTGGCGCTCAACCAGGCGCACGAGAAGGACGGCGTCAAGGTGACCGTGCTCGCCTTCCTCATCAAGGCCGCGGTGGAGGCGCTCAGGAAGTTTCCCGAGTTCAACAGCTCGCTCGACAGCGAGAACCTGGTCATCAAGCATTACTACCACATCGGTTTTGCCGCCGACACGCCGAACGGCCTGGTGGTGCCGGTGATCCGTAACGCCGACCGCAAATCCGTGCTCGAACTGGCGCGCGAGGCGGCCGAACTCGCCAAAAAGGCGCGCGAGGGCAAGCTGCAGCTGGCGGAGATGCAGGGCGGTTGTTTCTCGATCTCGAGCCTCGGCGGCATCGGCGGCACGCTGTTCACGCCGATCATCAACGCGCCGGAAGTGGCGATCCTCGGCGTCTCGCGCGCCGAGATGAAACAGAAATGGGACGGCAAGCGCTTCGCGCCGCGACTCATGTTGCCGCTGTCGCTGTCTTACGATCACCGCGTGATCGACGGGGCCTCGGGCGCGCGCTTCACCACCTTCTTCGCCCAGGCACTGGCGTCGCTGGCGCAGTCGGCGAAGGTCGAAGCGCCGAAACGTGGCGTGAAAGCGGCCAAGCCGCGCCAAGTCGCCAAAAAGGCGCCGAAGAAAAAATCGAAGAAACGCTAACTGACCAGGCCACCGCGTGGTGGCGATGGATGTCATGCCTAATAATATGATGGAAGTCAAAATCCCCGACATCGGCGACTTCACGGAAGTCGCCGTCATCGAAGTCATGGTCAAACCCGGCGACACCGTCAAGCCGGAAGACCCGCTCATCACGCTCGAATCCGACAAGGCGACCATGGACGTCCCGTC
>DAIDLH010000030.1 GCA_027449605.1 Candidatus Muproteobacteria bacterium | reverse complement strand
TTCAGCGTCGGCATCGCCCCGGGGCGAATCCCGCCGGTGAACCGGTTGAGGCGATCCTGGAGGCGGTCCAGACATGGCGGGAAACGCAAAAATCCCTATAATCACCATACCAACCCGGGCCGTTACCCATGACTGACACGGACGCCAAGAAGAACCCCGACGACCCCTCCGCCTCCCGGCGCGGCAAATCGTTGCTGAAGAAATCCGCGGACGAGGCCGGTCCCGGTCGCGTCCGCGGCGGCCTGGCGCTGATCCTCGCCAGCCTTGCGCTGATCGTGAGCGGTTATCTCTGGTACTCCGTACTCTATGAGAGCGCCGACCTGTTCTCGATGGACATCGTCGGCGCGCTCGACCGCATCGAGTCCAACACCAACCAGACGCAGGAATCGCTCGCCAACGACGAGAAGGACATCAAGACGCTGCGCGAGACGCAGGACACGCTGCGCGCCTCGATCGAAAAGATCAACACCGATCTGGCGCGCAACCGGTTCGAATGGGCCCTCACCGAAACCGAGCAGCTGATGGTCATCGCCAACAACCGCCTGCAGCTCGCGCGCGACACGCATTCCGCCCTGGCCGCGCTGCGCGCCGCCGATCATCAGCTGGAGCTGCTGGCCAGCCCGAAGCTGCTGCCGGTGCGGCGCGAACTGGCGCGCGAGATAGGACTGCTCGAGTCGCTCGACAAGCTGGATGTCAGCGGCATGACGCTGCGTCTCGCAGCCCTGGCCGACAGCGTGGACCGCCTGCCGCTCGCAACCGACATCCGGTCGCGCGAATTCGCGGCCGACACGACGCAGGCCAAACCCGGCGTCGCCCAGGTGGCGGCGGCCGACGGCGGCTGGCGGCAGACGGCGCGCGACCTGTGGCGCGACATCCTTTCGCTGGTGCGTGTCCGCAACGATTTGACCTTGCAGCGGCCGCTGCTGCCGCCGGAGCAGCAATACTTCCTGCGCGAGAACCTGCGCCTCATGCTGTACGGCGCGCAGCAAGCGCTGCTGCAGGGCGGCATCCCCACGTATCAGCAGAATCTCAAGAGCGCGCAGCGCCTGCTGAAGGACTATTTCGACGCAGATGCGCAGATCGTGGTTTCGGCGCAAGCTGAAATCGGCCAACTCCAGGGGATGAAGATCGTCAGCGATCTGCCGGACATCACCGGCTCGCTCGCCACGCTGCGCCGCCTGAGCGGCCGGAAGGCCGAGCCGTGAAACTGCTGTTTTTCATCATCGCGCTGCTGTTCGCCGCCGCGCTGATCACGCTCTACGCTCTCGACAATCCGGGTTACGTGCTCATTGCGCACGCGCCGTGGAGCATCGAGATGTCGCTGACGCTGTTCATCCCGCTGATGATCGTCGTCTCATTTCTGTTCTATCTGTCCTTGTACTTCGTCATCCGCCTGTGGCGCATTCCGCGCGACGTCGGACGCTGGCGCACGCGCCGCCAGGCGCGGCGGGCGCGCGCCGCGCTGCTTCTGGGGCTGACCAACCTCGCGGAGGGCAACTGGGCCGAGGCGGAGGCGCAGCTGCTCGCCGGCATGCGCCACGGCGACTCGCCGCTGCTGAACTACCTCGGCGCCGCCATGGCCTGCGAGGGCCAGGGCAACAGCGAGAAACGCGACGAATACCTGGCGCTGGCGCACAAGAACGCGCCGCAGCACGACCTCGCCATCGGCATGACCCAGGCCTACCTGCAGCATCAGGCGAATCAGCTGGAACAATCGCTCGCGACCCTGAACGAGCTGCGCGGCGACGCGCCGAAACACCGGCAGATCCTGAAACTGCTCGCGCAGGTGCACCTCGAATTGCGCGACTGGACCGGCCTGATCGAACTGCTGCCGGAACTGCGCCAGAGCTATGCCATGACCACGAAGGAGATCGACGCGCTCGAACTGCAGGCGCACCGCGAACTGCTGAAGCTGTCGCTGCCCTCGGGCAAGCCGGGCGTGCTGGAAAAGGCCTGGAACGCGGTGCCGAAAACGCTGCGGCGCAATCCCTCGATGATCGCGATCTACGCGCGCCAGCTCGTCCAGCAGGGAGAAATGGCGCAGGCCGAATCGGTGCTGCGCGCCGCCATCGAGGACGGCTGGGATTCCTCGCTGGTCGAGCTGTACGGACAGGCGCCGGGAAAGAACGCCGCCGAGCAGCTCGAAACCGCCGAAGGCTGGCTGTCATCGCATCGCGACGACCCGAAGCTGCTGCTGACGCTGGCGCGTCTCGCGTTGCATGAGCGCCAGGACGCCAAGGCGCGCGGCTATTACGAGCAATGCCTGACGCTGCACGGCCCGTCCGAGGCCTATCACGAGCTGGGGAATCTGATGGAACGTCTCGGCGATAAGGACAAGGCGCTCAACTACTACAAGCGCGGCCTGGAGATGTATGCCAGCGAGCTGCGCGCCGCGCCCGCGCGCGGCCTGGGCGCGACTATCTCCCGTTTCCGCGCGGCGCGTTAGACCACACGCGTTCAGCGCGGCGCTTCGAGCGCCGCGTTCCGCTCGCGGTAAACATCCAATGAGTAAGTAAAGTCGCCGACCCATTTGCCGGCGCGATAGTCGATTCGCACCAAATCCGGCACGAAACCCTTGCGGTCCACGACCATGGGAAAGTCGCTGGCCACGGCGCCGCCGTCAATGTCGTCGAAACTGCACGCTTTCTGGTAGCGCGCCGGCCGGAACCACAACCGCAGCATCGGGGTGACGGGAACCGCGTTCTCGTTCGCCGCGTCGCGAAACCACACGCGCTTGGCGACCATACAGCCGAAGATCAGTTGCACCTCGGCAAACAGCGGTACGGTGCGTTTCGCCAGCGCGTGTTCGGCGGCCGCGGTAAGCTCCACGCGCACCGGCTTTCCATAGAGTTGAATCGTGGTGTTCATTGTTGCGCGGGCTCACCAGACTTCTCGGAGGACTCAATCGCTTCGCGGTTTTTCTCCGCGCCCTGCTGGAGGGTGCTTTCCACGGCGCGCGCTTTATCCTTCATCTGTACTTGAGAACCGAATACCGTGTCGTTGACATCTTTTTTCTGCCCGTCGCACGCCGCCAGCAGCGTCATCAACGCCATCGCAACAAGAAATATTCGCATCGTTAACCCCCCCTGGAGCCAGCCTGCGTCAGGTGCCCGACGCGTGAGCGTGCTCGAATGAATCATAATACAACCGGTCGTCCGGCAGGCCATGAGCTTTTACCGCTTTTTTGAGCGCTTCGATCATGGGCGGCGGACCGCTGGCATACACCTCATGCCGGCTGAGATCGGGATGATCCGCGATCACGGCTTCGTGCACCCAGCCGCCGCGCCCGCTCCAGTTGTCTTCGGGCAGCGGTTCGGAAAGCACCGGCGTGTAGCGGAAATTCGCGCGTTCGCGCGCCCAGGCCGGCGGCAGGTCAGGGAGATAGAGGTCGCGCCGCGCACGCGCGCCCCAGTACAGGTGCAGCGGCCGCGTGACGCCGACGGAAAAGGCGTGCTCGAGTATGCCCTTGATCGGCGCGAAACCGGTGCCGCCGGCGACCAGGATCGCCGGCCGGTCCGAATCCTCGCGCAGGAAAAACGTGCCGTACGGACCCTGGAAGCGCAGCAGGTCCCGCTCCTTCATCTTCGTAAAAACCTGCCCGCTGAACAGCCCGCCCGGAACATGGCGCACATGCAGCTGCAGCAGTTCATCCGCGTGCGGCGCGGTGGCGAGCGAGAAACTGCGCCGCTGGTTGCCGCTCAGGAGGATATCGATGTACTGGCCGGCGAGAAACTGCAACCGCTGGCCCTCGGCCAGCTTGAGCGACAGCTGCATCACGTCGGGCGCGAGCCTGTCCAGCTTCATCACGCGGCACGGCATGATGCGGATCGGGATGCCCTCCGCGGCGCGGATCTCTCTCGCTTCGATCACCAGATCCGACAGCGGCAGCGCCTGGCAGAAAAGCGCCGAACCGGCGCGCTTCTCCTCCTCGCTCATGGCCTTGGCTTCGTATTTTCCGTAATCGACCGTGCCGGAAAGAATCTTTCCCTTGCACGTGCCGCAGTCGCCGTTGCGGCAACTGTAGGCCAGCGTCACGCCCTGGCGCAGCGCCGCGGCCAGAACGGTTTCATTTTCACTGGCGGTAAACTCGTGGCCGCTCGACTCGATGCGTATCTTGTGGGTCATGCAAAATCTTTGACGCGCTGGGGCAGCGTGATGATCGGATACCTATTGTTCACCAAAATACCGGCGAGGAAAACCACGAATATAAAAAGACTATGCCGGCGGGTGGCGCCGGCATATATATGGTAACGACGGGAATCCGAACGGCTGAACTTGATTAGATCCAGGAAACGCCGTTGACGTTCTCGAGGATTTTCACTGCGCGGTCGACCTGCTGCCGCTTCAGCGCTTCGCGCGCCGCGGCGTTGCACTCGTCGCGCGTGCCGCATTCCGCGCCGTCCACGCTGTAGACCAGGCGGTTGGCGGTGCGCGCGTAGGCGGCGCCGTTCCACTCGAAGCGGCTGTAGGCGCCCTGGGTGGCGGAAAGTTCGGCATAGGATTCGATCGCCGGATAGCCGCCCGCGGATTCGAGAACGCGGAAGGTCTTGTCGAAGGCGAGCAGCGTGCTGGCGCCGTTGCCGGATTTCTCCACCAGCCAGGCGCGGCAACCGCTGTCCTGGCACAGGTCGTTCGTCACCACGAACAGATCGCCCCGTTCGGTCCGGGCCACCCAGCGGCGGGTGAACTCCGGCTGATGGCAGACCTCTAATTCCCCGGTCGCGGAAACCGCGCAACGGCTGGCGATGTCCGCCGGGATTTCGCGATCCGCGAGCACCGGGTCGGAGGACTCGCCGGCCCCGGTCCAGACGAGAGCCGCGAAACCCGCGATCAGCGCCGACGATATGGTCAGGAGTTTGTTCATGGTTCTCAGCTTGCCTCTTGTCCGATAAGAGGCATAATCCATGCCAGGGAAACGGATAGTGAAAAATCCATTGTTTACAGCGGATTACTCCATGGACGGCGGACACGCGGGGCGCCGGGACTGCGCAGGTTTTCACGTGTTTTTACCATCGGCGTCACCCAGCGCGTGCAACGCGAACCCGCGTCCGTCATGCATTTGACTTTCATCCCCCCGCTGCCTTAAATGCGGCCCATGCCTGAACAAGCCCTGCCTCGGATTTTCCGCGTGAAATGAACGGCCCGGCTCTGGTTGAAGTCAAAAACCTCACGCGCTTCTACGGCGCGCTGCAGGCGGTCAAGAACGTCAGCTTCACGATCCACCGGGGCGAGGTGCTCGGCTTTCTCGGCCCCAACGGCGCCGGCAAAACCACCACCATGCAGATCATCAGCGGCAATCTCGCGCCCTCGGACGGCAGCGTGACCATCGCCGGCCACGACCTGCTCGACGATCCGCGCGCCGCCAAGAGCCAGATCGGCTACCTGCCGGAACAGCCGCCGCTCTACCGCGAACTCACGGTGAACGAATACCTCGATTACTGCGCGGCGCTGAACCGCATTCCACGCGCGCAACGCCGCCGCGCGCGCGACACCGCCAAGGAGCGCTGCGGCCTGCAGGACACCGGCCGGCGTCTCATCGGCAACCTGTCGAAGGGTTTTCAGCAGCGCGTAGGCATCGCGCAGGCGATCATCCATCTGCCGCCGGTGGTGATCCTGGACGAGCCTACGGTCGGTCTCGATCCGATCCAGATCCGCGAAATCCGCGCGCTCATCCGCGAGCTGGGCCGCGAACACGGCGTGATCCTGTCCACGCACATCCTGCCCGAGGTGCAGAGCACCTGCGATCACGTGCAGATCATCAACCAGGGCGAGCTGGTATTGAACGAAAGCATCGAAGGCCTGGAACATCATATGAAGTCCGCTTCGATCACCGTCGCGTTCCGTCACCCGCCCGCGATCGAGACATTGCAAAACCTTCCGGGAGTAACGACGGTGCAAACGGGAAAAGACGGGCGTGTGCGCGTCTTTCATGAAACCGGGCACAACCCGACCGACGACATCCTGCGCCTGGCGGTCGAAAAAAACTGGGGGCTGTATGAAATCCGTCCCGGACGGCTTTCGCTCGAACAGGTGTTTCTGGAATTGACCTCGGCCGCGACCGACAGCATCACGACGGAAGAGCCGGCCATCACGGACAGGCCGGAGGCGCGGCCGTGATATTCACCATCGGCCTGCGCGAACTGAAGTCGCTGTTTCTTTCGCCGCTTGCCTGGTCCATCCTCGCCGTGGTGCAACTGATACTCGCTTATCTTTTCCTCGGCCGCATTGAAATCATCCAGATGTATCAGGCGCAGCTCATGGCGATGGACAGCGCGCCCGGCGTGACCGAAATCATCCTGCCCGACCTGCTCGGCAACGCCGCGATCATCCTGCTGCTGGTGGCGCCGCTGCTGACCATGCGTCTCGTCGCCGAGGAGCGGCGCAACCGCACGCTGTCGCTGCTGTTCAGCTCGCCGGTGTCGATGACCGAGATCGTGCTCGGAAAATATCTCGGCATCGTGCTGTTCCTGCTGGTGCTGCTGGTGCTGATCGCGCTCATGCCGCTGTCGCTGCTCGCCGGGGCGCGGCTGGATTTCGGCCTGCTGGCCGCGGGTTTTCTGGGGCTGGCGCTGCTGCTCGCGGGCTTCGCCGCCGTCGGGCTGTTCATGTCCACGCTGACGCAATACACCACCGTCGCGGCGATCAGCACCTTCGGCGCGCTGCTGCTGTTCTGGATTCTCGACTGGTCGGGACAGGGATTCGCCGGCGGCAACTGGCTCGCGTACCTCTCGCTGTTCAATCATTACAAGCCGTTTCTCGACGGCATCTTCGACAGCGCCGACGCGGTTTACCACGCGCTGCTCATCGTCACCTTCCTCGTGCTCAGCATCCACCGCCTGGATGCCGACCGTCTCGGAGGGTGACCAAATGGGCAGGACGAACGAGCGAAGCGAAGTTAGGGACACCAGTCATATGCCAGGACGAACGAAGTAGGGATACCCATCTTATGTCAAGACGAACGAGCGAAGCGAAGTAGGGCTACAGATATGCGTCATAACCCACGGGCCAAATGGCAGCTCCGACTCATGAACCTGAGCTTCGTGGTGCTGTTTCTGGTCGCCGTCGGGCTGCTGCAATGGCTGGCGCACGAATATCACCTCCAGTTCGACTGGACCCAGGCGCGTCGCCACACGCTCGCGCCGGCCAGCATCGCGGTCGTCGAACGTCTCAAGGAACCGCTCAAGATCACCGCCTTCGCCAGCCCGCGCGGCGAAACCCGGCGCGTGATCCAGGACATGGTGACGCGTTACCAGAAATACAAACCGGACATCCGCATCGAGTTCGTCAATCCGGACAC
This sequence comes from Candidatus Muproteobacteria bacterium, assembly GCA_027449605.1. Classification (GTDB taxonomy): domain Bacteria; phylum Pseudomonadota; class Gammaproteobacteria; order Acidiferrobacterales; family Sulfurifustaceae; genus Sulfuricaulis. Next base: position 124,098 of record DAIDLH010000030.1, on the reverse strand, counting down.
CGCGCCGGAACGGGTGCGCGCCGCCGGCGTCCAGTCCGACGGCGAACTGGTGCTGGAGTACGGCGAGGCCAGGGAAAATCTCCCGCCGGCGCAATTCAACGAGGAGAATTTCACCAACGCACTCACGCGCCTCGGGCATCGCGGCGAACGCTGGATGGTGTTCCTGAGCGGTCACGGCGAGCGCAGCCCTGACCGCCAGGCGAACTTCGATTTTTCGACCTGGGCGTCGCAGCTGCACAAGCGCGGCTTCAAGACCCGCACGCTTTCGCTCGGCGATCATCCGCAAATTCCGGCCAACACCACGGTGCTGGTGATCGCCGGTCCGCGCACGCGCCTGCTGCCGGGTGAAGTCAGGGAAATCCAGAACTATCTCAATCGCGGCGGCAACCTGTTGTGGCTGCACGATCCGGGCCCGTTGTTGGGACTGGAACCGCTCGCGGAGTCGCTCGGCGTCGAATTCCAGCCGGGCGTGATCGTCGACCCGCTGTCGGAAGCGATCACCGGCAACGCCGCGGCGATCGTGATCGCCAAATACGGCGCGCACCCGGTGGTGCGCAATTTCGGCGACAACACGGTGTTCCCGCAGGCCGGCGGCATCAGCCTGAACGCACCCGACGGCTGGCAGGGATCGGTGCTGATGGACACGCGCGCCTCGAGCTGGTCGGAAACCGGGCCGCTCAACGGACCGATCCGGTTCGACAAGGGCAAGGACATCCGCGGGCCGCTCAATCTCGCGGTGGCGCTGACGCATCCGCTGGACAAGCGCGAGCAGCGCGTCATCGTCTTCGGCAACGGCGACTTCCTGGCGAACAGCTACATCGCCAACGCCGGCAATCTCGATCTCGGCATGAGCCTCGTCAACTGGCTGTCGCAGGACGATGCCTACGTCAACATTCCGGTCAGAACCGCGCGCGACCGCGCGCTGAACCTGTCGCGCGGCGTCCAGATCGCCGTCGCCGCCGGATTCCTCGTGGTGCTGCCGCTGCTAATGGTCAGCAGCGGCATATTCATCTGGCTGCGCCGGCGCAAGCGTTGAACGGAGACAGGGATGCGCGAAGCTGAAAAACACGAAAGACCCGAATCCGCCGCCGGCCGGGTCGCCTCCGGCCTCCGTCAACGCTGGCTGCTCAACGCCGGTATGCTGGCGTTGATCGTCGCGCTCGGCTGGATCGTGACGCAGCGGATGAGCCTGCAGCAAGAGATGCCGGGCCCGCCGTTGACCAGCCTGCCGGCCACGGCGGTGACGCACGTGCGCATCGAACGGCCGGAGCAGCCTGAAATCGTGCTGGAAAAATCCGGCGCGACATGGCGACTCGCTGCGCCGCTGCCGGCGCGCGCCAACAAACTGAACGTCGAAAACCTGCTGCGCGTGCTGGCGGCGCCGGCCGAGACGCGTTTTCCGGCCGTGCCCGCGGAACTCGCCCAGTACGGTCTCGAAAAACCGCTGGCGCGCGTGCGCCTCGAAAACGAGGAAATCGCCTTCGGCGCGCTGCACCCGCTCAAGAACCAGATCTACGTTCTGCACAACAACGAGGTGGCGCTGATCCCCGGTTATCTGCTCTCGGACGCCGCCGCTCCCTACACGCGGTTCATCGACAGCCGCCTGTTCGAGGACAATCGCAAGCTCGACTCGCTGCGGCTCCCCGGCTTCAGCGTCAATCTGAAGGACGGCGTCTGGCGGCGCCAGCCGGCGGACAAGAAACTGACCTCGGACCAGATCAACGATTTCGCATCAGAGTGGCAGAACGCCAGCGCGCTCGGCGTGGAAAAGTATTCCGGCAAGGAGGCGGTCGATCATGTCGAGATCGCCAGCACGCGCGACGACAAGAGCGAAAAAATCCGCCTCGGCATCCTGGCCTACAAACCGGATTTCGTTCTGTATCGGCCGGATGAAAACCTGGAGTACCATTTCACGGAAGAGATCGGCAAGCGTCTGCTCAATCTAAGCGCTCAGTAAATCCCCGGTTAAATCCCCGTAGCCGCCTCGCGGCGCAAACATATTCCGCGACTCGTTCATGCCCGAACTCCCCGAAGTCGAAACCACGCGCCGCGGCATCGAACCGTACGTCGTCGGTCGAACCGTCACGCACCTCATCGTGCGCAATCCGCGCCTGCGCTGGCGCGTGCCGGCGAAACTCGAAAAGGAACTGGCCGGACAAACCATCGCGTCCGTCACGCGGCGCGGGAAATACCTGCTGTTCGCCACCGCCGCGGGCACCGCGATCCTGCATCTCGGCATGTCCGGCAGCCTGCGCGTCGCGGCGTGTTCACAGGCGCCGGACAAATATGATCACGTGGACATCGTGCTCGACAGCGGCGACTGCCTGCGCCTGCGCGATCCGCGCCGCTTCGGTTCGCTGCTCTGGACCCGCGACGAACCGCTGCGCCACCATCTGCTCAAGGACCTCGGCCCGGAACCGCTGTCGCCGGATTTCAGCGGCGGTTATCTGCATGAAACACTGCGCGGCCGCCGCCGCAACATCCGCGACACGCTGCTCGACAGCCGTCTCGTCGCCGGCATCGGCAACATTTACGCGAACGAAGCCCTGTTCGCGGCCGGCATCCGCCCTACGCGTCCGGCCGGAAAAATCTCCCGGGTTCAGTGCGAGCAGCTGGCCACGGCGATCCGCGCAACGCTGCAACGTGCGTTGCGCGCCGGCGGCACCACCCTGCGCGACTTCCGCAACGGCCATGGCGAGCCGGGGTATTTTCAGCAGTCGCTCAAGGTCTACGGCCGTGAGGGCGAACCCTGCCGGCGCTGCCGCAGCCCCGTCCGGCTCAAACGCCTGGGGCAGCGCAGCGCGTTTTACTGCCCGAAATGCCAGCTATAACTGGACTTAAGGTGCCGGCGGATGTAACTTATCGAAGCCGTTGATCGTACATGGGTTTTGCTTCGGGAACCCGGGACGGGCTGCGAATTTGTGCAAAAAAAAACCGACTCACGGGGAGGAGTTTTCCTGAAGGGAAACTATATTTCTTAAGATGCAAGCCGCTGTCAAAAATCAGAACCTGGAGCAGCATTTCGAGGCCTACAGCGAGTGGCGCACCGCGCTCGCTGCGGGCGTCACCGAGCTGAAGACCTGGCTGCACGGCCAGGAACTGAGCGACACCCAGGTCGACCAGCGGCTCGATCACGTGCTCTCGACGCTGCGCGATGACAAGCTCTACGTCGCCTTTGTCGCCGAATTCTCGCGCGGCAAATCGGAACTGATCAACGCCATTTTCTTCGCCAACTTCGGGAGCCGCATCCTGCCGTCGAGCGCCGGTCGCACCACCATGTGCCCGACCGAAGTCCAGTACGAGCCGGGCAGCCGGCCGAGCCTGCGACTGCTCCCCATCGAGACGCGCAAGAGCGGAACCACCATCGCCGAATTCCGCGGTTTTCCCGAGGAGTGGCAGACGCTGCCGCTGGACACCCAGTCGCCGGAAGCGATGATCCAGACGCTGCAACACATCACCGAGGTCAAGCACGTGGCGCGCGAGGAAGCCCAGTCCATGGGTTTCCACGTCGCCGAAGAGGAATCCCAGAACGGCATGCGCCTCGCCGAGGACGGACTGGTGGAAATTCCGATGTGGCGCCACGCGATCATCAACATTCCGCATCCGCTGCTGGAGCAGGGCCTGGTCATCCTCGACACGCCCGGCCTCAACGCGCTCGGCGCCGAACCGGAGCTGACGCTCAACATGCTGCCTTCGGCGCACGCGGTGCTGTTCATCCTCGCCGCGGACGCCGGCGTGACCAAATCGGACATCGACGTGTGGCACGACCACATCGGCGTGCGCAAGGACGGCGCCAACAAGGGCCGGCTGGTGGTGCTCAACAAGATCGACGGCCTGTGGGACGAGCTGCGCAACGCGGATGAGGTCAACCGCGAGATCGACCGCCAGATCCACGACACGGCCAGACATCTCGCCATTCCCGAGCATAATATTTTTCCGGTGTCGGCGCAGAAGGCGCTGCTCGGCAAGGTGAAGAAGGACGGCAAGGTGCTGGAACGCTCGCGCATCCTGGCGCTGGAACAGGCGCTGGGCAGCGAAATCGTCCCGGCCAAGCGCGAGATCGTGCGCGACAACATCAGCGGCGACATGGAAGACGTCATCAAGGCGATGCGCCTGATCATCCAGCAGCGACTCAAGAACGTCTACGAGCACATGGACGAACTCGGCGGCCTGTCGGGCAAGAACATGGACGTCATCGAACACATGATGAAGAAGGTCAAGGCCGACAAGGAGGTCTTCGAGAAAAGCCTGCAACGCTTCCAGGCCACGCGCAGCATTTTCTCGCAGCAGACCAACGTGCTGTACACGCACCTGAACCTGAAAAACCTGGACGCTCTGACCGCCCACACCAAGAAGGACATGGAAACCAGCATGACCACGGCCGGGCTCAAGACGTGCATGGAGAATTTCTTCAAGCACTCGCACGCCACGATGGAAGAAGCGGCCAAGCAGGCCCAGGAAATCAAGGCGATGATGGAGGGCGTGTACAAGAAATTTCAGGAAGAACACGGTCTCTCGGACATCAAACCGAGCGGCTTTTCGGTCACGCGTTACCTGCGCGAGATAAAGCGGCTCCAGGAAAAGCACGACCAGTACATGAAGGGCGTGTCGCTGGTCTTCACCGAGCAGCGCGCGCTGACCAAAAAGTTCTTCGAGTCCTCGGTGGCCAAGATCCGCGCCATCTACAAGATGGCCAACCGTGACGCGGACAACTGGCTCAAGACCATCATGTCGCCGATGGAGTCCCAGGTGCGCGAACACCAGGTGCAGCTGCGGCGGCGCCTGGAATCCATCAAACGCATCCACCAGGCGAGCGATACCCTGGAAAATCGCGTCAACGAGCTGGAACAGATCCGCGACGGCATCCGCGAACAGGAACGCAACCTGGAAAACCGCGTCGATGCAGTCATGAAAGTGCTCAACTTCGACAAGACCGGCGACGAATCCGCCGCGGCATCTGCCTGATTTCGGCAATTCCCCAATAATTCAATCAGTATTCATCTGACGGCCGTCCGCTTTTTTTCAGGCGGGGCCGGAAACAGGCCATTTCCCGCACCCCTCCGCGGGGCACGTTCCGTCGGGCTGCGCCGGCCGCATGGCAGGAAACTTGCACGCCATGAGGGGCAGATCAGGGGAAGACATGGGCAAATCAAGGAATTCAGGGCACAGCATCCGCCGCGAACCGACAACGACCCAGCAAGGCCGTCGCTCAACCGCCGTGCCCGCCAAACCGGTACGCGCCTCGATCAGACCGGCCGACAGCGGCGCGCCACTGACGACCCGCGCGCTCGATTACGAGGGCCGCATCGCCGACCTGCGGGCGAAAATTCACGAGCTCGAGGAAAGCCGCGGAGTCCTGGCCGCGCTGTTGCGCGATCTGGAATCGAAGGAAGGACGGATCGAGCATATCCATCAAAGCTGGGTGGCGGTCATCGACGCCATCCTCGATCCGATTTTCATGCATGACCGCGATGGACGCATCGTGCGCGCCAACCGCGCCTACGCGGAACTGGCGGGCATGGACATCAAGGACGTGATCGGAAGGCTCTATTGGCAGGTTTTTCCCCGCCGCGAAGGCCCGCTCCCCAGTTGCGTGGCGGTGGTTTCCGGGGAACTCGAATCCGGCGACGAGGATCTCGTGCTCGAGGGAGGACAGGCTTATCGGTGCCGCCATTTCGCGATCGCGGATCCGGTCCGCGGGTATTCCGCTTCCGTGCATCTCATGCAGGATGTCACCGAGCACAAACGGATCGAAGCCGCGCTGCGGGACAGCGAGGATAAATTCCGCCGGATAAGCGTCTCCGCCCAGGACGCCATTCTCATGCTGGACAACGACGGGCTTGTCAGCTTCTGGAACCCGGCGGCGACACGGATATTCGGCTATACGGCCGAGGAGGCCATGGGCCGGTCGCTGCATTCCCTCGTCACCCCGTCGCGCTATCACGAGACCATCCGGAAAGGATTCGACCATTTCAGGAATACCGGCGAGGGGCCCGTGGTCGGCAAAACAGTGGAGCTGACCGCCCGGAGACGGGACGGCAGCGAATTCCCCGTCGATCTGTCGGTCTCGGCGATCCGGATCGACGACAAATGGAACGCGGTCGCCATCCTGCGTGACGTCACCGAACGCAAAGCCGCGGAGGATGCGCTGCGCACCAGCGAGGCGCGATTCCGTTTGCTCATCGAGAATTCCTCGGACATCACAACGCTTCTGGATCGCAACGGGATCGCGCGTTATGCCAGTCCTTCGATCAAGCATCTGCTCGGATATGGCGATGACGAACTGACCGGCCAGAATGTCCTGGCGCTGGTCCATCCCGACGATCTGCTCCGGGTACAGCGTGCGCTGGCGCGCGTTCTGGAAAATCCCGGCCTGGCGGAACGCGTCGAATACCGCTTCAAGGACAAAACCGGCGTCTGGCGCCACCTGGACAGTATCGGCAAATATCAGCCCGACGATTCCCCAATAGCGGGCATCGTCGTCAACTCGCGTGACATCACCGCGCGCAAACAGGCCGAAGAAAAATTACGCGATAGCGAGATGCGGTTCCGCGGCCTGATCGAAACCACCAGCGATTGGGTATGGGAGGTCGACGAAAACGCGAGATATACCTATGTCAGTCCGCGCGTGCGCGATCTCCTCGGCTACGCGCCCGAGGAATTGATCGGCAAATCGCCTTTCGATCTGATGTCGCCCGACGAAGCGCGTCGCGTGGCGGAGGCGTTCCAATCCATCGCCGCCACGCATCAGCCTTTCGCCGGGCTGGAAAACACCAACCTGCACAAGGACGGTCACGCGGTGGTGCTGGAAACCAACGGGGCGCCGTATTTCGACAAGGATGGAGTCTTCCGCGGCTATCGTGGCATCGATCGCGACATCACCGGGCGCAAACGGGCCGATGAATCGCTGCGCCGGCTCAACCGCGCCCTGAGAACCCTGAGCGCGTGCAACGAATCGCTGGTTCACGCGGTGGACGAGCAGGAACTGCTCGCCGCCATTTGCGAGGTGATCGTGCATACCGACGGCTACCGCTTCGCCTGGGTGGGATACGCCCAACACGACGAAATCAAATCCGTCCGTCCCATGGCCCACGCCGGTCATGAAGAAGGTTACCTGAAAAATGTCGCCGTCAGCTGGGCCGACAACGAGCGCGGGCGGGGTCCCATCGGCACGGCGATCCGCACCGGCACGCCCGTCGTGGCCCACAACATCGACGAAGACACGCGCTTCCTGCCCTGGCGCGAGGAAGCGCGGGTTCGAGGTTATGTCTCCTGCATCGCCCTGCCGCTGCGCGCGAGCGGTGGAGCGCTCGGCACGCTCAACATCTATGCCGGCGAGCCCGAGGCCTTCGACACGGAAGAGGTCAAGCTGTTGATGGAGCTGGCCGACGATCTCACCTACGGCATCGTCGCGCTGCGCACCCGCGCCGAGCGTGAGCGCGTCATGGATGAGAACCGGCAGAACGCCGCCAGGCTGGAGCAGGTGTTGATCAAGACCATCGAAAGTATCGGCTCGGCCCTGGAAAAACGCGATCCTTACACCGCGGGACACCAGCACCAGGTCGCCAAACTGGCGCGCGCCATCGCCCGGGAAATGAATCTGCCGCGGCAGATCGTCGAAGGCATTTATATGGGCGGCCTGATCCATGACATCGGCAAGATTTACGTGCCCGCCGAAATCCTGAGCCGCCCCGGGCGACTGTCCGAGGCCGAGTTCAACCTGATCAAAGCCCACCCGCAAGTCGGGTACGATATCGTCAAGGGCATAGAATTTCCCTGGCCGGTTACGCAGATGATCCTGCAACACCATGAACGGCTCGACGGCTCCGGCTATCCGCAAGGCCTCAAAGACGGCGACATCGCCCTGGAGGCCAAGATTCTCGCCGTGGCGGACGTGGTCGAGGCCATGGCCTCGCACCGTCCTTACCGGCCCGGGCTCGGCCTCGACAAGGCTCTCGATGAGATCCGGAAAAACCGCGGAACGCTCTATGATCCAACCGCGGTGGATGCCTGTTTGCGATTGTTCAACGAAAAGGCGTTCAAGTTCGACGCGTAACGCCTCGCGTTACTTCACCTGGCCCAGCCCCTCGCCGCGCGGATCGGAAACGGCCTCCACCCGCCCGGTCTTCTTGTTCCAGACGACCAGCTGCATATTGCCGTAGCCGCCGCGCAGCGCCTCCAGCCGGTATCCGCGACGCACGAGCGCATGGCGTTCCGATTCATCGAAGGCGCTTGCTTCATACGCCACCACGTCGGGCGAATACTGGTGATGAAACCGCGGCAGGCTGACCCAGTCTTTCGGTCCGCCGCGCCCATGGGAAAATTCGAGCGTCGCCAGCAACACCATGCTGATGATGCGGCTGCCGCCGGGCGTGCCGAGCACCGCCACCGTCTCGCCGTTTTCCAGAAACGTCGGGGTCATGCTCGACAGCGGCCGCTTGCCCGGCGCGATGGCGTTGGCGTCGGAGCCTGTGAGACCGTAGGTATTGGGGGCGTCCGGCTTGACGGAGAAATCGTCCATCTCGTTGTTGAGCACGATACCGGTCCCGGGAGGCATGAACCCCGAGCCAAAAGGAGTGTTCAGACTCAGCGTGGCCGCGACGCGATTGCCGTCGCGGTCGACCACCGAAAAATGCGTGGTGTTGCTGCCTTCCCCCGTCTTCGCGGGCGCAGTGGAGACCGGCTTCAGCGCCGGCATTTCCTCGCGCAGTTTTGCCGCATAGGCCGGATCGATCAGTCGCGCAACGTCCACGTTCACGAAATCCGCATCGCCGAGATAACGCGCGCGGTCGCGATAGGCGAGACGCATCGCCTCGATGACGATTTGATCGCGCCGCGGCTTGTCCATCGCATCCAGATCGAATCCCTGCAACAGGTTCAGCATCTGCATCAGCACCACGCCGCCGGATGACGGCAGCGCCGCGGAAGTCACGCGCACGTTGCGATAAACCCCGCGCACCGGCTCACGCTCGATCACGCGATAATCGGCCAGGTCCTTCAGGCTCCATATGCCGCCGGCGGCGCGCACGCCGTCCACCAGCCGCCTGGCGACATCGCCATCGTAAAATCCCTTGCGGCCGGCGGCGGCAAGACGTTCGAGGGCGCGCGCCAGTTCCGGCTGGCGCAGTTTTTCTCCGACGCCGTAAATGAAACCGTCATGGAAAAACACGCGCGCGGTTTCCGGAAAGTGTTCCAGCCGGTCATGCTGGCGCAGGCACATCTTGCCGTACTGCACGGTCACGGGAAATCCGTCGCGCGCGAGTCGGATCGCCGGCGCGAGACTCTGTTTCAACGGCAGGCGACCGTATTTTTCGGCGAGATGCACGAGACCCGCGGGTATGCCGGGAATGCCCGCCGCCAGCGCGCCATCGATGGAACGTCCCGGAACCGGGCGGCCGTCGCGGTCCAGGTACATGTCACGCGTCGCGGCCAGCGGCGCGCGTTCGCGCGCATCGATCATGATTTCAAAACCGTCGCGCGCGCGATGCAGCAGAAAAAAACCGCCGCCACCGAGACCGGAATTATAAGGCTCGACCACCGCCAGCGCGGCCGCGACCGCGACCGCGGCATCGAAGGCGTTACCGCCGCGCGCGAGGATTTCATGACCGGCCTGCGTAGCCAGTGGATGCGCGCTGGCGATGCCGGCGGCCGCCGGGCGTGGTTGCGGTTCAGCCGCCCGAATCGTGAGCGGTGAAACCGCGATCAGGAATAACAGAAGACGCAGCAGATGAGACATGTCATGCGAATTTTAAACTAAATGTTCAAAATAACATCGAGCGGCCTGCGGCCGCGTGTTTAAATCCGGGATGCTCCGCCCCCGACCCAGGGTAACTTCTCTTTGCTCGTGCAAAGAGAAGTTACCAAGAGAAAGCACGCCCGGAGCCGCCGACTGCTTCCTGCGCTTCTCGCAGGCCATCGGCGCGTGCCCCAACTCGCCGGCCGTAAACAACACGGCTCGGGCTCTAACACGAGGCACGCGAATGCCCCGATGGCCTACTGCGATGCTCGGCGGCGGCTACGGGGATCTGAAAAAAGCTACCTGCTTGTTCCGTGTGGCGGCAAGTGAATGTTGGTTTTTCAAGACCCCGTATGGCGCACCCGAGCCCCGCAAGGCTTTGGGCGCGCGCCCCGAATGGGGCGCAGACAGGGATGTCTGCGCCTGCCCCGCCGCGACAGGGATTGTCGCGTCGGGGCAGCGCGGAACCCAAAGCCGCGGCGGCGAGGGAGTATTTGCGCCATCCGGGGCGTGTTTCTTTTGGTTCCTTTTCTTTGCACGCGCAAAGAAAAGGAACCTGCCGTGGGTCAGCCACCCACAAGTAGCCTTTGAGAGATCGCGCGCAAAGCGCGCGATACCTTATCAAACAGAAAGGCGGCCGAAGCCGCCTTTCTTTAATTCAAGAAAAGAAAAATCCAGGTCAGGCCGTTTTCCGGATCAGCTCCTGATACTTCCTCTGTAATTCCTCTTTGGACTCCGCATGGTCCGGATCGGGGATGATGCAGTCCACCGGACAGACATCCACGCACTGCGAGGTTTCGAAGTGCCCGACGCATTCGGTGCAGAGATCGGGGTTGATCTGGTAGATCTCCTCGCCCTGGGTGATCGCCCCGTTCGGGCATTCGGGCTCGCAGACATCACAGTTGATGCATTCGTCGGTAATCAGCAGCGACATGTTAAATACCTACTTAATTAGTCAGGTTTAAGCCTTGGCATATTAGCGTATTTTGGCGGCCATCGCAGCCGCCACCCGCGCATCCACGAAATCCGCCACATTGCCGCCGAGCAGCGCGATCTCCTTCACCAGCGACGCGGAGATGAACATCTCCTGTTCCGAGGGCGTCATGAACACCGTCTCCACCTCCGGCGCGAGCCGCCGGTTCATGCCGGCGAGCTGAAACTCGTACTCGAAATCCGAAGCCGCGCGCAACCCGCGCAGGATCACCTTGGCCTTGTGGCTCCGCACGCAATCGACCAGCAGATTGTCGAAGCCGGTCACCTTCACGCCCGGGACATCCGTCAGCACCGCGCGCGCCAGTTCCACGCGCTCCGCCAGGTTGAACAGCGGCTGCTTCTGCGGATTCGCCGCCACCGCGACGATCACCTCGTCGAACAGACGCGCGGCGCGGCGCACCAGATCCGTGTGGCCGTTGGTGATCGGGTCAAACGTGCCGGGATACAACGCGCTGACTTTCATCGCGACCTCGGAATGGCATCAAGCATATCATTGCCCATAGCTGCCTCATTGACCAAAATCAAGATCACCTCCGACTCATCCGGCTTTTCGCGCCAGATGATACCCCACCTGCCCGGCTTTCTTGCTGCGGACCAGTTCCCACGTACCCGGCAAGGGCAAGGCTTCGAGCTGGCTCGGCGCCTCGACGTAGACCAGCCCGCCGCGCTTGAGCCAGCCGTTCGCTTCCACCAGCTCGGCGCAACGCGCGATGAGATCGCTTTTGAAGGGCGGATCGAGAAAAATGATGTCGAACGACTGCGGCGTCTGGCGCAAAAAATCGACGGCATCCGCCTGCACCACGTCCGCGTTCTGCGCCTCCAGCGTCGCCACGTGCTGACGCAGGCGCTGCACCACGTGCGCCGCTTTTTCCACCATGACCACGTGCCCGGCGCCGCGCGACAACGCTTCCAGACACAAAGCGCCGGTGCCGGCGAAGAGATCGAGACAGCGTGCGCCGGCGATATGGGGTTGCAGCCAGTTGAACAGCGTCTCGCGCACGCGATCGGGCGTGGGCCGCAGGCCTTCCGCCTCGGGAACGCTCAGGCGCCGGCCGCGCCAGCGTCCGCCGATGATGCGCAGCTTGCCCGGGTAGGACGAAACCGCTTTTACGGTCGCGCGACGACGCGCGGAACGGCGGTCAGCGGCCGGCACCGACGACGACCGTCACCATCTGGTTCGGATGCACGCGCTGCCGGAACGCCTTGCGGATCTGCTCGACGGTCACGGCTTCGACACTCGGAATGAAATCATCGAGATAAGTCAACGGCAGGTCGTAGAAAGCGATCACCGCCAGATTCTCGGCGATCTTGGCGTTGCTGTCGAGGCGCAGCGGAAAACCACCGGTGATGTGTTTCTTCGCGGCATTGAGTTCGTCTTCCGTCGGACCCGTGGCGACGAAATCCGAAATCACCTTGCGCACCAGCTTGAGTGCCTGATCGCGCTGCGCGTTTTTGGTCTGCAATCCGACGATCATCGGCCCGGCCTTGCGCAACGGCAGGAAGTAACTGTAAACGCTGTAGGACAGACCCTGCTTCTCCCTCACTTCCGTCGACAGCCGCGACACCAGCCCGCCGCCGCCGAGAATGTAGTTGCCGACATAGAGCGGGAAATAATCCGGATCGCCGCGCCGCATCCCCGTCTGCCCCAGCATGATATGCGTCTGCGTGGCGGGGAATGCCACCTGTTTCTGAAGCGGGGAATAAAGCATGCGCACCAGGGGAATCGGGAGCGCGGCACGGCCTGCCGGCAGCTGACCCACGGTGCGCTCGGCGATTTTGCGCGCCTGACGCTTGCTCGCGTCGCCGACGATCACCAGCCAGGCGTTGGCGCCGACGTAGTAACTGCGGTAATGCGTCAGCAGGTCCTCGCGCGTGATCGCCTTGACGCCCGCCACGTCGCCCAGCGGATCGTGGGCATAGGGATGATCTCCATAAAGCTCGCGGTAAAACGTCTTGTCGGCGACCGCGCCGGGCGACTGCATGTCCTTTTGCAGCGCCACCAGCACCTGCTGGCGCTGGCGCTCAAGACTCGCCGCCGGGAAAGACGGCGCCGTCAGTATCTTCGCGTACAGGTCGAGCGCCGGATCGAGCAGCGCGGCATCCGAAAGACTGCGCAGGTCCACCGTCGCCATGTCGCGATCGGCGCCGGCGCCGAACTCGGCGCCGAGGCCCTCGAACTGGCCGGCGATGTCGTCCGCGCTCAGGTTGCCCGCGCCTTCGTCGAGCATGGAACTCGTGAGGCGCGCGAGTCCAGATTTTCCCACGGGGTCGCGGCTGGAACCGGCATCAAACACCGCCCGGATCTGCAGCATCGGCAGCTCGTGGGTTTCGACGAAATAGACACGCGCGCCGTTCTCCAGCGTCCAGTGATGGATTTTCGGGCCCGCAGACGCGGCAACCGACATGAAAAGCAGGCCGAGGAATGCCAGGGATTTACCGAACATCGCCGCCCCCCTGAGGCCGCGGCATGCGCCGCTGCCCCTTGGCCATCGGCAGCGGATCGAGCACCGCCACCGTCAGGTTCGTGTCCACGAGGTACTTGCGCGCCACCGTCTGCACCTGCTCCGCGGTCACGGCCTTGAGCTTGTCGGCGTAGTCGTCGAGCATGCGCCAGTCGAGCCCGACCGCGGCCAGCCGGCCGATCTGCATTGCCTGATAGAACACCGAATCGCGGCTGAAGACATTGCTCGCCACCACTTGCGCCTTGACGCGCTTCAATTCTTCGTCAGTGACCGGCTCCCGCTTGATGCGTTCGATCTGCGCCCGGATCGCCTGCTCCAGTTCCGCGACGTTGTGGCCGTTGGCCGGCGTGGCGTCGATCATCAGCATCCCGGGCGAACGCGCCACGGCCGAGTAGTCGATGTCGACGGCGGCGGCGAGTTTCTTATCGCGCACCAGTTCGCGCTCGAAACGCGCCGCCTGCCCGCCGTCGAGAATGCCGGTCAGCACGCTCAACGCGTAGGGTTCCCAGTCGGCGACATTACTACCGTGGCCCACGGAGGTATGCACCGGCACGTGATAACCCATGAGAACGTACGGCACCTCCGCCGGCACCGCGACACGCACGCGCCGCTCGCTCTTCTGTTCCGGTTCCACGACTTCCTTGGGTCTTTCGACCGGGCGCGCCGGAACCGGCCCGAAATATTTCTTCGCCTGCTCGATGACTTCCTTCGGCGCCACGTCGCCCACCACCACGAGTATCGCGTTGGACGGCGTGTACCAGCGCCCGTACCAGTCGCGCAGCTGTTTCGAGGTCATCGCTTCCAGGTCGGTCATCCAGCCGATCACCGGGTGGCGGTACGGATGCGCCTGATACGCGGTGGTCATGAATTTCTCCTGCACGACCGCCTCGGGCTGGTCGTCGGTGCGCCAGCGGCGTTCCTCCATCACCACCCTGATCTCGCGGCGAAACTCCTCGTCGGCCAGGGTCAGGTTCTGCATGCGGTCGGCCTCGAGCTCGAAGGAGATCGGCAGACGGGATTTTTCCAGCTGCTGGAAATAGGCGGTGTAGTCGTAGCTGGTGAAGGCGTTTTCGCGCCCGCCGTTCTCGGCAATGATGCGCGAAAACTCGTTGGGACCGTGCTGGGCGGTGCCCTTGAACATCATGTGCTCGAGCACGTGTGAAATGCCGGTGCTGCGTTCGGGTTCGTCCTGGCTGCCGACCCGGTACCAGATCTGCGACACCACCACCGGCGAGCGGTGGTCCTCCTTGACGATGACGCGCAGGCCGTTGGCGAGCGTGGTTTCCTGCGTCTGGCCGCAGGCCGCGAGCCACAGGCCGAGCAGCGGAATCAGGAGTCGGCGGATTTTACGAAGCATGGGGTTTCCGTGGTGATTCTTTTATACTATTGTGCCACAGCTTCGATCGGCAGCGCCGGAAAAAATTCCATCAGGATTGAATTTTGACCCAGTCTCATCCACCGCAGCAAACGGAAAAACGGCCCGCGGGCCTGTTCGGCCGCCTGCGCGAAAAGCTGGCCGCCACGCAGCGCAGCTTCACCCGCGGCCTGAGCGATCTGCTGCTCGGCGGCCGCGCGCTCGATGACAGCCTGTTCGAGGAACTCGAAACCTTGCTGCTGTCCGCCGACGTCGGCGTGGAAACCACCCAGTACCTGCTGAAAGGTATCACGGAACAGGTCTCGCGCAAGCAGCTCAGGGACGCGCGCGCCGTGTACCAGGCCCTGCGCCAGAGCATCCTCTCGATCGTCGCGCCGTGCAGCCGGCGGCTGGAGATCGCCGCCGCCCGGCCCTTCGTCATCATGGTGGTCGGGGTCAACGGCGTCGGCAAGACCACCACCATCGCCAAACTCGCGCGCCGCCTCAAAAACGACGGCCATGCGGTCATGGTCGGCGCCGCCGACACCTTCCGCGCCGCCGCCATCGAGCAGCTGAAAACCTGGGCCGGACGACTGGATATTCCAGTGATCGCCCAGCACACCGGCGCCGACGCCGCGGCCGTGGTGCACGACGCCTTGAACGCCGCCAAGGCGCGCGCCAGCGACATCCTCATCGTGGACACCGCCGGACGGCAGCATACCCAGGCCGGCCTGATGGACGAACTGAAGAAGATCCGGCGCGTGATCGCCAAAGCCGATCCGGCCGCGCCGCACGAAGTGCTGCTGGTGCTCGACGCCGGCACCGGGCAGAACGCGCTGTCGCAGCTCGCGCACTTCGGCGAGGCCGTGGGCGTCACCGGCCTCGCGCTGACCAAGCTCGACGGCACCGCCAAGGGCGGCATCCTGATCGCGCTCGCGCGCAAGACCGGATTGCCGATCCGCTACATCGGCGTCGGCGAAGGCATGGACGACCTGCGCGAGTTCATCGCCGAAGAATACGTCGACGCGCTGCTGCCCGCTCCCTGAGTCGCCGCATGATCCAGTTCACGCATGTCTTCAAGCGTTACCCCGGCGGCTTCGACGCGCTGCGTAACGTCAATCTGCAGATTCAGGCCGGCGAGATGGTGTTCATCACCGGCCACTCGGGCGCGGGCAAGAGCACGCTGCTCAAGCTCATCACCGCCATCGAGCGTCCGACGCGCGGCGACGCGGTGGTCAACGGCAAGAATCTGCTGCGCCTGCCGCGACGCCGCATCCCCTATTTCCGGCGCGAAATCGGCGTGGTGTTCCAGGACCACAAGCTGCTGTTCGACCGCACCGTCTTCGACAACGTGGCGCTGCCGCTGATCGTCACCGGCGCCGACCCGCACGATATCCCGCGCCGGGTGCGCGCGGCGCTGGAAATGGTCGGGCTGTTGAGCAAGGAAAAAATGTACCCGATCACGCTCTCCGGCGGCGAACAGCAGCGCGTCGGCATCGCCCGCGCCGTGGTCAACAAGCCGCCGCTGCTGCTCGCGGACGAACCCACGGGCAATATCGACAGCAAGCTGTCCGATGAAATCCTCGACCTGTTCCTGGACTTTCATCATCACGGCGTGACCGTGCTGATCGCCACCCATGACGGGCATCTGATCAACCGCGCGCGCCAGCGCGTGATTGAACTGAAGCAGGCCGAACTGGTGAGCGACTCGGGAGCGGCGGCATGATCAAAAATTATTTTTTGCGTCATGCGCAGGTTTTTTTCTACACCCTAGGCCAGCTCACGCGCACGCCGGTCGCCACGTTCCTGACGGTGGCGGTCATCGGCATCACGCTGGCGCTGCCGGCCGGCCTGTACGTCGCGATCGAGAACGTCCAGCGCCTGGCCCGCGGCTGGGAGGACAACGGCCAGATATCGCTGTTCCTGAAACAGGACGTGCCGGGCTCTTCCATCGAAAAGCTCGCGGAAAAAATCCGCCGCCTGCCGGCCGTCTCCTGGGTCGATTACGTCTCGCGCGACGCGGCGCTGGCCGAGTTCAAGCGCCTGTCCGGTTTCGGCGAGGCGCTGAACGCGCTGGATCGCAACCCGCTGCCGGCGCTGCTGGTCGTGCATCCGGCCGCGGCGTACTCGCACCCCGACAAGCTGCAAACGCTGCTCAAGGATTTGCGCCGGTACAACGAGGTCGACCTCGCGCAGCTCGATCTCGACTGGGTGCGCCGCCTGCATGCCATGCTCGAACTCGCCCGGCAGGGAGTGCTGATCCTCGCCGCCGGGCTGGCCGTCGCCGTGCTGCTCATCGTCGGCAACACGATCCGGCTCGCGGTGCTCAACCGGCGCGACGAAATCGAGATCACCAAACTCATCGGCGGCACCAACGCCTTCATCCGCCGGCCGTTCCTCTATGCCGGCACCCTGCAGGGACTGCTCGGAGCGCTGCTGGCATGGCTGCTGCTGGCCTTGGGTCTGCTGCTCCTTTCCGGCCCTGTCGACAACCTGGCCGGCCTCTACGGGAGCCGGTTCGAAGCGGAAAATCTGGGGTTCCTGGCCACCCTGACCCTGATCGGGTCCGGCGGGCTGCTCGGCTGGCTCGGCTCGCGGCTGGCGGTAGGACGACATCTGCGGGCCATCGAACCCCGCTGAAACTCTTGCAATCCCCGGTTTCCACCCCATAACAGGGACAAACGAACGAACTTTTCCTCCGTTTGGCACTCTTATGCGCAGAGTGCTAAGATTCTTTACCCAAGAGAAGCCGGAAGGATGAGCAGCAGGAGGTACCCAGACATGACATCG
Organism: Candidatus Muproteobacteria bacterium; assembly: GCA_027449605.1. GTDB lineage: Bacteria > Pseudomonadota > Gammaproteobacteria > Acidiferrobacterales > Sulfurifustaceae > Sulfuricaulis. The sequence continues at coordinate 106,763 of DAIDLH010000030.1, read as the reverse complement.
ACCATGAGCCAGGCACTGTCATTGCCCATCAACCTTTATCCCGAAAAGGGGCTGGCGACCTATATCCGCGCGGTCAATGCGCTGCCGGTTCTGAGCCCGGAACAGGAACGCAAGCTGGCGCGCCGCTACCGCAAGCACAACGATCTCGATGCCGCGCGCCAACTGGTGATGTCGAACCTGCGTTACGTCGCGCGCGTCGCGCGCGGCTTCTCGGGCTACGGCCTGCCGCAGGCGGACCTGATCCAGGAAGGCAACATCGGCCTGATGAAGGCGGTCAAGCATTACGACCCGGCGCGCAAGGTGCGGCTGATGTCGTTCGCGATCCACTGGATCAAGGCGGAGATTTACGACTACATCCTGCGCAACTGGCGTATCGTCAAGGTCGCCACCACCAAGTCGCAGCGCAAGCTGTTCTTCAACCTGCGCAAGTCACGCGAACGCCTCGGCTGGATGACCCGCGGCGAGGTCGACACGCTGGCCGAGACGCTGGACGTGGCGCCGGAGACGGTGCAGGAAATGGAAGCGCGCATGAGCAACGCGGATGTCGCGTTCGATGCCGACAATGACGCCGACGAGGACAGCTATCACGTCGCCCCGGCCGGATATCTGCAGGACATGCGTTACAACCCGGAAGTGCTGGCGACGCAGTCCGATCAGGAAGACCTGCGCCAGGCGCAGTTGCGTTCCGCATTGACCTCGCTCGATGCGCGTTCGCGCGACATCATCCAGCGCCGCTGGCTGGATGAGAAGAAACCGACGCTGCACGAACTGGCCGACGAGTACGGCATCTCCGCCGAGCGCGTGCGCCAGATCGAATCGAAAGCACTGGATGTGATGAAGGGCACGCTCGAAGCATAAACCACCATTCCGTACCAAACAAAAAGGGCTTCCGATGGAAGCCCTTTTATTTTGTCTCCAAACCGGAAAACAGACCGGGATCAGGTTTCTTCATCCAGCCAGCACACCAGATAATAGAGCCGGAATCCTTCCGAGGAACGCGACGGACCGATGACCCGGGCAGGATAGAGATTTTTTCCGGGGTCCGCGCCTTCGAGCGCCGCCGCTTCGGAATCCACCACGGTCACGCAGTTCTCCGGAAAACGGTCGCGGGCGCGCCGCGGCGCGTAGATCAGCGCGAAGCATTCGCTGACAACTTTCGTTTCCGGGTCGAGGCCGATGCGAGTCATGGGGAAATGTGTCAGGAGTAACGAAACAATTATCACACTCGCCTGACTTCACCACAATCGCTCAAGGAAACCCGAAAAAACAGGATGTCGTCATGCCGGCGGAAGCCGGCATCCAGTTATTTAAATATCTGGATTCCGGATCGCGCGAGCCTTGCGGCTCGTTTGTCCGGAATGACGGGCTTGATTTACCGCGCCCGGTGAAGCACGTAACATGCAGGCCCATTCCATGACTTCACCCCTCCATTTCTTCGCCACCTGCCCCAAAGGCATCGAAGCGTTGCTCGCCGATGAATTGCGCGCGCTCGGCGCCGAGGCAATCAAGGAAACGCGCGCCGGGGTGGCGTTCGAAGGCACGCTGGCGACGGCCTACCGCGCCTGCCTGTGGTCGCGGCTGGCGAGCCGCGTGCTCCTGACGCTCGCGCGTTTTCCGGCCGCTTCGGCCGAAGCCTTGTACGCGGGCGTACAGCAGGTCCGTTGGGGCGAACATCTCGACGCGCACGGCACGCTCGCGGTGGACTTTTCCGGCACCGGCTCGGGCATCACCCACTCGCGTTTCGGCGCGCTCAAGGTGAAGGACGCGATCGTGGATCAGCTGCGCGACGAAGCCGGCGCGCGTCCGTCGGTGGACACCGAGCGGCCCGACGTGCGCATCAACGTCTATCTCTACCGCGACGAGGCCGTGCTGAGTCTCGATCTTTCCGGCGAATCGCTGCACCGGCGCGGCTATCGCTCCGAGGCCGTGGAAGCGCCGCTCAAGGAAAATCTGGCCGCGGCGATCCTGCTGCGCGCCAACTGGCCCGCCATCGCCAACCAGGGCGGCGCGTTCATCGACCTCATGTGCGGATCCGGCACGCTGCCGATCGAGGCCGCGCTGATCGCGGGCGACATCGCGCCGGGGCTGACGCGCGATTATTACGGCTTCCTGCGCTGGAAACAGCATGATGCCGCGCTCTGGGCGGAACTGCTCGCCGAGGCACAGGCGCGGCGCGAGGCCGGACTCGCCAAACTTCCGCCAATCCGCGGTTACGACCACGAGGCGCGCGCGGTGCGCTATGCGCGCGAGAACGTCGCCGGCGCCGGGTTGAGCGAATACATCGTCATCGCGCGTCGCGAGCTGTCGGCCTGTGTACCCGAAGAAGCGCCGCGCGGACTGATCGTGGTCAACCCGCCTTACGGCGAGCGCATCGGCGAGGCATCGGAACTGCCCGCGCTGTATGCCGAGCTGGGCGCGCAACTGAAAAAAAACTTCCCCGGCTGGCGCGCGGCGGTGTTCACCGGCAACCCGGAGCTCGGCAAACACATGGGCCTGCGCGCGAACCGTTACCACACGCTGTTCAACGGCGCGATCGAATGCCGGTTGCTGCATTTCGAGATCACCGAGGAGTCCGTGGTCGAAGAGCGCGCGCCGAAACCGTTCGAAATTCGCCCCGGTTCCAGTGCCGAGATGTTCGCCAACCGCTTGCGCAAAGACTTGCAGCACTTTGGGCGCTGGGCACGGCGCCAGGAAATATTCGCCTACCGTCTGTACGACGCCGACCTGCATGAATACAACCTGGCGATTGACGTTTACGAGTCAGACAAACGATACGTGCACGTACAGGAATACGAAGCGCCGGACACCATCGATCCCGACAAGGCACGCCAGCGGCTGCAACACGCGCTCGGCGTGATACCGCTGGTGCTCGAAATCCCGCGCGAGCAGATGTTCTTCAAGCTGCGGCGACGGCAGAAAGGCGGCGGCCAGTACGAAAAGTTGAGCGAGACCGGCGTATTCCACGAAGTGCGCGAAGGTCCGTGCCGTTTGCTCGTCAATTTCACCGATTACCTCGACACCGGATTATTCCTCGACCACCGCGATACGCGCGCGATGCTCGGCGAGCTCGCCAAGGGGAAGCGTTTTCTCAATCTCTTCGGCTACACCGGCACCGCCACGGTGCACGCGGGGCTGGGCGGTGCGGCGTCCACCGCCACCGTGGACATGTCATACACCTATCTCGACTGGGCGCAGCGAAATCTGGAATTGAACGGCCTGCGAGGCAAGCACCACGAACTCATCCAGGCGGACGTGCTGGTATGGCTCAAGGAAAACCGGCAGCGTTATGGGCTTATCTTTCTCGACCCGCCGACGTTCTCGCGCTCCAAGCGCATGGAGGACACGCTCGATATTCAGCGCGATCATGCAACACTTATTAAGGATGCCGCCACCCTCCTCGAACCCGACGGCCTGCTGATCTTTTCGACCAACCTGCGCCGTTTCAAGATCGACCGCGAGGCGCTGACGGGGCTCGCGGTCGAGGACATCACGCGCAAGACGATGCCGAAGGACTTCGAGCGCGACCCGAAGATTCACCAGTGTTTCCGCATCAGGCGCGCCTGAACCATAGATTTTTCTTATCTGAAATAAAATCGTCTTCAGGCATGCCGGTTTGATGGGCATCAATGAAATTATTTTATTTGTCTGTATGTTTACTAGTGTCCGATGATTATGAACGTCAGCGAGGTCGAGCAACACATCTGACGACGTTACCTCATCGGAAAGGAGGTGCATCATGGCAACCACAGTTCCCGTGAAGAGAGCACATGAAACACGGGCCGGGGAAGCGATGCGCCCGCGTGGTGTATTCGAGGAAATGGAGCAACTGGCGGAAAGGATGCTCCCGCTGTCCTGGATGCGGCCGTTATATGGCGAAGGGTCGTTCTGGCGCGGGGCAATGCCGCAAGTGGATATCATCGATCGGGAAACGGAGCTCATCGTACGGGCGGCCGTGCCGGGTTTCGGCAAGGACGACATTGAAATCTCCTGTACAGCGGACACCGTGACCCTGCGCGGGTGCGCGGAAGAGGAAGAAAAGGAAGGCGAGGAAGAGGGAGAGTATTACCGGCATGAAATCCGGTGCGAGGATTTTCTCCGCACCGTTCCGTTGCCCTGCCTGGTGGATGACAGCAAGGCCAAGGCGACGTTCAAGGATGGCATGCTGGAACTGACGCTCCCCAAGGCGGAAGCCGCCAAGCGGCACACGATCAAGATCGAACAAGCCTGAACCGTCCCCGGTTCGTCTCAACTGAAGAACCCGGCCCCGCGTACCGGGTTCTTTTTTGCCGGGAATTCCTGACGAAACGAAATCAACCCGCCCGAAAAATAGTGAACCGCGGAGCACGCAGGGTGCGTCCCGCGCACCAAGGGTCTGGTTTAAATGGATCGGTGCGCAGGGCGCACCCTACATTATTGGTTCAAACCATCGCGCGGCGGATGGTGCGCTTGAGGGCGTGGATCTGGCGCAGCACGCCGTGCAACTGGCTGCGGTCCTGCGACGCCAGGATTTCGTCGCGCTTTTTCTTGAGCCCCCGGATTTTCACCTTGATCGCCGCCTTGTCGATGCCCTCGGCATGATGGTGTTCGTGCATGTCGATGCCGAGCGCGGTGCACATCGCCTTGAGCAGATGGTCCTTGTTCATCTGCGTCGCGCCCTCGACCGCCTCGTGCTCGATGCCCTTGGCGATCTCGCGCAGATCGGCCACGGTTTTTTCCTTCAGCTCGTGATAGGTGTAGGCCATGCTGATGCTCCTTTCCTTGTCGCTGGTGAGTGAGACTGCCGCCGGTGGAAAGCTTAAAAAGCTCCGCCCGAGGTTTCAAGCCGGGCCGGTCCGCTAGAGATCGACCGGCCGATAAAAGAACACGAAGCGTCCGTTCTCCACGTCTACCATGAGGGTGGCGCCGTGGTGGATGCCGTAATCCACGTAACCGGGCACGGCGCTGTCCTGATGGCATTCGCTCGCGTGCTGCGGCGCCTCGAAATCGCGGTCGCGGTCGTACCAGGACAACAGCATGGGATCGTTCAGATGCGCGGCGGCCGCGGCATTCGCCAGCCGCATCGCCTCGAGATAATCGGCCGCCGGCGTCCCGGGATGCAGCGGCACCACTGTGACGCCCGAGAGATCCGGGACGGACGGGAGCGGACAGGCAGCCGGCTCCGGATCGGCGGAAGTGGGCGAGACGCCGGTTTTCCGGCCGGGGAAAGACGTTTTGTCATCCATGTCGGGTAAATTGTTCGGGAACGGAACGCCGGTCGGTCTGGAAAATACGCCCGTCAGATGCCCTTCACAAGGCCCGCCCCGGCGGGTTATTGTTGCGTTCGATATCTGTGCTAGAACTTATAAGATGTCAGAATCAAAAGCTTAGGAAAGGAATCTCCACACACTAATGAAGCCCGCAAGGATAATCGCCGCCCTGGCCACCGTCGCCGGGCTCGCCGCCGCCGCGCTCCATGTCACCTCGGACGCCAACGTCACTCCGCCGCCTCCGGCCGCGGTCGAGGAACCGGCCTCGTACATCAAGGCCGAAGACATCATCCAGTACGGACAACCGAATCGCCTCTCGCTGCAATCGAGCGTGGCCCTCGTCATGGATGACCGCGAAGGCGTCATGCTCTACGGACGCAACGTGGATCGTCCGCGCCCGATCGCATCGCTGACCAAACTCATGACCGCGCTGGTCATCCTCGACTCCGGGCTGTCGCTCGACGAACAGATCAAAGTCACGCGCGACGATCGCGACCGTTTGCGCGGCACGCGCTCGCGACTGAACTTCAACGCCGTATTCACGCGTTACGACCTCTTGCGCGCCGCGCTCGGCGCTTCCGACAATCGCGCGGCGGCGGCGCTGGCGCGCACCTTCCCCGGCGGACAGGAAGCGATGGTCCAGGCGATGAACGCCAAGGCGCAGGAACTCGGCATGACGCAGACGCGTTACGCCGATTCGTCCGGCCTCGGCACCGGCAACGTCTCGACCGCGCGCGACCTGACGCGTCTCGTCGCCGAAGCGCGCAAGCGCCAGATGCTGCACATCCTGACGACGACCGCGTCGTTCCGCGTCACCGATCGCGCCTCGGGCCGCGAGATCGCTTACCACAACACCAACCGGCTGCTGCGCCGTGACAGCTGGGACATCGCGCTGAGCAAGACCGGCTACACGGCGGCGGCCGGCAACTGCCTGCTGATGCAGGTCACGGTAGCCAACCGTCCGCTCACCATCGTTCTGCTCGACTCCTGGGGCAAGTACAGCCGCTACGGCGACGCCAAGCGCATCCAGCAGTGGCTGCAAAAAGCCGAGCGTCGCGTCCCGCACATCGTCACCGCCCGCGCCGCGCCGGGCTGATCCGCTTCACCGAACGATTGATTCCCGGCCCCGTTCCGTTCGGGACCGTTTTATTTTGTCTGACGCCATTCTTCTGACCGCGGCTCCGGGGTACATTAGCGTATCCAGATTCGTCATTTCGGAGATCGCCGATGGAAGTTCTCGAAGCCATGCGCCGCCGCGCGTCCACGCGCGCCTATCTCGACAAACCGGTGGACCGCGCCACGGTCGAGGCGATACTCGACGCCGCACGCTGGGCGCCGTCCGGCGTCAACGCCCAGCCGTGGCAGGTGGTCGTGGTGACGGGCGAAACCAAGCGGCGCGTGAGCGAGGCCCTGCTGGCGGAGCGCGCCGCGGGCCGTACCGAGCAACCGGACTACGCCTATTACCCGAAACAGTGGAACGAGCCGTACAAATCGCGGCGCATGGCCTGCGGGCTGGCGCTGTATTCCGCGCTCGGCATCAACCGCAGCGACCCCGAGGCGCGCATGAAGTCATGGAACAACAATTATCATTTCTTCGGCGCCCCCGTGGGCCTGTTTTTCTTTCTCGACCGTTCGCTCGAAAAGGGCTCGTGGGTGGACATGGGCATGTTCGTCGAGAACGTGATGCTCGCGGCGCTTTCCTTCGGCCTCGCCACCTGCCCGCAAGCGGCGCTCGCCGAATATCCCGACATCGTGCGCCGGCTGCTCAACGTGCCCGATACGCGCGCCCTGCTATGCGGCATGGCGCTCGGCTACCCGGACACCGCCGCGCCGGTGAACAACTACCGCACCGCGCGCGAGCCGGTGGCGAAGTTCACCGCCTGGCATGAGTAAAAAGCGCGGCTTTTTCACGGATTCCGACCGCTTATGAAAGTGCTCGTTCTCGGCAGCGGCGTGATCGGCGTCACCAGCGCCTGGTATCTCAGCCGCGCCGGCCACGAAGTCACGGTCGTGGACCGGCAAGCGGAGCCGGGCATGGAAACGAGTCAGGCCAACGGCGGGCAGATCTCGTGGGGCGCGAGCACGCCCTGGGCCGCGCCCGGCATTCCGTTCAAGGCGCTGCAATGGATGTTCCGCCCGCATTCGCCGCTGGTGTTGCGCCCGCGTCTCGATCCGGCGATGTGGTCCTGGCTTTTCAAAATGCTGGGAAATTGTACGGCCGCGCGCTACGCCATCAACCGCGAACGCATGCTGCGGCTGTCGCGTTACAGCCACGACTGCCTGGTCGCGTTGCGGGGTGAAACCGGCATTCATTACGACGAGCGTTCCGGCGGCGTGCTGGAACTGTTCCGCACTCAACAAGAACTGGACGAAGCCGCCGGTCAGGCGGCGCTGTTGAAAAGCTGGGGCGTTCCCACGCACCTGCTCGATCCGGCCGCATGCGTGGCGCATGAACCGGCGCTGCAACCCGCGCAGAAAAAAATTATCGGCGGATTATTTTTTCCCGGCGACGAATCGGGCGATTGCCTGCAATTCACGCAAGCGCTCGCGCGCCGCGCCGAGGCCCGGGGCGTGCGCTTCGCGCATTCGACGCAGATAAAAAAATTGATCGCCGATGGCGACCGCGTCCAGGGCGTGCTGACCGACAAGGGCGAACTGAACGCCGACGCCTGCGTGCTCGCCTGCGGCAGTTATTCGCCGCTGCTCGCCCGTCCGCTCGGCATCAGGCTTCCAGTTTATCCGGTCAAGGGTTACTCGGCGACGATCGAGATCGACCACGACGTCGCAGCGCCCACTGGCACGATCACTGACGTTAGCTACAAGGTGGTCGTCACGCGACTCGGCAACAGGCTGCGCGGCGCGGGCACGGCGGAACTGGCGGGTTACGATCTGTCGTTGCGGCCGTCGCGTTGCGACACCATCAAGCATGTCGTGAACGACCTTTTCCCGGACGCGGGCGATCTTTCCCGGGCGCAGTACTGGTGCGGTCTGCGGCCGATGACGCCGGACAATCCGCCGGTGATCGGAGCGACTCCTTATAAGAATCTGTTCCTCAACACCGGCCACGGCACGCTCGGCTGGACCATGGCCTGCGGTTCCGGGAAAGTCGTTGCAGATATCGTCTCGGGGCGTCAAACGGATATTGATCTGAAAGGCCTCGACCTTACCCGTTTTTCCTGAAGTTCGCTCTGAAGCTTTGCCCGGAATGGAATGATCGTGCGCCGTTCCGCGTCTCTGATGCTGATGCGGAAAACCCGGATCCCGGACGATTCGTTTATGCCGGCGGCGCTTCTGGAGGAACCATGATCAGAAAATTCATAGATTGTCGCGATTTTCCCCACGTAAACTGCACCGTGGCTATCTTTGCGGACAACGAAGAAGAATTGATCGAGGCTGCGATCGAACATGCGGTAAAGGCCCACGGATGCCAGGACACGCCCGAACTGCGGGAACAATTGAAAAAACTGTGCAAGACCGAAAAACGGCGCGCTATCATCTGCGGTTGACTGCCGCCCGGCGAACCCTGAAACACGACATCAATTGCTGCAGCCGGCATCGGCAGCGGGAACCCTGCGGTTTCAGGGCGCATGGTTGACAGGCCTCGCCGCCGGGGTATAGCGTGACGTCAGGCCTGTCACCTTGCTTCCGGGCCGGTATCGGTCGTTTATGTCCCGCATTGTGTTCGATTCCCGTCAGATCATTTATTCAAGGAGGAACTCATGTCCCGGAAATACATTGATTGTCGTGAATACCCCAACCAGATGAATTGCACGGTCACCATCTTCGCTGACAGCGACGCGGAGTTGCTGGAGGCCGCCGTGCAGCACGCGATATCCGTGCACGGGCACAAGGACACGCCAGAACTGCGCGTACAACTGCAAAAAGCCTTCCGCGAGGAACGTCGGCGCGCGGCCTGAATCTGTCCGATCCTTATTCTTGCCCGGTCATGCGCCGGCCAGCACCGCCGCCGGCGCATGACCATGGCGTTCTCCTCGATCTCTCTGCTCCGCCGGCGGCTTGGTCGCGCGCCTGCTAAAACTCATGATTTTAAGCATTTTATCCAGCAGCTACGTCATACCGGTTGACAGCCACTAACTTAGCTGATACTAAGTTAGTTATGACTAAGAAAAAACGCAAGCGCCTGACGGCGGAAGAACGTCGCAACCTGATCGTGCGCAAGGCCATCGCCCTGTTCGCGCGCCAGGGTTTTCGCGCCACCCGGATCAAGGACATCGCCGACGCCGTGGGCACGAGCGACGCGCTGGTGTTCCAGCACTTCCCGACCAAGCGCGAACTCTACGACGCGATACTGGAACAGTTGTGCGCGCGCAAGCATTTCACCGAAGTGGAACAGCTCCTCTACTACGCCCCGGAATACGATCTGGAAGACGTGCTCACGAAGCTGTCCGCCTGGGTGCTGGAACAAACCGAGGCCGATCCGGCGTGGCTGCGGCTGATCCTGTACGCAGCGCTGGAGCGGGACGAGGCGGTGGACGAACTGACCGAAGAACATTTCGAACGCATCATCGAGTACGTCGCCTATGAAATCGCCGAAGGCCAGGCGACCGGCCGCTTCTGCGCCGGCGACGCCAAGGCTTATGCGCGCAGTTTCTTCGCCGGCCTGCTCGGCCTGAGCGTGATGCGCAGCGTGGTGCGTCACCCGGACTTCGCTGGGGATGAAACACGCCGCGCGGCCGCGACGCATGTCGCGATTTTTCTGCGCGGACTGGAAAAATCCTCGGGAGGCAGACCATGAACGCACCCATTCAAGCTCCGATCACCGGCAGAGAATGCCTCGTCAGCAGTCAGTCGGCGTTGTACGCGCTCGTGGGTTTCTACGGCGCCTTCAACACCCGCGACCTCGGCGCCATGAGACGCAACTGGTCGCCGTCGGACGATATCGCGATGTCGAACCCTCTCGGCGGCCTGCATCGCGGCTGGGAAGAAATCCGCGGAGTCTATGAGCGGATCTTCAACGGGCCGGCGAAGGTCTACGTCGAATTTTACGACTACACCCTGCACGAATCGGAGAATCTCTTTTACGCCGTCGGCCGCGAACGCGGCTGCCTCGAGCGCGACGGAAAACGTCTCGACCTCGCGATTCGCACCAGCCGCGTGTTCCGCAGACGGGACGGCCGCTGGCAGCAGGTCCATCACCACGGCTCGATCGAAGACCCGGCGCTGCTCGAACGCTATCGGAAAGCCGTGCGCGGGGAGCCGTTTTAGGCCGGGCTCTCGGGCCCGATTTCGACACCACTCTCAAAGGAGACAACCATGAGCACCATGTCTATCGATTGCAGCGGAATGAACTGCCCGATCCCGATCCTGCGCCTGTCCAAGGCCGTGAAAAACCTGAGACCCAGCGAGCGGCTGGAAATGATCGCCACCGATCCCGGTTCCGTGAAGGACGTGCAGGCCTGGAGCAAACAGACCGGGAACACCATCGTGGAAAGCAGACAATGTAACGAAAAATTCATCTTCATCGTCGAGAAAGCCGCGTAACGTATGCCGCGGAAAACGGCGCGGCGGCGGATCGAAGCGACGATCGCTGCATCGCAACGACACCCGGTCGCGCCCTCGTTGACAATGAATTGCCTTATGTCTAGAACCTATCTCAAAAACGCTCCGGCAGATATTTGTAGGGTGGGCATCGCCCACCAATACGGCTTCGCTGGCTATCCGACGGTGGGCATTGCCCACCCTACGTCTATTTTGAGATAGGTTCTAATTAAGCACCACTTCTAAAAAATTGCCGTGTCCCGCATGTCGAGGGGATGCGTATTTTGCGGCCCCATGCCACGCTCGTGGCATGGGGCGGCTTTCTCGATATCGGACGCCGCTACCCTGCGCGACGCCATTCCGCGTTGGTGATTTCGTCGAACAGGAGGAACCATGCGATCTGTATATATCGGGATAATTTCCGGTACGACGGGTGTCCTTATCGGCGCTGCCATCACTTACCATTTAATCGGCAACAATCCACCCGCCGTCGTGTCACCGGCAAGCACAAATCAAGCACAAATGCCGCCGCGCGACCAGAAAATGGACATTCCCGTCATTTCAGTGAGCACCGATACGGCGCAAGTTTCCATGGCGGTGCGCCGCGATCCGCCGCCGCTACCGGCCACCGGCGCCCCGCCGTCGCCCGCCGCGCCCCCCGGCACGGTGGAAAAGAAGAAGCCCGATCCGGCGGAAGAAGAAGCCACGGTGCAAATCGTATTGTCGCGCCTTTATGACCCGACCATGACCCTGCCCGGCATCATGCAATCCGAGGAGATGTTCAAGCTCTCCGACGAAGCGCGCGAACGGGTGGTGGCAAGAATGGTGGAAATGCTCAACCGCGGCGAGATCGACGCACGAACCTTCATGCCCGCCGGAAAATAGTTTGTAGCGACGTAGGGCGCGTACCACGCGCCATTTTGTCTAATCCGTCATATGCACCAGCTCGGCGGCGCGCGTCAGCGCCGCCCGGCCGAAACGCGTCTGGATCCAGTCGCTGACGGTGTCGAGCCGGACGTTTTTTTCATTCTCCGGTTCGCAAAACAGATCCGCCTGACGCGATTCGGCGTCATCGAAACCGCTGACGCTGAACCCCAGCAGGCGCACGCCGCGCGGCGGGATCGGCAGATTCCGCGTCAGCAGTTCCAGCGCCGCGTTCCACAGTTCCTGCGTGATGTCGGTGGACTGCGGCAGCGTGTGCGAGCGGGTGATGGTGCGGAAATTGGAAAAGCGGATCTTGAGATGCACGGTGCGGCCGCGCAAACGGTTGCGCCGCAGGCGCGCCGCCACCTGGCGCGTCAGGTCGAGCAGCCAGCCGCGTAGTTCAACGATGTCGGCGATGTCTTCGGCGAAGGTCGTCTCGTGCGACAACGACTTGGCCTTGTGATCGGGGATCACCGCCCGGTCATCGATGCCGTGCGCCAGTTCCCATAATACCTCGCCCCAACTGCCGAATAGATCGTCCAGCGCCCCGCGCGGCGCGGCGCGCAGTTCGCGGATCGTGTTGATCCCCAGTTTCTGCAAACGACGGTTGCCGACCTTGCCCACGCCCCACAATTTCGTGACCGGCAGCGGATCGAGGAAGGACTGGGCATTGGCGGCGTTGACCACAAGGAAACCGTCGGGCTTGCCCGCATCGCTCGCCACCTTGGCCAGGAACTTGTTGTGCGCCACACCCACCGAGGCGGTGAGCGTCAGTTCGTCGCGGATCTCGCGCTTGATGCGCCAGCCGATGCGCGCCGGTTCGCCGAACAGCTGCCGGCTGTGGGTCACGTCGAGGAACGCCTCGTCGAGCGACAACGGTTCCACGAGCGGCGTGTAGCGGAGAAAGATGTCGCGGATGTGCTGCGAGACCTGCGCGTAATAAGCGTGGCGCGGCGGGAGAACGATCAGATGCGGACAGAGGCGCTTGGCCTGCGCCGTCGGCATGGCGCTGTGGATGCCGAAGTAGCGCGCCGCGTAGTTGGCCGCGGCCACGACGCCGCGCTTGTGCGGATTGCCGCCGACGACCATCGGCTTGCCGCGGAGGCCGGGGCGATCCCGCTCCTCGATGGAAGCGTAAAACGCATCCATGTCGATGTGCAGGATCATCTAGCGCGGTTCAGCCTGCGTGAATAGCGAGTCATGCTGGACGCGCATGGTACCACGAGCGCGAGACGAAATGTACGGTTTGAAAATAGAAGTCGACGCGGCCGAGGCTAGATTCTAACGGCGATATATGCCTTGGTCATGAAAAGAAACTTTTCCTTGTATATTCGGCAATCGGGAAATAACTCCCGCATTTCCTGAAAATTCAGAAGCCGTATCTCCTGCAGGAAGTCATCCACTTGCTGCGGCGTGGGGCGGGTGAACCAGCCCCAAACGGTGAAATTTCGTACCAGTCGTTTCTGCCATCGGCGAGGCAGGAAATGTATGAATGGAGTAACGAAGTGAGGCTCCATGAAGAAACTGCGGGCGGGCGTCTGGACCCACACCTTCAGGCCGACTCGGCGGATCTCGGAAGCAAATTTCATTTGTTCCTCGAAGGTCCGCAAATGTTCGATCACGGAATTGGAATAGGCGATATCGTACGAGGCGTCCATATAAGGCAGCCTGGTGCCGCTGCCCCCCACGTAACGATAATTCGACGGTGACGCCGGAGGAAGTTGCGCCGGGACATCCAGATTGAACAGGACGATTCTGGATTCGCAGCGTACTAAATCCCAGTTATACGGCGTTCCTCCTACGTCCAGGATGACGGTATTCGCCGTCGGACGAAACGTCTTCATGAAGAACCGCATCCTCGGTTTCCTGAAAAATTTCATGAAAAATGCGTAGACATCATGGATATTGAGAGCGGCGGGTTTCTCCATGGCCGAGGTCGAATTTTCATGCTCGCTCATATCGATTTTCTCCGTGTCCTGGATGATTACGGTCGTATACGCACAAGAATAAGCTACATTGCACATTGCCGACGAAAGCATCAATCCGGTAAATACCGGCATTCATTCCGGAAAAGTTCCCGGTTTATTCGATGTTCGAGTCGCCCGTTGCCTGATCGGTTGACGGAACATCGCATCACCCGGCGTCCACGGAAAATCCCTCCTCTCGAACGGTCGACATACCGCGGCCGCATCGACGCACGATGCGAGATGACGGGAATTCAAGATCGCCGGTCGTCATGCGCAGTACTTTCCCCGGAGGATTCGCCGGTGTTTACCTGTAGCCAAATCTCCAAAGAACGAAGTATTTTTACAACGCCATGCACGCGTCAGCCATCCTTGCAGCGGACCTTGGGCGAATTCATCCGCCAAGAACGCCATGGCCGATACGGCCAGGCGCGGGGAATCGACTATGCCGCTGAAAACGCAACTGATGAGACCGGCGATGGACGTTCTCTATTACACGGGCACGTACCGCTTGTTCAAGCCCGCCTTCGGCGGCGTCGGCGCGATTTTCATGCTTCACCACGTGCGCCCCGCGGACCGGCGCGGTCCGTTTTCACCCAACCGCATCCTCGAAGTAACGCCTGAATTTCTGGAAGAAACGATTCAATGGGTCCTGGCGCAGAATTACCAGATCGTTACCCTGGACGAGGCGCAACGGCGGCTTGTCGAAAAGGATTTCCAGCGACGTTTCGTCTGCTTCACCCTGGATGACGGCTATCTCGACAACTATCTCCATGCCTTGCCCGTCTTCCTGAAGTACCGCGCCCCGTTTACCGTCTACATCCACACGGGATTGCCGGACGGAACCGCCGTGCTGTGGTGGTGGTTGCTGGAAGAGATCGTGCGCGACAACGACGCGATCGCGATCCGCCTCCGCGATCGTGAAGTCCTTTTCCCGACCGATTCGCTGCATCGGAAGACACGGGCATACAACCGAATATACTGGGCGCTACGATCGATGCCGCCCGCCGTTCAGCGCGCCAGCGTCGAGGCGATGCTCGACCGGTACCCTATCGACCCCGCGGCGTTCTGCCGGAGCACGGCCATGTCCTGGGACAGGATCGCCGAACTCGCCGGCGGCGGTCTGGCGACTCTCGGGGCGCATACGATCTCGCATTCGGCCCTGAGCTGGCTCAGCCCCGAGGAGATCCGCCGCGAGGCGGCGCAGAGCCGCGCGCTCATCGCGGAGCGAACCGGGGCGCCGGTCCGACATTTCGCCTATCCCTACGGCGATTCCGCTTCGGCGAGCCGGCGCGAATTCAAAATCATTCGCGATCTCGGCTTCGCGACCGCCACGACCACGCGCAAGGGCGTGCTTTTCTCCGAGCACGCGCGCCATCTGGAAGCGCTGCCGCGCGTCACGCTTCACGGGTCGTATCAGCATCTACGCTACATCGAGCTGTACCTGAGCGGAGCGCCTGTCGCGCTGTGGCGCGGCTTTCAGCGACTCGACGTGGGGTGACGGGAAACCGTCTCGAAAAAACTTTTGAAGCCGCGGACGCGCGCGGAGGAAATGTCGATCGGCGTTCATCCGCGGTTCCAGATTCTGCCTAACCGCGTACGCAGGGATCGTGCCGGGCGTCGTAACAGCGGCGATCGCAGAACCCAGCGCTTCACGCGGCGCGCGCGTTGCAGCGTCGTCGCGTATAACCATCCGCGCGGCGTGACCGCGTGAATGCAGTCGAACATCCGGAGTTCCCGGTCGCACCAGCCGTACTTATAGATCTCGTCGCCGATCGTGAAATCGAATACCTGCACGCCGTGCGCGATGCACCATTCGAACAACCGGCGTAACAAGGCATTCCCCGGCGAATAGCGGGACAATTCATCGCGCGCATGCGCCGGCAAATAACAATAAAACCTTCCCTGATGGAGGAGCCCCCAATGCGTGGCGATGACCCGATCGTCCAGCATCAGGGCGGATGCATGCACCAGACCGTCCCGCAGATGGCGCGCGGACATGTGGACGAAGAATCGTCGATAACGCGGATCCGCGAACAAATCCGGGACGCCAAGCGCCCGATAGCCTTGCGACTTCTGCCGCATCGTTTCCTGCAGAATCCGCAGCGCCTCCGCCGGATCGCCGGCGACACGGTAGAGCAGTTTGCCTCGCTTCGCCATGCCTCGTTCTTTCTTGCGCTCCAGGTTCAGCCAATGATTGCTGCGCTTGGCCCGCAAGAACGATTCGTACTCGCCTCCGAGGTGGGTGAAATGGGCGTCGCCCACGCTCGGGGCATGCGCCAGATGAAAAAACGGATTCTCTTGCGAACCGACGAACTCCGGCTGCTTTTCCAGAATCACGGCATCGTGGCGGGGCAACCGATCGCGGATCTCCCGCCAAAGGAGAGCGAACCGTTTCAGATCCAGGACGCGGGGACAATCCCTGGCCAGCAGCGGAGCGCAATAATCGGTGATCTTGCCGCCGAGCCAGACGAGACACCGGACGGGCCCTCGTCGCTCGACGGCAAGCGGCAGCAGCATCGCCGGCGCGCCCTCGGGACATTCGACCACGGTTATACAGACGCACAGGTCCGGCCCTGCGCCGATGAATTCATGCCAGCTTCTGAGCCAGTCGTAACGCTGGAAGACGTATCCTTCGGCGTGCCTCTCGAAACTCCTCCACACCGATTGCGCCTCATCGAAGGAATAGAACACCGATATCCTCGCAGCGCGCCGCGTCCGCGCCTCCGTCGCGCCCGGCGGTGTCCGCTCGCCCGGCCAGAGGTCTTGTTTTGCCGCGCCTCCCGCCTCGGCCCCTATCGTCACGACGACGGCCCGTGCCCTTCAAGCGCCACGAGCCGTGTCGCGGATCGATGACGCAGCGGGCGCGGTAAAAACGACGTGTGATCTTCCGTGAAGAACCTGGCGTCCGCGTCGTACCTCTTCTTGGCCGCGGCGGGATTACCGGCCAGCAACACGTGGCTTCGGTCGGAAAAATCCTTGGTCACCACCGCGCCTGCGCCGACAAAGCTGTAGGATCCGATCCCGGCGCCCGGCAGCAACAGACAGTGACTGCCGAGATAGCAATGATCGCCGATAATCACCGGACGATTGAAATTACCGAGCGGCGGCGATACGCCGTGGGTGAAAAACACCGAGCCGAACCCGCCGATAAAACTCTGTTCGCCGACGACGAATAACTCCTGCACGTCGACATAATGCCGGTTGGTGATGGCGCTGCCGCGGCCGATGAAAACCCGCCCATGCCCGGGATTGCCCTGGTCGTCGCGGCGGGACGCCGTAAACCAGTTCCCCCAACCGCCGATGCGCGCGTGTTCCATGACGGTCAGCTCCGTCAGACCGTTGAAATAATTGAACGAGCCGATCCGGACGCCGTCCCTGAGATCCATTCTTCGAATATCGAGGTAGGACATGCCGATATGAACGTTCTTTCCGATATCGTGTCCCAAGGCCCGCAGGAGACGCACCTTGACGAAAGACGGGAGCAGCGCGAGCAAAATCAAGAACAGCCGGCGAGTCGTTTTCAGCGCCGCGGGCAAAAGGACGTGCCTGAAGAAGTACGCGGCGATATAGATCGCGAACAGGGTGTTCGTGACGAGATAACGCCGTAACAACCGGTGGGGCTCGGCGAGCATCCGGTGCAGCCATTCCAGGCCATGCTCGCGCATCCACGGCGGCGCGCGCCTGAGCGTGCCGGCATGGTAATCGAACGCGGCGCCGACGCCCAGCATCACCGCGTGGATCGAGCCGCGGTTCGCCGCCATCCAGTATTCCTGCCGGGGGCAGCCCAGACTGACAAACACCACGTGAGCGCCGGAACGGTTGATGCGGTCCACCGTCTCCCGTTCTTCCGGCGGCGTCAGTTCCCTGAAGGGAGGCGCCTCGGCTCCGACGATCTTCAGTCCCGGAAACGCCGCCAAAAGTTTTTTCGTCAGAAGCCTGAGCGTTTCGAGCGTGCCGCCATAGAGATAGATATGGTGGCCGGCCGCGGCGGCGTGTGCGCAATATTTCCACATCATATCCGGCCCGCTGATGCGCGGTTGTTGCTTGAAACCGAAGCAACGCAGAACCCAGGCGATCGGCATGCCGTCCGGCGTCGCCATGTCGGCGCCGTTCAGCACCTGCTGGAACCGCGAATCGCGTCTGGCCGTCACGACGGAATGAACGTTGCAATGACACACGTAACGCGACTCGCGCCGCGAGGCCCAGCCTGAGACGGCCTCCAGCGCCGCGTCCCAATCGATCGCGTCGATGCTGCAACCGATGACCTCTTCACTCGACCGCCGTTCGCTGGTTATCCCTGCATCGCCCATCTCACCTGCTCCTGTCTCGATTCTTCCATCGCGCCTCGATAAATCTCCGTCAATTGCCGGTAATTCTCTTCCGGGGTGAATTTCGCTTCGTACGCGTGCCGGGCGTTGTCGCCCATCCGGCGCATCGCCTCGGGATGCGCCTCGGCCCAGGCGATCTTGTCCGCCAGATCGCTCGCAGAACCGGATTCGAACAACAATCCGCTGTGTCCCTCCTCGATCAACTCCATCATCGGCCCGGAACGGCTGGCGATCACCGGCAGTCCGCAGGCGAACGCCTCGACCAGCGTGCGCGGGAAATTCTCGTAACACACGCTGGGAAGCAACAAGTACGACGCGCCGCGCATCCGTTCGTACACCTCGCGCGGTTCGCACCAGCCACTGACCCTCAGCTGGGGATGTTGAACGACCGTGGAATGGAGCGGGCCGGCGCCCATGACGTCCAGGCTTATCTGCGGATGACGACGCAAGGCTTCCATCATTACGGAGACGCCTTTTTCCGGCGACAGACGCCCCACGAACAGACCGCCGCGCCGGCACTGCGCCGCCGGCGGCGGTATGTCCACGAAATTCGGCTTGATCGAGATACGGTCCGCGGGGAAACCGCCTTCGATGAATTTCCCGCGCGCGAACTCGTTCAAGGCGATGTAACGCGTCACCTTGCGTTGATAGGTCCCCAACCAGCGGTGGGCCGCGAGCATGCCCACCGCCACGGAGGTCTGAGCTGCGCTCGCGCGATAACACCGATGGA
This sequence comes from Candidatus Muproteobacteria bacterium, assembly GCA_027449605.1. Lineage (GTDB taxonomy): Bacteria > Pseudomonadota > Gammaproteobacteria > Acidiferrobacterales > Sulfurifustaceae > Sulfuricaulis. The sequence goes on along the minus strand of DAIDLH010000030.1, from coordinate 88,069 downwards.
CGACGCCGCGCCAGGGAATGTGGCCCAGGCAGTCCTCGCACAGTGCGCCGGCGCGCAAGAACACGCCCTGGGGGCACAAGAGACGGAAATTGTGCAGCGTTTGCACCACCGGGATCCGGCAACGCCAGGCCGCCCCGTACAAGGAAGGTGAAATCAAGGGAAAGGTGTTGTGCGCGTGAATGATATCCGCCTTGAATCGCAACGCCAGGTCGATGATCTGGCGGTAGGTTCGCCCCGACCACAGCGCCTGCGAGGCGGCGACGAGCTTGTTGAGTCCCTGGATGTCGTCGTTTCTTCGCTGGTACAAAAGAACCTCATGGCCCCGGCTGCGGAGCAGTTCCCTTTCCGCCTCGACGACGGAATCTTCCCCGCCGCGCATTTGGTAGGCGCAGTGCGCAACAATAACGCGCAAGGGAATCGCCGCGCTCATGGCAACGATACCCGGCGCAACGTCGTCGGGCGGATCAACACCGGACTCGGACCGATCGAAACACTCTCTTCCGCCGCGTCGATTCTCATCGGCCGGCCATCGAGACCCTGCCACTCCACGGCGCGCCAATCCGGCGGCGGCGTCCAACGGCCCGCCTTCGCGGTCGTCCAGACCAACCAGACGCGATCGCCGCTGTAGCGAGTCAACTGGCACGTCCATATTCCCGCGCGGCTTCCGCGGCAGGAATTTATCGTGCCGCCGCGGAGCCAACGGTAAATCTGGCGATACGCCAGGGCGGCGGGCTTGGGAGTCTTTCCCCCTTCCTCGACCAGACCCATGGCTCTGTTGTCCCAGGCGTACCAATAAAGCCGGTTCACGCCCGCGGCCCAGCTCAAGATCAGCGCACGCGCCACGTACGCCGTGGCCTGCTCCGGTGTCAGCACCGGTGTGTCTCGCGGGAAGCCGACCTGCGTGGGATCGATTGTCCCGTGGTTGTTGGCGATCAACCAGCCGGTTTCCGTGTTCCACAGGGGTTTGGCGCCGACGCCGTGTTTTTCCATGATCTGGCGCACGCGGGCGATGACCGGAAGCATTCCCTCCGGTTTTTCGGCAATCACATAAAAGTGATATCCGATGACATCGACATACCGGCCGCCGCCCTTGGCGAGGAACTGATCCAGTTTTTTCAGGCCGTCCTTCTCGACAAACGAAGGCGATATCACGACGATGGAAGGATCGACCGCCTTGATCTCCTCGCGCGCGACGCGCGTCAGATCGACAAGATTCTGGATGCCACCGGAATACAGGGTTTTGGTGTTCGGTTCATTCCAGATTTCGTAATAGCGCACCCTGCCCTTGTAACGTCGCGCGACCTGGCGCACGTACGCACGCCAGTCCACCAAGTTCCGCGGCTCCGCCGCCCAGCCTGGCTGGCGATAAGCCGACGGTTCCTCGGGCCGGGCGGAGGCCCACCCGGGACTGTGCGCCAGCGGCAGCAGGACCTCCACGCCGTGCTCTTCGGCGGAGGTCACGTATTTATCCAAACGCTCAAAACGCCACTGCCCCTTCTGCGGTTCCAGATCGGGCCACACCACGTACGCATCCGAAAGCCGCCAGGCGCCGAAGGGGATCTCCGGCCATGCGCCGTTCGCCGCCGCCCCATGGATATGCATGCCGAAGTAAACCGGCGGAATCGGCCCGCTGCCCGCGTTCAGGTAAACGTCCTCGGAAGTAGAACCGGACTTGGACACCGAGACAACTCCTGCTGTCAGCGCCATGCAGACGGATAAAAAAATGACAGCCCGCTTCCGACGCACGCCATCGAAGCGCGGACCGGCTGACATCGTTGCCTCCTTTTTCGGGGCGTTCATCCCGGCTCCGGAACTCGCCTCGTTTTCCGAACAAACCGCGGCGGCGGACAACGCGCCGACCTTCACGTTCCTGGACAACATGTCTGCTTTCCCAGGTTGTGCATCGGACGAACAGAATGGACTGCCGCGCGCCGGGCAACAATCCGGAGAACACCGGGACCCCGAGGGGGAAATTCTGGAATTCAGGAACGGAGAATTCCCCAAACAAGCGAACCCCGAATTGCCGGACAGGACGGGTCTAGGTCGACTTGTCTCTTGAAACAAGCGACGCCCAGGTCTGCCTCAGGTTGCCGCCGATCCGGGGCGAGCCCCAGCGCAGCGCCCGGCAGGAAAAGCGCACGAGGCGCGCCAACAAACCCAGCGATATTTTTTCCACCGCACCGACGCGGCGGTTGAGTTCGCGGCACAGAATGTCGTATTGCTCACGGTCGCTGTCCGCGCGATGCGACTGGTTGCGTTGCTCCGGATATCCGCGGAAACGCGCCAGCGGCCGGTCGAGATGGTGCGGACGACAGATGCGCGCGAAACGCGCGAACAAATCCGCGTCCATGGTCAGCGAGTACCGTGAATCGAGCCCGCCGACTTCTTCATACAGATCCTTGCGCCAGAACGCCGCGGGTTGCGGGATATAATTGTAGGCGTACAGCCACAACCAGCGATGAAACCCCATTTCGCGGCGGTAATACAGCGGGTTCCCGTCGCGATCGATCCAGGTCCAGTTGCCGTAAAGGAACCGTGCCTGCGGTCGCGCGACGAAAAGCTGCGCCACTTCGTGCAAGGCGCGCGGTTCATACAAATCGTCGGCATTGAGCCAGCACTGGATGTCGCCGGTCGCGCGCTGAAATCCCTTGATCAAACCCTGTGTATGACCGCCGTCGGGTTCGCTGACCCAATAGGCCACGTGACGGTCGTGGCGGCGGATGATGTCGACACTGTCGTCGGTGGAGCCGCCGTCGATCACAATCAGTTCGAGATTCGGATAACCCTGATCGATCACGCTGCGCAGTGTCTGTTCGATGTACCGTCCCTGGTTGTACGAGGGGATCACGACGCTGATTTTCGGATACAAATCCATGGTGCAGCCTCCGCCAGTCACGAATAGTCAACGCCCGGAGGCTGCCGGCGCGCGCGTTGCCGCCAACCGAGACCGGCCAATAATCCGGCGTTCAGCCAAAACAGGGTGCCGACCGCCATGTTCAACATCACCGGGTTGAACAGCATCACCACCATGCCGCTCAAGCCTATCGCCCTCAGGCCATGCAGACAGGCGCGCAGGCGCGCCTCCGCCGGCTTGGTCCGTGACGCGGACAGCCAAAACGGCGTGAACAGGGCCCCGAGAAACAATGCAAACCCCAGCGCCCCGCCGCGCGCCAGGACGTCCAGCCAATCGCTGTGATTGATGACCCGGTACTGACCCATGATCGGGAAAAACGGGAAATCGATGTTCGTGTTGTCGGCAAACGCGGTTCCGTAGACCGGGCTGGCCAGGAATTTTTCCCACGCCGCCCGATAGACGTACTCACGCACGTCGGTATTGCCGGAAGGCAGGCGATCCTGGTAATGCACGAGAACGAACGCCAGCGCCGCCGCGGCGGCGAACAGCGCCAGCATGAGGCCATAGCCGAGGACGAAACGCCTCAAGCCATCGTTGCGGTGACGCAGGAATTTTTTTCCGATCCAAAGCACGCACAGATAACCCAGGACCAGAAGAAGCACGAGATAACTCGTGTTTTTGTGACTGATCAGGCCGACGACGGCAAAGCCGAGTACCCAGAACCACGCGCTCCAGTTTTTCTCGTTGACCAGAAACCAATAGACGGCCAGCGGTATCAATAAAAAGATTTCCTCGTGAAACGCCTGGCCGCCTTGACGCCGCTGAATCACGATCTCCACCGCCATGTACACGGAAGCCAGCAGCAAGACGACAAAATACGCGTGCACGGTCTTCAAGGGATCGCGCGATTCGGCGATCATGGCCAGTCCGATCGGAAAGGCCGTCATGGCGAGCCCGGACGCCAGATAGGTTTCCTTGATGCCCAGCACAAACCGGGCATAAAGCGATCCCGCCAGAATGAACAAGCCGCAGAGCAGAACGGGCCAGCACAGCATCAGAGATGACGTGAAATGTCTCCAGCGCGCCGGGTCGAATAATGGAAGCCCCACGACACTGAGGCCCATCCCCATCGCGCCGAAGACGAGCGCCGCGTATTTCAACGGGCCGATATCGCGCGGCAATCGCAGATAACCGGCTTCGGTGGCCACCCCTGGGTTGAGCGGGTCCAGCAGCAACAGGATGGCCGCCGCCAGAAAAATCCAGAACAAGACCATGGAGACGCTCGGCCCGCGCTGTTCCCGATCGGATCGTGTCGTTGTCTCCCATGCCATGGCGCGCATGACTACCCGCTCCCCTGTCGCGCCGGCGCGGGGCCCGGCGTGAATTTGACCGCCGCCGATTTGAGACTCCACGCCTGGACGAGCAATATCAGGATGACGCTCGAACTGGCCGTCACGGCCGCGCCCACGAGCCCGTAATGCCGGATCAGCCACCAGCCGACGGTGACGACGAAAATCGTCGCCGCCGTATTGGAAACGAACACGACGGGCGCGCGTCCCAGGGCCAGAATCCCGGCGTAGAGCACCGGGAACAGAACCGAACCCAGGGCGCCGACAGCGAGGATTCTCAGTATATTGTCGCTGCCGGCGAAATTATCCCCGTAGATTAAACGCAGCAGATCGCCCGCCCAAAATGTGACCGCCGCGCAAAAAATCGCCGCGCCGGCGAACATCGTCGATCCCATGCGCGCCAGAAAGCGCCGCAGACCTTCCAGGCCCTCGCGCTGCAACACCTGCTTGGCCTTGATAGGCAGATAATTATTCGCCGCCTGTATTACGACGTTCAATCCATTGAGGATATTGCGCGAGGCGGCGAACGTCGCCACCAGGCCGGCGCCCAGGCCGGCGAGCATGTAAGGATAAAGCTGGATCGCCGTGTAGGAGGAAAGCGTCCCCAGCAATAACCATCTGCCCAGACTCCAATGCTCCGTGACCACCTCGCGCAGCGGCGTGAACCCTCGCGTTTGGTAACGCAGACGCCGCCAACCCACCGCCACGGCGACGAGCGAGGTTGACGCCAGCACGTAAAACGCCCACGGGCCGTCCAGAAGTCCCTGCTGCCCGAGGAGAATCAGGCCCGTCACCTGCGCGCCATAACTGATCGCGTCGTTGCCAAACGCCTCGGTGACGCGGTTGCAGGTATACCAGTAACGACGCAGGAGCTCCTGCAACTGAAACGCGCAAAGATAAACGGCGGCGGCGACAAATAGGCCCGGTTGCGGAAAAAACCGGAACGAAATGCCCGCCAGCACAACCGCGTTCAGGGGCAACCAGACAAACACGTGCAGGCGTTGCAGGGACACCAGATGGCCCAGGTTGACGGATTCCTTCTCGATCGCGCCGATCAGGTTCAGGGGCTGGGTCAACAAGGCGGTTTGCAGCGTGCTCAGAAAAAACACGCTCATATACGCGAGCGTGAAAAACCCGAACGCCTCGGGCGTCAGCAGCCGGCCCAGATAAACCATGGTAAAAAAGTTGGCGCCCGAGACCAGCGCCTGGTCGTACAAGACCCACAGACGGGGTCGAAAGGCCCGGTGTTTCAACCCGCCAACGCCTGACATGGGTCACACGCGTGCTGCCGATACCATTGATAGACCTGTTCCAGGCCGGCGCGCACCGAATAGCGGGGCTGCCAGCCCAGGTTTTGCATGCGACCGACGTCGAGCAACTTGCGCGGCGTGCCGTCGGGCTTGCGCGAATCGAAAACGATTCCGCCCTGGAATCCGACGACGTCCTTGATCGTCAAGGCCAGTTCGCGGATGGTCATGTCAACGCCCGTGCCGATGTTGAATAGACCCTCGCCGACGTTCCGTTCCATCAAAAACACACAGGCATCGGCCAGATCGTCAACGTGCAGGAATTCACGGCGCGCCGCACCCGTTCCCCAAACGGTGACACAATCTTCGCGCCTCTCTCTGGCCTCGTGGAACTTGCGCAACAGCGCCGGAATGACGTGGCTGTTTTCCAGATCGAAGCGGTCATGAGGACCGTATAAGTTGGTCGGCATGACACAGACGTAACGCGTGCCGTACTGGCGGTTGAACGATTCGCACAGCTTGATGCCGGCGATTTTGGCGACGGCATAAGGCTCGTTGGTGGATTCCAACGACCCGGACAACAAGTACTGTTCCTTGATGGGTTGAGGACAATTACGGGGGTAAATACAGCTCGATCCCAGGAACATCAGGCGCGGCACACCCGCGGCAAACGCCGCGTGAACGATGTTGGTTTCGATCGTCAGGTTCTGATAGATAAAATCGGCGCGATAACGGTTGTTGGCCTGGATTCCACCCACCTTGGCCGCCGCCAGAAAAACGTAATCGGGCTGGACGGCGAGCATGAAGTCGAGCACCGCGGTTTGATCGAGCAGATTCAGCTCGTGGCGGGTGCGGGTGATCAGGCGGGTATATCCTCCCCGTTGCAACCGGCGTACCAACGCCGAACCGACCATGCCGCCGTGACCGGCGATATATATCTTCGCATCCGTTGGAAACATAATCCCTCCGTCATGTCGAGCGCGTCATGATTTCATTCGTAATAGCGGTAGGTCTCGAAACCCTCGCGCTGGCACACGGCGTCGCGCGACGCCAGCGCAAGATCCGCGCGCACCATTTCCGCCACCAGCGTGGCGAATGGAATTTTCGGTTTCCAATTCAATTTCTGCCGCGCCCTGCCGGCGTCTCCCAGCAGGGTCTCCACTTCGGCGGGACGGAAATAGTGCGGATCGACCCGCACGACCGTCTGACCCGGTCGAAATTCCGTGTCGGGACGCAACACCCGCGAAACCACGGCCGTTTCATGCGCGCCGAAACCTCTCCATCTCAGGATCACGCCCAGCTCCCGGGCGGCGGCGTTGACGAACTCGCGGACCGAGTGTTGTTCGCCGCTGGCAATCACCAAATCTTCCGGATCGTTCTGTTGCAGCATCAGCCATTGCGCCTCGACATAATCGCGCGCGTGTCCCCAGTCGCGCCTGGCGCTCAGGTTTCCCAGATAAATGCATTCCTCCAGCCCGAGGCTGATGCGGGCCAGCCCGCGGGTGACTTTGCGCGTCACGAAGGTCTCGCCGCGTATCGGCGACTCGTGGTTGAACAGAATTCCGTTGCACGCGAACAGCCCGTAGGCTTCGCGGTAATTCACGGTGATCCAATAGGCGTACAATTTGGCCGCCGCGTACGGGCTGCGCGGATAAAAAGGCGTGGTTTCGCGCTGCGGGGTTTCCTGGACCTTGCCGTACAACTCCGAGGTCGAGGCCTGATAAAAGCGGGTTTTCCCGTTCAGACCGAGAATGCGGATGCCCTCCAGCAGGCGCAAGGCGCCGAGGGCGTCGGAATTGGCCGTGTATTCCGGTTCCTCGAACGACACCGCGACATGGCTCTGGGCCGCCAGGTTGTATATCTCATCCGGCTGCACCAACTGCATCACGCGCAACAGACTGCTCGAGTCCGTCAGGTCGCCGTGATGCAGGATAAACCGGCGGTCCTTGCGTTGCGGTCCCTGATACAGATGATCGATGCGGTCGGTGTTAAACAGCGAGGAGCGACGTTTGATGCCGTGCACCTCATAGCCTTTGTCGAGCAGGAGTTCCGCCAGATAGGCGCCGTCCTGACCCGTTATTCCCGTGATGAGGGCTTTTTTCACAAACACCTCCTTCGAGTCGTCCATCGGTTTTGCCGTCCTAGAATTGATTCAACACGGAACCCACCAGTTGCACATCGACGTTGGACAGATGTTCGATCATGTTTCTCGCGTCGTTCAGACGCGTGCGGTGCCGGCGCACCACCATGAGGGCGCCCTGGCAATGGCGCGCGACGATGTGCGCGTCTCCCTGGTGGTTTCCCGCGGGCGTATCGACGATGATCACCTGGTAATCGCGGTATGCCCTCTCCAGCAGGCCGGACAGTCCGCCGCGATCCAGGAGCTCGTGCGGGTTCGGCGGGATCGGACCCGCGGACAGAACCGCGAGCGATCTTAAAACCGGCAGTGGCTGGATGATCTCGGCGCCGGCGCGTCCGGCCAGAAAGGAGGAAAGACCCAGGCGATTGACCACGTTAAATATCTCGTGCTGACGCGGCCGTCGCATATCCGCGTCGATCAGCAGGGTCCTCCGGCCCAATTGCGCGAACAGCACCGCCAGGTTTGCCGCAAGGTAACTGCGTCCCTCTCCATGGTCGGGGCTGACGATCGCCAGCGCCGGAGAGCGCGCGAACCAGTACTGCGTGAGCAGGCTGCGCTGCTGGCGCAGGGCCTCGAGCTGCGACGGAGAAGACTGGTAGGCCGCCACCACCTCGCGTGAAAAGTCGCCCTCGCCCGGTTGCAGGCAAGGGTAGGCGAACTGCCGCGACAAGGCCTGCATCAGATCCTGCGGTTTGAGAAGCCGGAGCTTCAAAGCGGCCTCGCCGAAGCGCAACCCTTTTCGGTGTTGCAGCTTGAGTATCTTCTGTATGTCTTCCGGGTCGAGTTTGCCGCCGTCCAACAGTATCTGTCCTATTTTTCCGAGGGGAGACGCGTGCGTCGTGGCCGCCGAACCCGCGTCGTTTTCTCCCGGCAAATCATCCAGGGTGGGCGTGATATCGAAGGTTCGAAACAGTCGCATGGCTCTAGGCCCTCCCTTTCTGCAACACGCCCAACACCGGAAGTCCCAGGTCCAGCTTGATGTCCCGGACCGTCCGCACCCGGCGATCCGCCAGTTCGCGGCCCAGCGCGACGCCCACGCCGAGCGCCAGGCCGAGCAGCACGGACAGGGCCAGATTCAAAACGACCTTGGGGCTGGAAGGTTCGGTCGGGACGTACGCCTTGCTCAGAATCGAGGCGCCGGCTTGAGGGGATTGGCTCTCCAGGCTGGTCTGGTCGGCGCGTTGCATGGCGGCGTCGTAGATGCGCTGTGCATTCTCCACTTCGCGGGTCAACATGGCGATATCGTCGTATTGCTTGCGCAATCTCAGTATTCTGGCTTTCTGTTCGGCCACCGGCCGCTGCAACGCCGCTTCATTGGCCAGTGCGCGCCGATATTGCGGGTGATTTTCCCCCAGTTGACGCGACTTCACTTCGTAGACTTGGGCCTGCGCCGCCGTCAGCTGCGTCGTGAGTTCCGCCAGGCGCTGTGTCTCCGTGTCCATGCGTTCGCCGCTGGCGCCGACGATCCCGCTTTTCTGCTGATACGCCGTCAGTTTTTCCTGAGCCCGTTTTACGTCACCGCGCAATTTTTTCAATTGCTGCTCGAACCAGCCGGTGTTGCGGCGCGCGGGGTCGGCATTCAAGGCCGAAGTGGTGTCGATATAGGCCTGGGCGAAGGCGTCGGCCACGCGGGCTGAAAATTGCGGGTCGGTCCAAGAAAATCGGATCTCGATCACGCGACTTTCGCGCGCCGGTCTGACCTCCAGCTTTTTCAACAATTTGTCGGCCAGCCAGTCGTCGAGGGAACCGCGTCCTCGCGTTTCTTTGTTGAATAATTCGATGGCCCGGGGGTCGTCGGCCCAAGCCAGGTTCTTGACGACCTCAAGGGCGACTTGATGGCTGGACACGATATCCGCCTGCGTCGCCACGTAACCCGGAGATTGCGGGACCGCGAAACCCGGCTGCCCAAACGGGTCGTTGCTCTTGAAGGAGATCATCATCGAGGTCGTGGCCGAGTAGGTTTTGGGAAGGACGAAAAAGGTGGCCGCCGCCGTGACGCCGGTGACGACGAACAGCGTCAACACGATCCAGCCGGAGCGCGCGCTCAGGATTGACATCAATTGTTGAAAGTTCATGTTTCCCGTCCTCGCTTCAAAACCAGCTTTCCTTGACGTAAATGACGTCGTCGGGTCGCAACTTGTCCGGGAGCTTCGACCGGTGCGAGCGGATTTTTCCGTCGTCATCGCGACGCTTGATCACGATGCCACGTTGCGTGCCGCGGGGCGTCAATCCGCCGCCCACCGCCAGCGCCTGCATCACCGTCATATCGCGTTCCAGGCGGTAAGAGCCTGGCTTTTGTACTTCGCCGTATATGTAAAACATGTCCATGCGCGGCACGAACACGACGTCGCCTTCGCCGATGGGAAGGTTCTGACTCATGTCGCCGCGACGCAGCAAGGCGGTCAGATCGACCCGTTGACTGGATTTGACGCCCTTCTGCTTGCCGATCACGGTGAGATAATCGGCGGCGGTCTCTTTCAAGCCGCCCGCCAGCACCAGCAAATCCGCCACGCTTTTTACGTCCTCCGTTTCCGGGTCGCGAGCCGGGTATTTGCCGGGCTTCTGCACCTCGCCCAGGATCGACACCATCGCGCTGTGGAAACGCTCGACGAATACGTTCACCTGCGGATATTTGATAAACCCGCCCTTCCTGAGCTGGCTGGATATTCTGGCCCCGGCATCCAGCGCGCTCAGTTGGACGATGGACACCTCGCCCAACAACGGAAAACTGATCTTGCCGGCCTCGTTGATGCGCGCGACGGTCGTCAGATCGGGATTGTCGTAAACGGTGATCTTCACGACGTCGCCCACGTCCAGGAGATATCCCTGCGCCATCGCCGTGAATGGCGAACAGAGCAATAAAAAAAATATCGCCGCGACCCGGACTCGGCCCGGCGTGCGCGCCCCCCAGGGGCGACGGCGCGGACCGCCCGACAAATGCGGACTCAACGCAAGACCGCGAGGACATTTCACGCGAAACCCCTTCCGGCGCTGTCCGGCTCCGACGCACGTCGATCCGGGGAGCGTCGCGATCGCCGGCGATTCTCGATAGCGGCGGGCCGCGCGGCGAAATCCGTCATCCACTGGATCGTGGCGGAGCGCCGCAGACGCGCCAACTCTTCCTGACCGCGCGCCTTGCGTTTCTCGCCCAACAGAAATTCCTCGATCAGCGGAGCGGCCCTGGCATGCGCGAGCGGTTGTTCCGTGGCGCCGAGCAGGACCACGACGACGTGATGCTCGGGCGTTTCCCAAGCCAGCCGATCGCCTTTCTTCATCGCATGCAGCCTGGGCAGAATCTCGGCGGAAATGTTTTCCGCGGGCGTTACGGAGGTCGTCGCGCTCACCAGCGTCTTTCCGGCCTGCAACCAGCGGATGAGATCCGCGGCGCTCATGTCGCCGTTGACCCTGGCCTTGAGAGCGGAGTATGGCAAAGACCTGGAGACGACGATTTGTTGCACCCGATACATTTTCCGGTGCGCGAAGAGCTCCGGATGCCGGTCGTAGTAGGCCCTGATTTCCGCCTCGCCGGGCGCGGCGACCTCGCCGCCGATTTTGTCGAGATACGCCTGGGCCAATATCTGGCGACGCACTTGCTCCATGGCCAGCATCACGTCCGGGTCGCGATCCAGCCCATTTTTCAGCGCCATCTGAAGCAATAACTGCTGATCGACGAATCGCTCGACGACACGGCGCGCCAAAACCCCGTCCTGGCTTCGATCTTGTGGGAAATGCGCCAGCACGTAATTCACCTGGCGCACGCTGATCTCCTCGTCGTTCACCCTGACCAGCGCCGGGCCGTCGTTACAGGCGCTCAAGGAGATGAACGCCGCGACGAGAATCAAAAACGGTTTATTCCGGAAACGGCGCGAGCGGTTCATGGCTATTCGCCTCCTAGAATTCCACGCGCAGATTCCCGCTGACGTTGCGATAGCGGTAATCGGACAGGGCTTGCGTGGACGTCCTGCGCCCCGTCTCATAACCCAGGCCCATCTGGATTTTGGGTGACGGCAGATAATCCGCGGAAAAAGTCGCCGCATTGAGCCGGTCGGAACGCTGATTCAGCGCGGTCAAGATCAAACGCGGGTCGCCCCGGTACTCGCGGATTTCATGACCCAGCCCCGCCCGCAGCGTCACCTTGGGAGTGGCCGACCATTTCGGTCCGAGGTTGATTCCCTTGGACAACACATAACTGGCGCTCAGGTCGTCGGCGATGGTGAGCTCCCGCCAGACGACGGCGTTCGCGAGCGTCTTTTCGGACAGGTTCCAGTCGTAAATCAAACGAGCCGTCGGACCTTTGTAGTCCCTCGCCGGCAGTTGGGCGTAGTGGCGCTCGGTATAACTGGCGCGCGCCCGCAGGCGCGAATGTCCGGCCGGACGCCAGTCCATGACCAATCCGTTTTCGGTTTCATCGTAACCGTTGTCGACCGAGACGCCGTTGATATTCTCGGGATTGGGGTAGCTGCCGTCGGTCGACTTCGACTGCACGCCAAGATAATCTTCGGCGGCGTTCACGTAATGCAGGCCGATGGCCCGGGAAACCGTTCGATTATCGAGCGTTTGCCGCGTTGTCAGGCTGTTTTTGACGTCGTAGTTATCGGCCCCGGCGCGAATCCGCCAGCTCGGAAAAATCCGGTAATCGAGTTCGCCGAAGCCGCGTCGGTCGGTCCGGATATTCTTGCCCCCGCTCAACACCTCGAAAGCGGAGAGCGAGCGCGCGTATTCATAACCGGCCCGGCCTCGCCAGGCGCTTCCTATCTCGCCATCCCAAACCGCGCGTCCGGAACCGCCGCCGTTATCGAGAAAATTAAAACGCTCGAATCGGGTTTGATTGACGCCCGCTTGCAGATTGAATTTCTGGCGCGACGCCTGGGCGTTCATGTCCACCCCCGCTTCGAGACGCCGGTAATTGTCGGACCTGTCTCCGCTCCCGATCACGGCGTTAGGGTCCGCCCGGTCGGAAAGGCGGAACAGGTTGTCGGTATGTATATAGCTGGCGGCCACGTACGGCTTCACTTCAGCTTGCGCCAATGTCATATAACCCTCCAAAAACATGCTCAGGCCCAGAAGCCACAGCGCACGCGCTCTTGTCGTCATCGGTCGATATATCCGCGCCGGCTCGTCATCCTGCGTCTCGCCAGCAGTCCCAGAACCATCAACGCCGAACCCGATAGAGTCCAGACCTTGGTGCTGGATGCCGGGAACGGACGACAGACCCAACCGCTGCTCGTGCGACAGCTCCCGTTTGCGCCGTGCGCCGTGGGGAGAAAGGCGGTGGAAGCGCTCATGACCGACCGGCGCTCATCATGACGATACGGGCCCGGCGCGATCGACGACACCACGGCGTTATGCTGAATCTGCTCGGAAAAGGAACCCCGGCTCAAAAGATCGGGAACCGCGATCGCAAAATCCGATTTTGCTTCCGCGCCGTGCGGCGGGGCCGTGACGGCGATCGCGGCGGCGGTTATCAAGCTCCTGAATACGATTTTTCGCGTCATTGCGATCTCCGTTGCGTGGACAAAATGAGTCTCTGATTCCATGCTCGTGATAACGACCGGCAGCGCTCAAGGAAGTTCTGAAACTTGAGTCTTGACCGCGGAGAATTTCGCTTGCTTCCCTTCGAGATGTTTCATGTTCCCCGTACCCCATGCGGATGAGCATCGCGCGATCGGAACTAATACGCGTGTCGATCCCGGAAAAATTGCAACGCCGTTCTCAGGATGATTTTCATGTCCAACGCGAGCGACCAGTTCCGGAGATAATCCAGGTCGTGTTCGACGCGATCCCTCATCTTGGCCAGATCCTGAGTCGCGCCGCGCAGGCCGTTGACCTGCGCCCATCCGGTAATGCCGGGTTTGACCTTGTGACGCATCATGTATCCCTTGATCAGCTTGCGATACATCTCGTTATGCGCCACCGCGTGCGGTCGCGGACCGACGACGCTCATGTTTCCCTGCAGCACGTTGATGAACTGCGGCAGCTCATCCAGGGAGAACCGGCGCAAGAACGCGCCGAGGCGCGTGACGCGCGGATCCTGGCGACGGGCCTGTACGATCACATTGCCGTTTTCGCACACGAGCATGGTGCGAAATTTGTAAACCACGATTTCCCGGCCGTCGATCCCGTACCGGCGTTGTTTGAAAAGAACGGGCCCAGGTGAGCCCAGCTTGACGCCGAGCGCAATGAGCCCTAACAGGGGGGATGACAGCAGGAGAAATGCGCCAGCCAGAACCACGTCCGTCAGGCGTTTTACCACGCGATGGATGCCGGTGAACGGCGTCTCGCACAACGCCGCCACCGGCAATCCGTCGATATCGTCGAGACGGCCCTGGATCAGGTCGGTTATAAAAACGTCCGGAACGAAGTAAATCGACGCCGTGGTGTCGCGCAGACGATCGAGCAATTTCAGAATGCGTTCCTGCTGCAGCATCGGCAGCGCGATGTAGATGACGTCGACTTTGTTCCTGGCGGCGAAAACGGGCAGATCGCTCAGGGGTCCCAGGAGCCGGAGGTGCGCGTAGCCGCTCAGGCGCTCCGCGCCGCGATCGTCGAAAAACCCCTGGAAAGACATGCCCAGGTGGGATTGGACGGTCAGTTTTTCCGCCAGGCGTTGGCTCAATTCGTTGACGCCGACGACGACCGCCGTGCGCCGATACCGCCGCGAATGGACGTAACGCCAAAGCACGGCTCCGACCGATCCGTGCAGCAGGACGATGAGCGGCGGGACAGCCGCGATCCACGTCAGGGCGACAGGGGCCGGGTACAGGCCGGCATAACCCGTCGCGGCGCCGAGCCAGAGCAACATGCCCACCGTCATCATCCACGAACCCGATACTCCCGCGCACAACCCGATCAAGCCATGACGCTGCCAAGGCTGTGTCAGGGCAACCGGCTTGAAGAGCATGAACGTCAGGAGCGCGGCGATCACCGACAGCGCCACGTACGACGCGTCGAAAGAGACGCCATAACCCCAGGTGACAACGGACAGCGCCGCGACTGCCAGAAAAGGGTCCGCGATCCGCTGGAACAGGGCGGCAAGCGCAATAACGCCGTCGCCATCCGCGATCGTCTGCCGGCGGAACGGGATGCGCTGATTGGCGCCGATCCGGGCGGCGGCGGCCCGGTCGTCCGGTTCGCGTCCCGTGCGATCCGGTTCGGGCGCACGCAACGCGACGACGTTCTCGTTGATGGACATCATGCTCCGCTTTTCTCCTGCCGACCGATTGATTTTTTTTGAGGCGGACAGGATGGACCACAACGACACGCCCAACAATCCAGAGAATACCGGAGCTTCGAGCGGGAAAATTCCGGGGCTTCGAAAAGGCGGATTCCGGAATTCAAAAAAGAAGACCGGCGCCCCGGAGAAAACACGGGACGCGGCGGGACTCGATCGAGGCTACGGCTGGATCAGCCCCCGACGAATGGCGTAACGCACGAGTCCGGCGGTCTCGTGTATGTCGAGCTTCTCCATGAGCCGGGTGCGGTGCGATTCGGCCGTCTTGACGCTCAGGCCGAGCAAGGTGGCGATTTTTTTCGTGGTGTTGCCCTCGGCGACCAGTTGCAACACCTGTCGCTCGCGCGTGCTCAAGGGATTGGAAGCGAGATCGGATTTGTTCAGATACGCCTGGACCACGACCTCGGAGATGCCCGGACTCAGATACACGTCGCCGCGCGCCACTTGCGCGATCGCGCGCACCAGATCCTCGCGCGAGTGATTCTTCATGACGTAGCCGCGCACTCCGGCGCGCAACGCCTCCAGAATATAATGATCCTCGGTATACATGGTCAACAAAATCGGTTTGGTGTGCGAGGATATCTTGAGGATCTCGCGCGCCGCGTCGAGTCCGTTTAACCGTGGCATCGCCAGATCGAGCACCGCCACGTCGGGGTTGTGGTCGCGCACCCATTGCACCGCCTGATATCCGTCGGTCACTTCGCCCACCACGTTAACACCCTCTTTCTCCAGGAGCGCCTTGAGCCCCTGGCGGACGACCACATGATCGTCGGCAAGCAAAACACGAATTGGCATTTTTCAGTCCTCCAAAGGTATAGTGACCAGCAATTCGGTTCCACGCTGCGCGGAGGAATTTATCTGCAACGCGCCGCCCAGGGCGTTGACTCGTTCGCGAATGGCGACCAGCCCCAGACTGTGACGATTCTTGTCGGTCTGCGTCGCCTGGACGTCGAAACCGATCCCGTTGTCCCGAACGGCGCAACGTATCGAACGCGGACCGCGGGTCACCTGCACCATCGCGCGGCCGGCGCGGGCATGCCGCGTCGCGTTGACCAAGCCCTCCTGGACGATACGGTAGAGCGCGGTTTCAATGGAAGGGGGAAGCCGACCGTCGGTCGATCCTTCCACGACGATCGCGACTCCCGTGCGTTTGGTGATCCCCTCCGCCAGAAATTCGAGCGCCGGCAGAAGCCCCAGGTCGTCCAGCAGCGTCGGACGCAGATCGTGCGACAGGTCCCGCAGTTGCGCCTCGATCTGATCGAGATGACCCCGGATCTCCTGGATGCGATTCCCCAGATCCGACGGTAACTCGCTGGCCAGATCCGCCAGGGCGATATGCACGGCGGCCAACAACTGCGTGGCGTCGTCGTGCAACATATGAGCGATGCGCTTGGTTTCCTCCTCGAGAATCTCGTTAAGGCGATACAGCGCCGCGTTGGCCTCGCGGAAACTGCGATGCGTAATCTCGAACGGCGACAGGCTCTCGATGAGAAAACCGTGCATCGCTTCCGCTTTTTCCACGGCATTCCCGTCCGAATCGGCGTTACGCATGCTGGCCGCGGCCGCGCCGGTGTAAACCGCCGCCAGGTCCAGAACACCCAGGCCGTCGGCGACGGCTTTCCGTCCCAATTCGTAGGCCCGCCGCAAGGTCGCCTCCCCGCCCCCCGCCAGATGCTCCTGCAAGGCCTGGGCATACAATAATCTCAACTGCCGTTCCGCCTCGCTCATCGAACTCATCCCAGGAAGCGCGCAACCAGCACCAGCGCGTCATCGGTTTGGAGCGCATCCTGCGCCAGGATGTCATCGGCGATCTTTTGCGGCGACCGATTCAGGCACAGTCTCCGATCGAAACTCTCGCGCACGCCGTCGGTGGCCAGAATCAGCGTGTCGCCGGGATTCACCTGGACCGCGCTCGGGGTAACCGTCGCCAACCGATGGCCGAGCATGCCGGCGCTCAACAATAACCTTCTCGGCGCGCAGTGCGCGTCGCGCGGCAACAACCTCCCTTCCACGTTGCCGACACCCGCCCACGTCATGGTCCGCTCCCGCGTGTCGAACGAGGCCAGGCTCATCACCACGCCGCGCATCGTTCGCAAACCGTCGTGACACTGCCGGATCAGCGCCGGCAGCGGCGCGTCCGGACGATTACTTAATATATCTTGCGCGGTCCTGGCCGCTTGCGCCGCTTCGGCGCCGTGACCGGCGCCATCCATCACCGCCACCAACACGCCGCCGGCGAAGTACGCCACCAGGTTCAGGTCGCCGCATTGGTCGGGATCCGCCAGCGTCAGGGTGGCGACGCCCAAGTCCAACGCGGGCCGGTTTAACGTCTCCATTTTTTTACGGTTACCGTCGTGCCGCTGCCCGGCCGCGAATCGATGGCGAACTCATCCATCAACCGGTTCACTCCGGGCAGGCCCAACCCCAGGCTGCCGGACGTGGAATAACCCATTTGCATCGCCCGCGCGACATCCAGAATCCCCGGCCCGTCGTCGTGCGCGACGACGACAATGCCGCAGCGCTCGCTGTGATTCAGCGGCTTCATGATGATTTCCCCCTGTTTGGCGTAGAGGATGATATTGCGCGCCAGTTCCGATATGGCGGTGGCGATCAAGGTCGAGTCCGTCTGGCTGAAGCCGAGCTGCGCCGCCAGCGCGCGGCCGTTCTGACGCGCCGCGACGATATCGATGTCGACCAGGATCGGTACTCGAGTTTCATCCATCGCGCGGGCCGGTCCCTTTATGCTTCAGTTTCTGATCCAGAAACTCCAGGCCCTCTTCCAGATCCAGCGCCGTGGCGACGCCTTCCATCGTCAAGCCCAACTGGACCATGGCGAACGCCACCTCCGGCTGGATGCCCACGATCACGGTATCGGCGCCGCGCAATCGGATCATGTGCACGAGATCGTTCAAGGTGCGCGACGCGAACGAGTCCATGACGTCCAGCACGGTAACGTCGACGATCACGCCGCGCGAACGAAAGGTGCTCACCTTCCTGACAAGGGCGTCGCGCAGCTGCATCAAGTCGGCGTCCGACAGCGCGGACTGGATCGAAGCGATCAGGTACGGGCCCTGCTTGAGTATGGGAACTTGCACCGCGTCTCCTAGCCCGGTTGGGCCGCCACCGCGTCCCGGATGGAAACCACCCTGTATCCCAACAACCGTTCGGCCTCTTCGATGCCGCCCTGGAGGTCGCCCACGGTATTCATCTTGCTGAGGTCCACGCCGATATTGACCAGGGTTTGGGAAATCTCCGGCGACAGGCCGGTCACGATGACCGTCGCCCCGAGCAGGCGCGAAGCCTCCACCGTCAACACCAGGTGATTGGCGACGTGGGAGTCCATGGCGGCCACGCCCGTGATGTCGATCACCACGACCTTGGCGCGGTTGGTGCGGATACCGCGCAGCAATTGTTCCGTCAATTGCCGCGCGCGGTGCGGATCGATCAGCCCGATAATGGGAAGAATCAACAGCCGTTCGCGCACCTGCAACACCGGCGTGGAAAGTTCCCGAATCGCCTCTTGCTGCTCCCGAATCGTGCGTTCGCGCTGCTCCACGAAACCCACGGCGACGGTGATGGCGATGCGGTTGGCGGCGGGTTCGTAGGCGTCGAGGATGCGATTCAGCTTGTCGAAGTCGCCCTGATATTTGGCGAACAGAGAACGCGCCAGTACGTCGCGCAGCAGCAGCACTATCCCCACCACCTCGTGGGTTTCAACCCCCCGCGGGATGATGCGCTCGGAGAGATTGCGCGCGTAAGCCTGCAGTGCTTCGAGAGTCCCCGTTTCCAGGGCTTCCACGTAATTGTCGTACACCGAGGTGGCCTCGGCGAATATCTCCTCTTGGCTCATGGCCATGAGCAGCTCCGCCTCGGTGATGCGCCGCGCCCACTCCTCGCGCAACATGACGCTGTTTTCCCGCAGGTGCGACACCAACTCGCTTAACAGATGACCGGAACCCGGTGTCATCGACGATGACCTTGCCATGGATTGTTCGGTATTTTTTCTCATAAACTCTCCTGAAAGCTCTCCTGATGAAATGGGACATCTCACCCGTCACAGCCGATGACAGATATCCGGATAACTCACGAGCGTCAACCAGGCAAATACCTGTAACTCTCATAGAATACACCTGAGCTGCTCAATTCAGATCATTTTTTGATTTGGGGCCTCTAAACAGGACAGGAAAATCTCACACGAGGCACGCGGTTATTTTTCGTGCGAGACGATCCGCACGATGGCAAGAGACAGCCGGGCAGCGAAACGATCGCGCGCGGCCGGAACGGGGGTCACCGCGCCGAGTAAGTGAAATAATCGAAACTGAAACCGCCGGTGAACACGAGGTAAAGAGTATGCGGCCCCTGGGTCAGATACACGCCGCCGAGCGTCGCCGGCTTGAAGACGAGCCAGTCGCCGGTCACGGGCGTCGCGACGCTGCTCGCGCCCGCGGCGCCGTCCACCACCAGCTGAATAGCGCCGCCGGCGTCCGGGGTGGCGACCGTGAAATTGAAATCGTAGAGGCCCGTTTTAGGAACGTGAATCGAGTACGCAAGCCATTCCCCGGTCTGGGTGTAACCCACGGTATAGTCGTTCGAGCATGTAGGACAGGGATAGATGTCAACGTCATCCTCGCGATACACACCGCCGGCGTTCCCCGGCGTGAGATCCAAATAGCCGACATTCGGGCCGCCGTGGTTATAGGCCTCCGCCTCGACACGCGCGACGCCGCCGCGAATATCCCGGAATGCCGCTTCCAGACCGGCGTCGTTCATGATGTTTTGCGCCGCCACGGGCCAGGCGCTCGACGCCACGGTGGCGACGTTAAAGCTAAAACCCTGGTTTTGGGAGAAGAACGGCGCATCGGCGTAGTTATTGAGCACTGTGTTATTTTGTGCCGGCGGCTGAATGGCTTGGTGCACGAACCAATACGGCGACGAGGCGACGACGTTGTCGCCGATGGTGAAAAACTGCGAACCTTGATCCAGATAGATTCCACCGTAGTTTAAAGTCTGATTGGACAGATAGTTCCCGCTGATGATCGAGTTGGGCTGGGCGCCCAGCGTGTAAATCATCCCGCCGTCTTCGAGACGCTGCATCACATGATGCACCCGGTTATGGATGACCTGATTATTCTTCGCGACCGATGGATCGCCGCCTCCCCAACCCCAACCGACCGAGATGCCGGTATACGGCAGGTTTTCCAACTCGTTATGGTCGATGATGGTGTCGTCGGTATACCCCGCAAAGATGCCGACACCGTCGAAATATTCCTGTCCGGCTTCGGCGATGTAATTGTTGCGAATCGAATTATCCTTGGTGATCTCGCGCGCGTCGGCGGTTTGAGGCTGGTCGATGTCTCCCAGTACGATGGCGCTGCCGGAAATATCCTTGAAGATATTGCCGATGACCTGGTTGTACTTGCTGCCGGCCTCGATCGTCAGACCCGCCGCTCCCAGATGCGTGAAAACGTTCCGTTCCAACACCACGTTTTGCACCCGATATAAACTGACGTTACCCGGTGTTTTAACCAGCCGGTAATCGGCGGGATTCCCCGTCAACATCTGCCCGGCCTGCAGACTGGGATAACCCTCGGGGGTGCTGGGTTTAAGCCAGGTGGCATAGGAGAAGACGATTCCCTTGAAGGTAATATCATGCACTGGATTATCCGGCGTGCCGGTCACCCGCAATAAAGTCTCCAATACCGGCGCGATCGCCTCGGCGCGGGACATGTCCTCGTTGGCGCGCGGAATATAATAGATATAACCCGCGGACCGGTCGTGATACCACTGTCCCGGTGAGTTCAGCAGTTCATAGGCGTTTTCGATCCACGTGGGTAATCCCATGGTGAAATATTGCTGCGGCGCCTGCACCAGAGTCCAGCAGGGCTGATCCATGGTAATGGCGTTCCCGCTGAACGAGGCCACGCCGCAACGATAATTTTTCCATTGATAAAGCTGAACGAACTCGATGTCCTCCGGGTTGCGCCAATTGGCCATGGCGGCATCCGTTGTGACGTAACCGTAGGCGGATTTTGTGAAGCCCGGCGGATTCAACACGCTGCGCGCACGCTGCGCGCGCACGCCGTTGACATACATCTGACGCGTGTGCAGGCCGGCCGGGGCGGGCGCACGGTAAATATTTTTGCCGACGTCGTACAAGGACCAGCCGGAGACAGCTATGCCGCCGCTGAACACCGGCGTCTCTCCGGGGTAGGCCTGGTAGATCACGCGATGACCGTTCATTCCGGAATCGCGTGTGTCGAGCGTGAAACTCGCGTTCAACGCATACACGCCGCCACGCAGGTAAATCGTGATGTCTCCACTCATGCCGCCATTCATGCCGCGCGCGCGATCGCGCGCTCCCGTTAACGAGCAGGGCTGCGCCTGACTGCAGTTGGCGCCTGCTCCGGCGGGAGAAGCGAACAATTGCGTCTGACCGGGCGCGGGAGCCGGTACCGTTGCGGTTGACTGGAGCGTCGTGGACGGCGAACCATCGGTGGCGTCGCCGCCGCATGCCGAAGCCAGAACCGATAAATTGATGACGATGATCTGAAATAAAAATCGAAAGGAAATAAATTGACGTACAACGCGCGTGTATATAAACATTCAGGTCCATCCGTGGATCGAGTGATCACCCTTGATTAAATATCGGGTGAATACCTTAGACTATAGCTAGGGTGTTTACTCGATTATCGATAAGAATTAGACCTGATGCAATTTTTCTCGCCTCCGTCCGACGGAACGTTACCTCCTTTTGTCAATCAATGATTAACCATGAAAAAATCGCGGCTTAATCGGCGGCAAAATTATTTGCAAAAATATTTATCAATAGAAAACACAAAAAAACTCGGCGTGACGACTGTCTTCGATAATTTTCGATGAGCAGGAGCGCCGTTCTTCCAAACCAGGCGTTCGTCTTGAAATGATTCTAAACATCGGCAAGGTCCGCCCCTGCCGTCTGAATCATGCGAAGGAACTTCATTATCCTTTGCCCAGCGGCGACAAGCAGCCAACGTCGAACGACGACGCGCCGCTTAAGTTCTTGCTTTCGGGAGTTACTCCGGTGTGAATCCGTTCGTAGGCGCGTGACAGCGCGGGGCGTCACGCACCGATCGACGCACTGGTGCGTCGATCGTTCCCGTCGCGTTACGGGTCTACTGCGCTGGCGCGCTACTCCGCGCTGGCGCGCTACTCCGCTCTTCGGTAATAGCCGGTTGGAACCTCATCCGACCAGAGTCTGTATCAAAATAGACGTAGTGTGGGCATCGCCCAGCGAGGCCGCGTCGGCGGGCGATGCTACCCTGCAAATATCTGGAAGGAGTCGTAGGGCGCGTCCCACGCACCAATTTATGTCGATCAGCGCCGCTTGCCGCTGCCGGTGGGACTCCCGGGATGCAACGTCTTGTGCGGCCGTTGTCCGGCGCGCGGCTTGGGTTTTTTCGGCGCGAAGCGCGGCAGGCCGGTGTGTTGCGTGGCAAAGCGTTTGCCGCCGCGATGTCCTTCGTGAACCTGACCGGTGCCGGCCGGCTGGTAGGTCGGAATCAGCTGATGTTTCCCGGAGCCGATAAGGTCGGTGCGGTGCATGCGCCGCAACGCGGCGCGCAGCATCGGCCAGTTGTTGGCGTCGTGATAGCGCAGGAACGCCTTGTGCAGCCGGCGCTGCTTGAGGCCCTTGGGGATGTACACCGGCTCGCTCGCGCGGGTCACCTTGCGCAGCGGGTTCTTGCCGGAATGGTACATCGCCGTCGCGGTCGCCATCGGACTCGGCAGGAACGCCTGCACCTGGTCGGCGCGGAAACCGTTCTGCTTCAGCCACAGCGCCAGTTCG
Organism: Candidatus Muproteobacteria bacterium; assembly: GCA_027449605.1. GTDB lineage: Bacteria > Pseudomonadota > Gammaproteobacteria > Acidiferrobacterales > Sulfurifustaceae > Sulfuricaulis. Next base: position 65,423 of record DAIDLH010000030.1, on the reverse strand, counting down.
AGCATGTCCTCGTCGGTCGTGCCCGGATGCGCGGCGATGAAATAGGGAATCAGATACTGCTCCTTCCCCGCCTCTTTCGAATACTTGTCGAACAGTTCCTTGAACTTGTGGTACGCGCCCATGCCGGGCTTCATCATCTTGGACAGCGGGCCCTCGCGTGAATGTTCGGGCGCGATCTTGAGATAACCGCCGACGTGGTGTTGCACCAGTTCCTTGACATACGCGGGCGACTGAACGGCGAGGTCGTAGCGCACGCCGGAGCCGATCAGCACCTTCTTGATGCCCGGCAGCTCGCGCGCGCGTTTGTACAGGTGAATCAGCGGTGCATGGTCGGTGTTGAGGTTCTGACAGATATCGGGATACACGCACGAAGGCTTGCGGCAGGCCGATTCGATCTCGCGCGACTTGCAGGCGATGCGATACATGTTCGCGGTCGGCCCGCCGAGGTCGGAGATCACGCCGGTGAAGCCGGGCACGGTGTCGCGGATGGTTTCGATCTCGCGAATGACCGAATCCTCCGAGCGGTTCTGGATGATGCGCCCTTCGTGCTCGGTGATGGAACAGAAAGTGCAGCCGCCGAAGCAGCCGCGCTGGATCGCGATGGAAAACCGGATCATCTCGTAGGCCGGGATTTTTTCCTTGCCATAGGCCGGGTGCGGCTGGCGCTGGTACGGCAGCTCGTAGATGCCGTCCATTTCTTTCGTCGTCAGCGGCAGCGGCGGCGGGTTGAGCCACACGTCGCGCTCGCCGTGACGCTGCACCAGCGCCCGCGCATTGCCGGGATTGGTTTCGAGATGCATCACGCGCGAGGCGTGCGCATAGAGAATGGAATCATTCGATACCGCTTCGAACGCCGGCAGACGAATGACGGTTTTCTCGCGGTCGAGCTTCGGCACGCGCTTGTGCAAATGAACCACGTTAATATTTGAATTCCCCTCTCCCCCTGGGAGAGGGCCAGGGTGAGGGCGATCATTAGCAGCAGTATGTTCCACCCTCATCCTGTCCTTCTCCCTCAGGGAGAAGGAACCCTTCGTTGAGCGCATCTCCTCCTCGCTCGCATAGGGATTCACCGGCGGATTCAACACGCCGGGCGTGTCGAGATGCGTCGAATCGATTTCACTCCAGCCCTCCGGCAGCGCCGACCGCACGAAAGCGGTGCCGCGAACGTCGGTAATGCTGGCAATCGGCTCCTTGGCCGCCAGCCGATGCGCGATCTCGACCACCTGGCGCTCGGCGTTGCCGTACACCAGCAGATCGGCCTTGGCATCCAGCAGGATCGAGCAGCGCACCTTGTCGGACCAGTAATCGTAATGCGCGATGCGTCGCAAACTGGCCTCGATGCCGCCGATAATAATAGGTACGTCGCCGAAGGCCTCGCGCGCCCGCTGCGCGTACACAATCACCGAGCGGTCCGGGCGCCGGCCCGCCGCGCCGCCGGGAGTATAGGCGTCGTCCGAACGGATCTTGCGGTCGGCGGTGTAGCGGTTAACCATCGAATCCATGTTGCCGGCGCTGATGCCGAAGAACAGATTCGGCCGGCCCAGGGCCTTGAAGGCCTCGGCGCTCTTCCAGTCGGGCTGAGCGATGATGCCGACGCGGAAACCCTGCGCCTCGAGCACGCGCCCGATGATGGCCATGCCGAAACTCGGCAGGTCCATGTAGGCGTCGCCGGTAACTAATATGATGTCGCAGGAATCCCAGCCAAGCTCGTCCATCTCCGCGCGCGACATGGGCAGGAACGGCGCGGGCGTGAGACGCTTTGCCCAATACTTGCGGTAGGAAAAAACATCGCGCGCGGTTTGCATGGGAACTGAGGTGGCGCCGGAGCGCCGTATCAAAGCAGTAGGCGCAGTCTACCGGGAAAGTGAGGCAATTTCTACCGGTCGGATTTGGTGTCAACTAAAACGATGTATGGCAAAAACTATGACCCGACACCAATTGTTCAATTAAATGTTACCCATCAAAAAGAGTCTCACGGAGGCCTGAGCTGACATACATTTGTGCCCAATTTTAAATATTCATACAATCAAAATTGGCATCTGATCCCACGTCTTCCCATCAAAAAGGCGTCCATTCTCTTTCTTATGCCGCTTCATGCCATCTGCACCCCAACCACCCCATTGCTTGAAGAAGAACGCCACACCCATTTCTTCGCATTGCTCCTTTATATCCGCGACCCACTCGGGTTTCATGGGTCGCGCCTTCGGCCCTGACTCACCACCAACAATTACCCAGTGAATACCGGTGAGATCGATCCGACCTAAATCCTCAAGCAGCGGCTCTACGGAGAGAAATCTAATACTGGCTTCAATCTCTCGCAGTTCATCAATGCGAGGTAGGCCGTATTTCCTATTCTCGACCGACACCCCCAGCCATACGTTTCCTGGAACAAATCGTTCTCCCGGAACGAAGTATTTCCGCATTCGCGCCGCGCGTTTGGTTAGTATTTGATAGGTATGCTGTGGTGTGTTCCGAATAACATCAAATACTTGATCAAGAAACTCGAATGGAATTTCGTTGTGAAACAGATCACTCATAGAGTTGACAAAGTACGTAGTTGGCTTGTGACGCTTTAGTGGCTCAGCCAATCGCTTTGCAAGGATGTTCAGTTTGAAGCCGTTCTCGTAGCCCTTCACACCCATGGCTTTCAAGCGTCGTGCCATGGTTTCAGCGTAACAGTGCTTGCAACCCGGGGAAATCTTCGTGCAGCCCGTAGTGGGATTCCAGGTCTGTTCGGTCCATTCAATGCGAGACACTGTGCTCATGCACACCTCCTGAGTCGTTCACCATCATCGAAATGTATCGGGTGCTTAGTTCGTCGTGTACTTCCATCGAGATTTTCGACCTTCTTCGCAGCCTGTAATTCCCGAAATGCATCCTGAAAGTCGCGGGTCAACCAGCCAGTTTCTTCAAGCATATTTGCTAACCGCGTTTCGTCATATCGTACCGGTTGGTCGGTTAATTGCCTAAGCCAATAGGCCTTCACATCGTCCAAGTTTGTCGCAACGCCGTTCTCATGCTCAACCCACTGTTCGGCCGAAAACAGGTTTCTTTGCTTGCTCGAATCAAGCTTCGTCTGAGTCCTCACAATCTTTTGTAGCGAATCGACCTTTTCTGAGGCCTCGGCAAATTTCACAATGCCTTTGTGATGTCGTGTCAGATAGACCATATGGTAATGCACACGTTCCTTGGCCTTATGAAGCACATCAGCATGGAACGCTCGCGCCGGATACCTGCCATCGGGCCCCATCATGACTTTCAGTTGTTCACGGTACTTACGAACGACCCAATCCGCCCTGTCCTGCGTGGACAAACGGTCCAATTGTTCATAGTCCCTTTCTCCAAGCTTACCCAGCATCTGTGAAATCTGCTCACGGTAGTCAGCCATACCAATGGCGCGATTCAAAAAGTCATACATAAATGTGATTAGAAACTCTGACTTTGGCCTGCGTAATAACTTGGCAAGTCTTGGAACACCTACGTCTACCCATCCCATCGGGTCCACAAAAAAGAAAGCAAAGCTCTCATTCCCACACAATTTCAATATATCATCCTGAAGCGCCATATAATCGCCATTCAATGCGTGGCAACTGATTCCCTTCGGAGAATTTTTGTCCAGATATTCTGAAAGTCGTTGGTATCGTCTCTTCGCCGTCTCGATATAGATTGCCCGAAACTCAAGCCCGTGTACTCCATGCTTTGCTTCCAAGGTCTGTCGGACCTTCGACAGAATCTCCAGCGAAATAGCAATAGATGTTCCAGCAAGCGAACCTGTCTCATCACCCCACGGTCCGGCAAAACAATCCACGTAAGTGAATTTTTTCACCCCACTTATACCCACAATACTCAACAAAACTTCAAGATAGCCCTTCAACAATTCATGTTTGATCAGCGAGTGCTCCCGCCCTTTGTACGCTTCGTCAATTTCCATATCTCTCTGTGCCTTCTTGTTAGTCCAGCATGAGAATTTAGAGACTAGGCTCAATTATTCCATGAGCATTAAAGGGACCAAGCACAATTACTTATATGAACTTGACCTCGTCACCTACGACGCGGTCTTGGTCTATCTCTCAAGCCGCTTTCTTCACCAGCACCTTCACCTTCGGCCGCGCCTGCCGGCGCACCGTCCACAAGTCGTACTGCGCCTGCATGTTTACCCACAGTTCGGGCTCGGTGGCGAAGGCCGAGGCCAGGCGCAGCGCCATGTCCGACGTGACGGGAGAGCGGCCGTTCACGATCGCCGAGACATGCTTGCGGCTGACATCCAGCGCTTTGGCGGCCTGGGTGACGGTAATACCCAGGGGCTTCAGGTACATTTCCCGCAGGATTTCGCCCGGGTGTGCCGGGTTATGCATACGGGAGGTCTTTTCAGTGATAGTCGCCATAGTCCACCACCTCGCAGGCGTGACCTTCCTCGAAACGGAAGATCACGCGGTAGTTTTCATCCACGTCCACCGCCCAGCGGTCTTCCGGCTTGCCCCTGAGAGGATGCAATCGCAAACCCGGGGCGTCCATGTGGCGGGCGTGAACGGCAGCATTTAGCATGGTCAAAATCAGTCGCAGGCGCTTCCCATGCTTGGCCTGGACCTTGCGGGCGTTGCCGGTGTGGAACAGGTCCGCCAGGCCCTTGTGCCGGAAGCTCTTGATCATCTGCCCACAAGCGTAACCTATGCGGTAACAGTATGCAACCTTATGGGTTACAGCTTTACTTGTCTGTCGATACCGAATTGGGACAGAAAACCACGACGGCCTCTGATTTCACAATTCTCCCCTATCGAGGCGTCTGTGAAATCGGGGGAGGTTCGCTCCGTCCCTTTTTACTGCTGCTTCATTCATAGAATATACTTGGGTGTCTATTTTATTTACGTATTTTTCGAATATGCCTAAAGACCACCTGTTACCGGCTGTTTTGGTTCTGCTGCTGTTCACGGCATCCAGCACTTACGCCGATGATTCGCTTGAGTTCAAAGGATTAAAGATCGGTTCAACAGAGAAAGAGCTAAGGACAAGGTACCCGGAACTTATTTGCAGCGATCCGAAGCAGGAGGCCACGAGGCCCCTTAATGAAAAGCTAAAAAAGTTCTGGCAGCGCAAACAGACGGAAGCAGATCTATTTTGCGAGAAAGCTATTGACGATCGCGCTCCACCCACTGCGCTTTCTGAGGTCGCCGGCCATCGCATCAGGGCCATCGATTTCCACTTCATCGCCGACCGGCTGATGTATGGATATGCGTCACTCGACTCCATGGCCTTCGACGACTTGATTGCCGCCCTCACAATCAAATATGGTCCGCCAACAGGGAAAGACACCGAAGAGATCCGCACCAGAGCGGGGGCCAAGTTCACAAATACGATTTTTTATTGGAAACGTGCCGGCGCGGCCATCCGAGTGTCGAAATATGCCGTAGGCGTGGACATGGCTTCCTATAGCCTGAGCGCCGATGATTACTGGCCTGAAGTCACGAGGCGCCGCGCTGCATGGGCCAAAGCTGCTGGCAAGAGTCCATAGCCGTGCCTTCCACGTCAAAATACCTGAATGCCAAGAACCGCGGTCAAGGTCCCGTTTGTTGATGCGACCTGTACCAAGATAAAGCCGCCTCCAGCCGGTCATTTCCCCAGAACAGCTCCGGGCCGACCACAAACGTCGGCGCCCCAAAAATTCCGAGCGCCACGGCGCGCTCGGTCTGGGCACGAAGCTTGTCTTTGCTCTCGGGTGACTGCGCTTGCTGGATCAGCTCGCCGCCGGGCTGGCCCAGGCTGTCGAGATAGCTCGCCAGCAGCTTAGCATCCGAAATATCGAGGTCCTCGACGAAATTCGCCCGGTACACGGCGCGGACAAACTCCGGCACCCAGGGCTTTCCCTCGAACCAGCAGGCGATACGCGCCGCAAGCAAGCCGTTGCGCGGGAACTGCGTGGGGCGACGGAACGGGATCGAAAGTTCGGCGCAGATTCGCTCCAGGTCGCGCCACATGTAGCGTCCTTTCGCTGGAAACAGATTGAACGGGGAATCAGTCCAGCCTTGCGAGCGAAACACCGGACCCAGCAGAAACGGCTTCCAGATAATCGGCACGCATTGCGATTGGGCGAGCGCCTCGATGCGCCATGCGGCGGGATAAGAGTAGGTGCTGGCGAATTCGAACCAGAATTCCATGCTCACTGATGTACCATGCGGATTACCCGTTGGCCAGCACGGAAAAGGATGTTTATGCTTCAACCGGTTACGCAAGGAATGCGTAAAAAAAAGGGGCGGCGGGATTAAAAATAAATCCAGCCGCCCCTTTTACTGTGTCTTGCCTCAAGCCACGTGTCTGTTTGCCATCTGCCGGAAAATGGCGCGTATGCTCTGGCTGCCGTTGATGGTGTCGCGTCCCGCGCGCCTGGCCTTGCCCAGGAAATCCTGAACATCGCCGATCAAGTCCATCGCGTTTTTCATGTTCCTCGTGAGGCTGCCGATGCCGAGACTGACGGTCACGCGGACTTTTTTTCCTTCCTTGCTGAAGGCGTGGTATTTCACGGCCCGGCCGATACGCTGCGCCAGCGCCACGACCGCCGCCTCCTCCTGATTGCGCAGGAGCACGGCAAAAGTGTGATCGTCGTAGCGGGCGAAAATATCTTCCCGGCGCAGCACGGCGCTGACGACCTTCGCCACCTCGCGCAGCACCATGTCCCCCGCGGCCGACCCGTGCATTTGCCTGATCTCGTCGAAACTGTCGACATCGAACAGCAGCAGCGCCAGGTTTTCGCGCTGTCTCCTGGCATGGGCAAAATCCTCATCGATCCGCATGAGCAGATATTTCCTGGCATAAACGCCGGTCAGGGCGTCCCGGTTTGCATCCGCATCGCCACCGCCACCCGGCGCGGCGTTGACCCGGTAGCAGAATTCCAGCACGTGGCGCGGACCGATGTGAATTTTGTCACCGTCCCGAAGCACCTGCCGCGCCACCTTCTTGCCGTTAACGTATGTGCCGTTGGTGCTGCGCAGATCCTCGACGAAAGCCTCGCCCGCGGGGCCCATGACGACACGGGCGTGGCGCTGACTGACGATTTGATCCCGGATACACACGTCGTTTTCCGGCGCGCGCCCGATCGTGCATTCCTTGTCGCTGGAAAGCCGGTAGGCCGTATCGGCAAGCGTGTCCGAGACATGCACGAGACAGGGCATCGCCGGCCGACCGGATGCGCCGGCCGGCGTCACGCAAGCGTCTACACGATCGGTTATTTCCACGTTGTCTTTACCCATGAGTCACTCCAGACGAGTTGCCTGTTCCTGCCTTGTGAACAAGCAAAAAAAGGCGCACGGACACTGTCGCGTCCTGCGCCGTGAGTATGTCCGGTCGTCCCTATAATCCAGAAATAGAGCAAAAGACGTGCCATTTTGCCTCGCCCGAGGCTCTGACACCGCAAAATGCCGGGTGTTTTGGCGGCGGCTAAAACATTACATCTGTCGTCCAAGTCCTGTTGTTACTTGTTTATTTTGTCTCGGACTCGAGGAGTGCTTTACGTTCAGCTTCGTACTGCTGAGAGCAAGCTGTTAATGGAGAAAAGTATTTGGCGGGTTCGATGCGCGCGCCGACGGTTTGTCCGCCCCGCCGGCCGGCTTGGTTTCGTCGTTGCGCAAAACTCCATCGGCCCGGCGCGCCACCGCTTTCCCGTAGAGAGGACGGAAGACGCAGCGGGTGACCAGTTTATTGACGACCGCGGGCAGCAACGGCAGCCGTCGGAGCACGTCGACGATCAGCACCGCCCGGATTTCATTGCTGTGGTTGATCACCTGATGCGGCCAGGAATCGTCGAACAACACGGCCTCCCCCGGTTTCCAGACGTACTCATGCGAGTTGACGATCAGTTTCGGCGGATTTTCCCTGGGGATGGACAATCCCAGGTGGTAACGCAGATATCCCATGTAAGGGCCTTCATGCAGGGGAACCGACTTGCCCGGTTCGAGGATGGAGAAGAAGGCCTGGATCAGGTTCGGGACCCGCTCGAGAATCCGGCAGGTTTCGGGGCACAGCGAACGATTCCGCTCCAGCTTGTAGCCGAACACGTACAGCATGAAGACGTTCCACTTCTTGTCGGGATCGACCGTTGCGGAAATGGCGCGCTCGCCTGGATCCACTTCATGGTAAGCCGGCATCGCCGGATCGAGATGCCACACGCGCTCAAACTCGCTGCGGATGGTGGCGTAGTGGCGGGTGATGTCGTTGAGCGCGGGCAGGTAGCGTCGATATCGAAAAACACCGGACGCTTCGTCTCGCCCACGCTTTTCGACAGATAACGATTTACCGCAGCCTTGAAAGGATGGTAATCCATGACGATCCTCTCCCGGATTCCGTTTCGGTTTGCGCCCGGACCCGGCGCACTGCAACTTCTTTCCGTCCCGATCCGTCTATGGCGGTATACGGTAACGCCGCGGACGGCGCGCGATCAAGAGGAGGATTCCCCTCCGCGATAAGGCAGACAAACCGGCGGACGACCGGGGCCGGAGAACAACTGTTTTGAATATTGGCGGTATTGTCTCTGGCCGCGTTTTCGGCGCCGACCATGCGGAATTTCCGCGCCTCGCGGGGTGGGTGTTTTGCCGTTCGGATGCGAAGCATAATGGCGGACCAAGCGGCGGCGACACGATGTCGCGCCTGCGTTGACAGGACTGAAGATGACGCCCCCGGAACGCTACAACGCCACGTACAAATGGCTGCATTGGCTGCTGGCCCTGGGCATCGCCTATGCATTCGGCCTCGGCTGGGTGATGACCGGCATGGAAGGCATCACGCCGACCAAGCTCAGGTATTTCAGCTGGCACAAATGGCTGGGCGTGACCCTGTTCGCGCTGAGCGTGGCGCGCCTCGGCTGGCGCTGGCTGTCGCCGCCGCCGGAATTGCCGGCGACAGTGTCGCCGCTGCAACGGCGCGCGGCATTGTGGATGCACTACGCGTTGTACTTCACGACGCTGGCGGTCCCGGTCTCCGGCTACCTGCATTCGCTGGCGGCGGGTTTTCCGGTCGTCTATTTCGGCCGCTTCGAGTTGCCGGTGCTGTTCGGCAAAACTCCGACGCTGATCGAACCGCTGCGACTAACCCATGCGTGGCTGTCCTATGCCATGGCCACCGGCGTGTTGCTGCACGCCGCGGCGGCGTTGGTGCACCACGTCCATTATCGCGATACAGTGTTGACGAGCATGCTGCCCGTCTTGAAGCGTCGCTCCTGACCATTCAAGGGATTTGGCGATGAAATCCATGATCCTGCCCATCGCGCTGCTGGCCGCCGCGATCCTGCCCGTCGGCAGCGCGCAGCCCGTACAGATTCCCCCCAGCACTGTCACGATCACGGTGACCCAGATGGGCGTGCAGGTGGACGCGGCCTTCACGAAATTTCATGCGTCGATCGACTTCGATCCCGCCCGCCCGGCGCGCGCGAGCGCGCAATTCACCATCGACGTCGCGAGCTTCGACGTCGGCAACGCCGAATACAACCGGGAGATACTGAAACCCGCATGGCTCGACGCTGCGCGCTTTCCGACCGCTACGTTCCGCAGCACTTCCCTGAAAATCCTGTCGCCGACGCAGATCGAGGCGGCGGGTAAGATCGTCATCAAAGGCATCTCCCGCGAGGTCCGTTTCCCGGTGACGGTGAAGGACGGCGGCAAAGCCCGAGCATATGATGGCACGGTCCGCATTCACCGGACCGATTTCAAGGTCGGCGCCGGCGAATGGGAAGCGACCGACGTGGTCGCCGACGAGGTCGTCATCAAAGTCCACGCGGTCACCGCAACCAACAACTGATTCCACACACCCAACGAGGAGAACAACATGAAATATCGACTGATCCCTGCCCTGCTGCTCACGGCTTCCGCCGCCGCTTATGCCGCGCCGGCCACCTACAAAATCGACCCGGACCACACGCATCCGAGCTTCGAGGCCGATCACTTCGGCGGCCTGTCGACATGGCGCGGGCTGTTCCGCAAGACCAGCGGCGCTGTCACGCTGGACAAGGCCGCGGGCAAAGGCACGGTCGATGTCGTCGTCGACGTGGCCAGCATCGAGTTCGGCCACGACAAGCTGAACGAGCACGCCGTCGGCCCCGAGCTTTTCGACGCCGCCAAATTCCCGGAAGCCCGCTACCAGGGCGCCCTGGGCGGTTTCGTCAACGGCGCGCCGACCACCGTCACCGGCAAGCTGACGCTACACGGCGTGACCAAACCGGTCGCGCTCAAGATCAAGGCTTTCAAATGCATGCCGCACCCGATGTTCAAGCGCGAAGTCTGCGGCGCGGACGCCTTCGGCACCCTCAATCGCGCCGACTTCGGCATCAACTCCGGTCAGCAATACGGATTCAACATGAAAACGACGCTGCGCATCCAGGTGGAAGCGCTCAAGACCGAGTGAGCCGCGCCGGCTTTTCATATCTGATTGAATTCTGATTGTCCGCTATCGGCCAATTTCGTTGAAAAACACTGAACTCCGTGCGTTGACCCGTTGCTCAGACCTTCGCATCGCGTCCGGGTTCGGGGTTTGTCAACAAAACAGATCGAAGCGCACATTCACGCCTGGCCGACTCCAGGTATTTCCACTACCACCCCCGGCGCGCGCGGGACGCGATCCACACGCCAATTCTTCACGGCCCAGCGCCAGAAATCGTCGAGATTGGCTTCGGATAATTCCGCCAGTGGTTCCTGGCCGAGGAATTGCAGGACGCGCACGAGCACCTGCTGCGGATGAGCGACATCGACCGGCAACGCCAAGGTCTGTTTGCTGAGCTTCTCGTTGCGCGCATTGAGCGCCACCGGGAGATGCAGATAATCCGGCGTCGACAGACCAAGAAGTCTTTGCAGATGCATCTGCCGCGGCGTCGATTCGATCAGATCGGCTCCGCGCACGACCTCGGTAATACGCTGCTCGGCGTCGTCCACCACCACCGCGAGCTGATAGGCGAAGAATCCGTCGGCGCGCCGCACGACGAAGTCGCCGAAATCCGCCGCCAGGTCGCGTAGCGTGCGGCCCTGAATGGCGTCGTTAAATTCGATCCTCCGCCCGTCCACTTTCACGCGCCAGGCGCGCGGTGCGCGGTCTTCGACGATACCGGCGCGACAGGTGCCGGGATAAACCGGGCCGTCCACGCCTTTCACGCTCGAATCGGCGATCTCGCGCCGGCTGCACGCGCAGGGATAGATCGCGTCAAGCCGTTCGAGCATTTTCAGCGCCGCTTCGTACACGCCGTGGCGGCGGCTCTGATACAGCACCGCGCCGTCCCAATGCAAGCCGAAGGCTTCGAGCGTGCGCAGGATGTCATCGGCCGCGCCCGGCGTTTCGCGCTGCGGGTCGAGATCCTCCATACGCACCAGCCATTCGCCGCCGCGGCTTTTCGCCTGGAGGAAACTTCCGACGGCCGCGACCATCGAACCAAAGTGCAGCGGTCCGGTGGGCGACGGCGCGAAGCGGCCTCGATACGGTGTTGGAAGTTTCATTGCGTCAAATTCAAATTACACGTTGCCGCTTGATGACCGTGAAACAAATACGGACTTCTGTCCGCCGATCGGAAATCATAGCAAATTGATCGGGACAATAGTTGTTGCATGCCCGTGAAAAATTCAGCATCCCGTTGACGAAATGAAAGGAGCAAACGATGAATGATGAAAGCATCAAAAATCACGACACGAACACGGAAGAAAAAACCGCCGGCCTGGTGGCGGTGATACAGTCGGTGCCGCGCGTGCTGGTGCCGTTGTTCGCGCTGTTTTTCCTGTCCTTCGCGTTGCTGTACGCCTCCTCGGCGATCGTCGAGTTCATCAAGCCGATCCTCAGCGACGGCGACCTCACCGGCGGGCTGGTCAAGGGGCTGCACATGGGCGTGGTGGCGCTCGCCGTGTACGAACTGGCGCAGGTGGTGCACCAGGAGTACGACAAAAGCGGCAAGCCGGCCGACGCCATCCGCCGCATCCGTCGCGGCGTCACGCGTTTTGCCAGCATCGTGTTCGTGGCGCTGGTGCTCGAATCGCTGATCATGGTGATCAAGTACAGCCAGCAGGACCTGGCCGGCTTCCTTTACTACCCCGTGGCCATCATCGCCAGCGCCGGAATGCTGCTCATGTCGCTCGGGGTCTTCATCAAGCTGAGCAGTGCGGACACGATGGATAACTGCCCCTAGCCTTCGGGCGCGGCGCGCCCGGCTTTACGCCCCGGAGGCCAGGGATTACCCTTGCCTTCATGAGCGCTGCCCGCCCTTCCATTCCCCCGGAAACCGCGCGTCAATCGCTGGCGCGACGGCTGCGTGAGTTCCTGCCGCGCGAGTCGGTGCTGACGGACGCGGAAGATCTGCGCCCGTACGAGTGCGACGGCCTGTCGGCCTATCGCAAGCTGCCCTGGATCGTGGCGCTGCCGGAGACGGTCGAACAGGTGGGTCGCATTCTGAAACTGTGCCGCCGGGAACATATTTCGGTGGTGGCGCGCGGCGCCGGCACCGGACTGTCCGGCGGCGCGCTGCCGCTCGAGGACGGCGTGCTGCTGTCGCTCGCGAAGTTCACGCGCATTCTTGAGGTCGATCCGGCCAATCGCACCGCCACGGTCGAACCCGGCGTGCGCAACCTGGCGATCACTGACGCCGCCGCGCCCTACGGCTTTTACTACGCGCCCGATCCCTCGTCGCAACTGGCCTGCTCCATCGGCGGCAACGTCGCCGAGAACTCCGGCGGCGTGCACTGCCTGAAATACGGCCTCACGGTGCACAACGTCCTGGGTCTCAAGTTCTTCACCATGGACGGCGAACTCGTGACGCTCGGCGGCAAGACGCTCGACGCGCCCGGCTACGACCTGCTCGCGCTCATGACCGGCTCGGAAGGCATGCTCGGCGTGATCGTCGAAATCACCGTGAAACTGTTGCCGAAGCCGGAGCGCGCGCAGGTGGTGCTCGCGGCCTTCGACGATATCGCGAAGGCCGGCGCCGCGGTCGCCGCCATCATCGCCGGCGGCTTCGTGCCCGCGGGGCTCGAAATGATGGACAACCTCGCGATCCGCGCCGCGGAAGAATACGCCAAGGCCGGTTATCCGGTCGACGCGGTGGCGATCCTGTTGTGCGAGCTCGACGGTACGCAGGAAGAGGTGGCCGCGGGCATTGCGCAGGTGCGCGAGCTGCTGACGCGCCAGGGCGCGACCGGCGTGCGCACCGCCAAGGACGAGGCCGAACGCCTGCGCATGTGGGCCGGACGCAAGGCCGCGTTCCCCGCCGTCGGACGCCTCGCGCCGGATTATTACTGCATGGACGGCACCATTCCGCGCAAGCATCTCGCGAAAGTGCTGGCGCGAATCAGCGCGCTGTCGCGCGAGCACGGCCTGCCGGTGGCGAACGTGTTTCACGCCGGCGACGGCAACCTGCACCCGCTGATTCTCTACGACGCCAACAAGCCCGGCGAACTGAAAAACGCCGAGGAACTGGGCGGCAAGATACTGGAGCTGTGCGTGGCCGTGGGCGGCACCATCACCGGCGAACACGGCGTCGGCGTGGAGAAGATCAACCAGATGTGCGTGCAATTCACGAAACAGGAGCTCGCGCAGTTCCACGCGCTCAAGGCCGCGTTCGATCCCGACGGCCTGCTCAATCCGGGCAAGGCCGTGCCCAAACCGGCGCGCTGCGCCGAGTTCGGGCGCATGCACGTGCACGGCGGGAAACTGAAGTTTCCCGAACTCGAAAGGTTTTGAGAAGCGCGCCTAACTAAAATCAAGTTCGCCCTTCGACAAGCTCAGGGCGAACGGTTTGCAGAAGCCGTTCGTGGTGAGCTTGTCGAACCACGAACGGCGCTCCAAAAAGAGAGTGATGCAGGTGAAACAGGGCAACGACATTTCTCAACAACTGGCCGACGCCGTCAAAGCGGCGACGCAAGAACACGCTCGACTCGCCATCACCGGCGGCGGCAGCAAACGTTTTTACACCGGACAGCCCGAGGGCGAGCCGCTCGACGTCACCGGGCATCGCGGCATCGTTTCCTACGAGCCGACCGAACTGGTCGTGACCGCGCGCGCCGGCACGCCGCTCGCCGAGGTCGAAGCGGCATTGGCCGAAAAAGAACAGATGCTCGGTTTCGAGCCGCCGTACTTCGGCCCCACCGCCACGCTGGGCGGCGCCGTCGCCTGCGGCTTCTCCGGCCCGCGCCGCCCCTACGCCGGTTCCGCGCGCGACTTCGTTCTCGGCACGAAGATCATCAACGGCAAGGGCGAGATCCTGAAATTCGGCGGCGAAGTGATGAAAAACGTCGCCGGCTACGACGTCTCGCGCCTGATGGTGGGCGCGTTCGGCACGCTCGGCGTGCTGCTCGAAGTGTCGTTGAAAGTACTGCCGATCCCGGCGAAAGAGATCACGCTGTCCTTCGAACTGCCGGCCGACAAGGCCATTACCGCCATGAACGCCTGGGCGGCGCAACCGCTGCCGCTCTCGGCCGCCGGTCACGTCGGCGACATCTTATATATGCGTCTTTCGGGTACGGAACCGGGCGTGCGCGCGGCGCGGGCCAAACTCGGCGGCGAGCTGGTCGAAAATGGCGCCGAATTCTGGCGCGAGCTGCGCGAACACCAGCACGGGTTCTTTCAGGACGCCGTGCCGCTGTGGCGTCTGTCCGAGCCGCCGGCCGCGCCGCCGATCGAACTTCCGGGAAAATGGTTCATCGACTGGGGCGGCGCGCAACGCTGGCTCAAGAGCGATGCGCCCGCCGTTACCGTGCATGAACACGCGGAGAAAACCGGCGGATACGCCGCCTTGTTCCGTCACGCAACAAAGAACGGCGCAACATCCCACCCCCTGCCCGCCGTGCTCGCGACATTGCACCGGAATCTGAAGCGGGCGTTCGATCCTGACGGGCTCATGAATCGCGGGACGGTTGGCATGATCTGAGATTCCGCAATCAATAAAGGAACAGCGGAAACCACAACTGGTGACTTCAGGTTGGCCGGGCAGTCGTTCTATAAATGAGTCTTCATCTCGGCGGAGCGAAACGGTAGCTGGCGTGGCAGGCGACGCAACTCTGCATGGCTTCGGAAAGCAGTTTGAGGGTCGGGCCGGGGTCGGTGACGGTCCTGGTTTCCTGCGCGATCCGGTCGAAGACCCGGTGCGAGGCCATGCCCAGCTGCGTGAACGGCGCGGGAAACTTCATGCGAATCGGCGCGGGCACTTCCTGCATCATCGCCATGCCGCTTTTGGAGGCGGCGTCCACGACGGCCTGCGCGTCGCCGCGCGCGAGCGCGTCGGTCACACCCTGAACGCTCGCCAGCATCTGGCGCATTTCCGCGGTCACGACCGCCCGCTCCGCCTCGGTCAACGAGATGGCCTGGCGTTTGTCTTCCACCTTGTACGACATCGGCCTGCCCGCCATGGGCTTGCCCATGTTGCCGCCGCCCATGGGCGTCGGCTCCTGGGCAAAGGTGGCTGCCGAGAATGACAAAACAAGCACCGCGCTATAACTGAAAAGACGCATGGAATATCTCCGGGTCAACAAGACGCTGGATTATTGAGGCGGCATAAACCCGCTTGAACAGTTCCGCAGCTTCATTTCCGCCTCCTTCCTTGATCGAAGCTATTTTGCCGTTTCAATAATCAAAAATCATTAAATAATTCCGTTATTGACCCGGCAGCTTCGTGACCTCACCAGGACCGGGAAATACTCCTCGCCTCCGCCTTCGTTCAAGAACAACCGTGCCGGGTCCATGACCTGCGCGGACGTATCGGTGCAGAATCGCCGGAGGCTCCAGCCGGCCGCGGTATCGCGGACGATCTGCCGTGACTCGACAAATCGCGGAATTCCCAGGATATGATTTGACCGGATCGTCGATCCCGGCGATGCTGGCGGGAAATATCCGTAGCCGCTCAATCCCGAAAAACCAACAGCAACAAACTTGAAAGGAGGTCACATGGCTATCCCCCCGATGCACATCCCCGGAAAACCGATGGCGCTGCTCGAAGAGTTCAAGAACTTCGCCCTCAAGGGCAACGTCATCGATCTCGCCGTCGGCGTCATCATCGGCGCCGCCTTCGGCAAGATCGTCGACTCGCTCGTGAAACACCTCATCATGCCCACGATCGGCGTGATGCTCCCGGGCGAGCAGGGTTATCTCGGCTGGAAGCTGGTGATCAACGGCAAGGACATCCCTTACGGGCTGTTCCTCGGCGAGGTGGTCAACTTCCTGATCGTGGCGCTGGCGCTGTATCTGTTCATCGTCAAATTCCTCGGCTTCGTCATGAAAGCGAAGAAGGCCGAGGCCGTCGCCCCGCCTGCGCCGACCAAAGATCAGGAGTTGTTGACCGAGATTCGCGATCTGCTGCGCAAGAAGTAACGTAGGTTGGGGTAAGCGAAGCGAACCCCAACAAACAGACGAACGATGTTGGGGTTCGGCGCTACGCGCCTCACCCCAACCTACATCCTGCATTCTTGCCGCCGGGCATAAAAATCGAACCACCTTTCCGGTTCGTTGTTGCGCATCATGAAAAACGGATTTACAGCCTGTGAAAGGCTGATAACATGACGGCCCATCCAGATCGGCCATGTTCATCACCGTTTCGTTCGGAGCGCAGGGAATATCCATGACCGTCTTTTCCACGATCCGTGAACTGCTGGCGGACAAGCCCGCCGATGCCATTGCCTTTGTCGGCAGCGGTTGCCCGTCGCTCAACTACGGCGGACTGCGCGACCATGTGCAACGCACCGTGGCGACGCTCAATCGGCTCGGAATCGGGCGCAACGACCGCGTCGCCATCGTGCTGCCGAACGGTACCGAGATGGCCAGCGCCTTCGTGACCATCGCCGCCGGCACGACCTCGGCGCCGCTCAATCCGGCCTACCGCGCCGACGAGTTCGAGTTCTATCTCTCCGACCTCAAGGCCAAGGCACTGGTCGTGGAGCGCGGCAGCGCCTCGCCCGCGCTCGGTGTCGCCGCCAAACTGAAAATCCCCGTGATCGAAATCGTGCGCGCCGCCGGCGACCCGGCCGGCGTGTTCGAACTGGTCCCGGTCGCCGGCGGCAAGAACGCCGCGCCCGCCGCCGGCGGTTTTGCCGGACCGGACGACGTGGCGCTGGTGCTGCACACTTCCGGCACCACCTCGCGCCCCAAGATCGTGCCGCTGTCGCAGCGCAACGTGTGCGCCTCGGCCGGTCACATCCGCGATATCCTGAAACTCACGCCGGCCGACCGGGGCTTGAGCATCATGCCGCTGTTCCACATCCACGGCCTGATCGGCTCGGTGCTGTCCACGCTCTGCGCCGGCGGCAGCGTGTACTGCTCGCCCGGCTTCAATGCGCTCAAGTTCTTCGCCTGGATGGACGAGGCCAGACCGACCTGGTACACGGCGGTGCCGACCATGCACCAGGCGATCCTGGCGCGCGCCGCGAACAACCGCGAGATCATCGCGCGTCATCCGCTGCGCTTCATCCGTTCGTCCTCGTCGTCGCTGCCGCCGCAGGTGCTGGCGGAGCTGGAACAGGTGTTCAACGCGCCGGTGCTCGAGTCCTACGGCATGACCGAGGCCTCGCACCAGATGACCAGCAACCCGCTGCCGCCGCGCCCGCACAAGCCCGGCACCGTCGGCATCGCCGCCGGGCCGGAAGTGGGAATCATGGGCGAGGACGGCAAACTGCTGGGGCCGAACCAGACCGGCGAGGTGGTGATCCGCGGCCCGAACGTGACCCAGGGCTACGAAAACAATCCCAAGGCCAATGCCGAAGGCTTCACCCACGGCTGGTTCCGCACCGGGGACCAGGGCGTGCTGGACGCCGAGGGCTACCTCTCGATCACCGGCCGGCTGAAGGAGATCATCAACCGCGGCGGTGAAAAAATATCGCCGCGCGAAGTGGACGAAGTATTAATGGACCACCCCGCCGTGCAGCAGGTCGTGACCTTCGCCATGCCGCACGCCAAGCTCGGCGAAGACGTGGCCGCAGCGGTGGTGCTGCGCGAGGGCAAGAGCGCCGACGAAAAGGAAATCCGCGAGTTCGCTGCCAAACGGCTGGCCGATTTCAAAGTACCGCGCAAGATTTTAATTCTGGAAGAAATCCCCAAGGGCGCGACCGGCAAGCTGCAGCGCATCGGGCTGGCGCAGAAGCTCGGGTTAGCCTAAAAAGGAAAAGAAATATATTTGTAGGGTGGGCATCGCCCACCGCACATTACTTCGATCAGCATTCAATGGTGGGCAATGCCCACCCTACATTTTTTAATACCCCAGCGCGCAGCCATCCTTGCGCGGATCGGAGCCGGCGGCAAGTACTCCATTCTTTGCATCAATAAGTATCGCCTGCGCGCCGCCGAGCGACAGCTCGGTGCGCCCCACCACGTGGCCACGCTGTTGCAGCGCCGTGAGCAGATCCTGCGGAATCGGCCGTTCCAGCGCCACCACGCCGCCGCCCGGCATGAAGCGCGGCGCGTCGATCGCCTCCTGCAAATCCATGCCGAAATCGAGCCAGTTGGTCAGCACGTAGACATGCCCCATGGGCTGATACTCCCCGCCCATCACGCCGAAGCTCAAAATATCGTCGCCGCGATAGGCCATCGCCGGAATAATGGTGTGCAGCGGGCGCTTACGCGGGGCGATGCAGTTGAAGTGCCCGGGTTCCAGCACGAAGCCGGCGCCGCGGTTCTGCAGCAGGATGCCGGTGTCGCCCGCGACCACGCCGCTGCCGAAGGGATAATACAGGCTGTTGATGAAGGACACGGCGTTGCGGTCGCGGTCCACCACGCTGAGATACACCGTGTCGCGGTGCGCGCGTGCCGCCGGTTTAATGGGATAACGCGCGGCCTGCTTTGGATCGATGCGCGCGTATTGCCTGGCGGCAAACTCTTTCGACAGCATTTCTTCCATGGGAAGCCGGTTGAACGCCGGATCGGCCACGTATTCATCACGCTCGGCCCAGGCCAGCTTGAAGGCCTCGATCACGAGATGCAGGTGATCGGTGCTCAGGCGCTTCATACCGCGCAGGTCCGCCTGCTCCAGTATATTGAGCGTCATCAACGCCGTGATGCCCTGCCCGTTCGGCGGTATTTCGTACACCCGCACGCCGCGGTAATCGGTACATATCGGCTCGACCCACTCCGAGCGGTATTCGTAAAAATCCTCCATTTCGAACAATCCGTCGTGCTCCCGACTGAAACGCACGATGGCTTCAGCGATGGAGCCACGGTAAAAAGCGTCGCGACCGTCCTGCGCGATTTTTCGCAACGACTCAGCGAGCCGCGGCTGGCGATGCACCGTGCCGGCCACGGGCGCGCGGCCGTCGACCAGAAAATCACGCCGGCTCCCGTGATGCGGCGCCAGCACGGCGGCGTTGTTCCGCCACGCATTGGCCACCACCGGCGTTACCGCGTAACCGTCCTCGGCGAAGGCGATTGCCGGTTGCAGAAGCTCTTCGAGGCTGCGCGTGCCGAAACGTTCGAGGGCCGTCTGCCACGCGTCCACGGCGCCGGGCACGATCACCGACAGGATGCCGAACTCGGGCACCTGCATCAGCCCGCGCCGCTCGAATTCCTCCGGCGTGGCGCGCGCCGGCGCGCGGCCGCTGCCGTTCAACCCGTGCAGCTTGCCGGTTTTGGCCTCGTGATACAGCAGGAAACAATCGCCGCCGATGCCGGTCGCCTGCGGCTCGGTGACGCACAGCACGGCGCTGGCCGCGATGGCGGCGTCCATGGCGTTGCCACCGGCCTGCAACACCGCGAGGCCCGCCTGCGTCGCCATCGGCTGGCTGGCGGCGATCATGCCGCGCGTGCTCATCACCACCGAACGTCCGGGATACTGGTTGTCGCGCATGTTTTCGTCCAGTGAAATCCGTTTTTACGTTGGCGCCGCCGCGACGAAAATTTCATCTCGTGCAAACGAGATGCGACTGGCGACACGCGATGCCAGAAGGTAGCATACGTTTCACGATCCGCGGCGAAGCGGATCACCACGATAACACGGCGGAGGAGGCTTTATGCACTGGATACGCTTCGAGCGCGCCGGCCAGACCGGTTTCGGAACGCTGCGCGACGGCGTGATCCAGGTCCACGAGGGCGACATGTTCGCCGGGCCGCGCGCGACGAACACTACCGTGCCGCTCGCCGAGGTCACGTTGCTCACGCCCTGCGTCCCGACCAAGATGATCGCGCTGTGGAACAATTTCCACGCGCTCGCGGCCAAATTGAATCTGACCGCGCCGCCCGAACCGCTGTACCTGCTCAAGGCGCCGAATTCGTTTCTCGCCGGCGGCCAGACCATTCGCGTGCCGGCGTCCTATGCCGGGAAAGTCGTGTATGAGGGCGAGCTCGGGGTCGTGATCGGCAAGCGCGCCTCGAACGTTTCCGAGGCGGACGCCGCGCAATATATTTTCGGTTACACCTGCTCCAACGACGTCACCGCCGCCGAAATCATCCAAAAGGACCCGACCTTCGCCCAGTGGACGCGCGCCAAGGGCTTCGACAGCTTCGGCGTGTTCGGCCCGGTCATCGCCACCGGCCTGGACCCGCTCACGCTCAGCGTGAAAACCCTGCTCGACGGCAAGGAGCGCCAGAATTACCCGGTGAGCGACATGATTTTCAAGCCGGCGCAGATCGTGAGCCTGCTCTCGCGCGACATGACGCTGTATCCGGGCGATGTCATCTCCTGCGGCACGTCCGTGGGCGTCGGCTCGATGAAACCGGGCAGCAAGGTCGAGATCGTCATCGACGGCATCGGCATGCTGTCCAATGAATATAAGAGCTAAAAAGAATGGACAGGATTAACAGGATTTACAGGATATAAATTCTGAACAGAAACAAAAGCGATCACGGAAATGGTTTTAATCTTGTTAATCCTGTGAATCCTGTCTAATTTTTCTTTTTTGCTGTGGGTTGTAATTAAATCCGGAGGGTTGATCCATGAAAATCTGCATCGTCGGCGCCGGCGCCATCGGCGGCCTGATGGGCGCGAAGCTCGCGCTCGCGGGCGAGGAAGTCACGCTGATCGCGCGCGGCGCGCATCTCGAGGCCATGCAAAAAAACGGGCTGAAGCTGATCGAGGAGGACGGCTCCGAGCACGTGGCGAAGAACGTCAAGGCGACCAGCAAGCTCAGCGAGGCCGGCAAGCAGGACGTGGTGATCCTGGCGCTCAAGGCGCACCAGGTCGAACCGATCGCGAAGGAAATTCCGGCCCTGTTTCATGATAATACCGTGGTGGTCACGACCCAGAACGGCATTCCGTGGTGGTATTTTCAGAAACACGGCGGCGAATTCGAAGGGAGGCGGGTCGAGACCGTGGACCCGCAGGGTCATCTCATGGCCAGCATCGAGGTCGAGCGCATCCTCGGCTGCGTGGTCTATCCCGCGGCCGAAATCGTTTCCCCGGGCGTGGTCAAGCTGATCGAGGGCAACCGCTTCCCGGTGGGCGAGCTCGATGGCGCCGAAACCGAACGCGTGAAAAACATCACGGCCACGTTCGTCAAGGCCGGCTTCAAGTCGCCGGTACTGAAGGACATACGCTCGGAGATCTGGCTCAAGCTCTGGGGCAATCTCAGCTTCAATCCGATCAGCGCCCTCACCCACTCCACGCTGGTGGACATCTGCCAGTTCCCGCTCACTCGTCAACTCGCCGCCGACATGATGACCGAGGCGCAGACCATCGCCCACAAGCTCGGCGTCGAGTTCCGCGTAACGCTGGAGAAGCGCATTGCCGGCGCCGAGAAGGTCGGCAAGCACAAGACCTCCATGTTGCAGGACATCGAGATCGGCCGCGCCATCGAGATCGACGCCCTGGTCGGCGCGGTGATCGAACTTGGCCGGCTCACCCAGACCCCGACGCCGCACATCGACACGGTTTACGCTTGCGTCAAACTGCTGGCGAAAACCCTGGGAGAGGAAAAAGGAAAATTAAAAATCGAAAAAATCGGTTGAGCAACGCGGCGGCGATGCGCCATGAGTTAATGATCGCCTTCACCCATTGCAAATCATCGAAGAAGGCCATCAGGGGCCGGACCACCTTTTGCATCCGGCGATTCCCGAAACCGGTTATCGCAAGGAGTTTTTCGCAAGGCTGCTGCCGAGATGAAGGGTTGCCAGCTATCAATGCCTGGATTAGCCTTAGCTGCCTGTTTTTTCAGGGTTAAATTGAGGAAAACCACGGGATGGGGAAACAAGATAAACTTTTATCTCAAGTATTGAATGGTGCTTCCGACCACAATATTGCCTTTAACGACCTGTGCCAGCTATTGCGGCATTTGGGCTTTGAAGAACGAACGCGTGGAAGTCACCATATCTTCCACAGACAAGGCGTGGAAGAGTTGCTCAACCTGCAACGCGACGGGAACAAGGCCAAGGCGTATCAAGTCCGGCAAGCAAGAGCGGTAATCACCCGATACAAGCTCGGAGGCAACGACTGATGCAGAAATACGAAATCATTCTCTACTGGAGCAACGAAGATAATACCTTCATCGCCGAGGTCCCCGAGCTGCCCGGCTGCACGGCGCATGGCGATACGCAGGAGTCAGCGCTGAAAAACGTCAACGATGCCATTCAGTTGTGGCTCGATACGGCACGAGAACTTGGCAAACCCATTCCCGCGCCGCGGGGCCACCGTCTGATGCTTGCCTGACAATTACCAGTACGCAACCGGAATAATTTCAGGGTTTTCAGATGATATCCCGGCTCATCCCGCCAGTCCCGCATACACGTTTTGCACGTCATTGTCGGCATTGACGGCTTCCATCTATCGTAGGAAGCGTCCACGCACCAGTGGCTCCGTTCAGGCTGTGGATTGGTGCGCAGGGCGTGCCCTACGGTTTTTGAGATAGGTTCTGGAAAACCAGCCCCGCCCGTTTTCGTATGCTTTCTTCGCTTACTTCACCGGCGCCATCAGGTGCTGGTACGGCGTGCCGGCCCACATCACGTAGGGAACTTTCGTGTCGGGGTCCGGGCTCTTAGGATATTGATCGTAGAAGCTCGGATCGGCGCCGACGACCATGACGTGCGGTCCGGTTTTGATCCAGTGATTCTTGGCGTCAGGCTTGGTCGCGTACGGGTCGGTATTGCTGGCGTCGGTTCCGCCCGAGAGCATGTACATGAAACCGATCTTGCCGGCGGCCGGCGGCTTGTGCCCGATCCACGCGTGGGCCCACTCCATGGCGTTCTTGTCCATGCACATGGGATCGGGACCGGGGGTCGCCGGATTGTCCGGCATGCAGGTGAAGCCGTTCGTTCCTTCGCGCAGCGTGCGCATCTTGCCGTCCGCCTCCATGACGACGATGGCGGCGCCCTTGGCCACCTTGGCCGGCGCCGCGGACATGGCGCTTTTGATCAACTGCTTGTCGGTGGGCGCTTTCTTCGCGCCGGCCGCGTGGACATTCACGGTCCATGCAAACGCCGCGGCGATCGTGATCACGCCGCTCACAACTCGGGTCAGTGCTGGCATTGTGGTCTCCTGAGGTTTAGAGGTTGTTATGCATGCGCCCGGAGGATCGAAAGAAGGCGCATCTCTTTTATTGCTTTTCCGTCTTTCTGTTTTTTACGGCGGGTTCAATTCTTTATTAACCATGGCAAAAATACAAACGCCGCGAAAAGACCTGAGCCTGTCTGACGATTTTGGCCGGCGTCAATGCATTTTGGCTAGAACCTATCTCAAAATCATTTCCCCCTCCCCTCGCGGGAGGGGGTTAGGGGGAGGGGCAAAAATCAAACGGAACACAGCGCTGAATTTTCCGGCGACATTTCTCACCCCCACCCTGCCCCTCCCCCATCAAGGGGGAGGGAATTTAATTTTGAGATAGGCTCTAGCCGCAACGCGGGAATCCGGCGGCCGGCATCGGTCGGTTCGGACCGACCGGGATTGGTATCATTCCGCCAGAAGGACGATCGTCGTCTCGGCCGTCGATTTATTGATGTCGAGTTGCACCACGCAGTACTCGCTTTCCTCGTTGACCGGCGTGGGATCGTCGGCGCAGGCGCAGCCGGTGAGAATTCCCGCATAGAAAATTCCTGCCTTGGCGTGTATGAATCCGGCGTCCTCGGAAACGCTGATGACCATCGCCTGCAGTTTGTTGTCCAGGGCGTAGCTGCCGGTCGACAAACCCTGCTGCAAGGGAAGATGCCCGGCGCCCAGTTGTTCGATTTCCTTCTTGAGGACGCTATCGAAATCGGGAGTTCCCCAGGCGTTCAATGCTTTCGTCAGTCGGGCCATTGGCCGATTCTTGCGAAACGAGAGGAAAAATCAAGACGTTCCTGACAGGTTGCTGAAAAACGCTTCTCTTCCGGCCGTTCACCCCCTTCGACTCCGCTCAGGACAGGCTTCGACAGGCTCAGGGCGAACGGCCAAGTTTTTGAGTTGTTGTTGTCACAGTCCGTTCGTGCTGAGCTTGTCGAAGCATGAACGGACTTTTTCAGCAACCTGCTAGGTCTTGGACGCCGGAAAAATCTGGGGATACTTCATGATCCGCAGCTTGTTGTCCGTGCTCTTCACGCCGGGCACGGCGGCAACCTTCTCGGCGATGGCGTGGCGCTCCTCGGCGTCGACGGCGATGCCTTCGAGCGTCAG
The DNA here is from genome assembly GCA_027449605.1 of Candidatus Muproteobacteria bacterium. Taxonomy (GTDB): domain Bacteria; phylum Pseudomonadota; class Gammaproteobacteria; order Acidiferrobacterales; family Sulfurifustaceae; genus Sulfuricaulis. The sequence goes on along the minus strand of DAIDLH010000030.1, from coordinate 40,927 downwards.
CTTGCCGCTCTCGGCGCTGATCGATATCTTCACGTCGGCGGTCCGGGGATTGGCGCGCAGCGCCGCGCGCACGTGATATTCGAGCGTCAGGTTCGCCAGCTTGGCGCGCGACGCCGGCGTCTCCTCGAACTCCGGCCGCTTCAGCAGCTGCTTGATCTGCTCGACGCAGCTCGCCACCGTCAGGCGTTCGGTGTTGAGCGTGAGGTCGTACTGCATCGGCTCGCCCCAGGTCACGCCGAACTGGTGCTGCATGTTGGCGCGGTGCGCCGCGTCGCTGTGACGGATCTCCTCGGCGACCATGTCCTCGTCGTCGGTGCCAAGGCAGGTCATGAGCCATTTCACGCGCGTCCGGAACGGCGCGCCGACGCGCACGCAGGGGATGTGCGGGATCGGGCGCAACACGTGCGTGGCGCCCCAGCCGCGGATGATCACGTTGCCCTTGGCCGCCAGCGCCAGTATCTCCTCGACCTTGAACAGCGCCAGGCTGGCTTCGTCGGTGCCCCAACGCTCGATCATGCCGGCCTTGCCCTCGAGGAAACGTTGCAGCATGCTCTTGCGCAGGTGCATCTTCTCGGCCACGTGATCCATGATCTCGTGACGCACGATCTCCAGTCCCAGCTCCTCGGCCAGCTTCTCGGCGACGTATTTTCCCTGCGAACCCATCTCCTGATTCATGGCGATCACCGGCATGACGGTCTTTCCTCCTTATTCCACCGGACGGGCTTCGTCCAGCTCGTTGTTGCCGCGGCGCAGCCGCGCGAGCAGCTTCGAAATCACCGGCCAGAACAGCATCAGCAGCGCCAGGCCGCAGATGCCGCCGACCAGGCCATTCGACCAGAAGATCGAAACGTCGCCGCGCGACAGCAGCATCGACTGGCGGAACGAGCTTTCCGCCATGTCGCCCAGCACCAGCGCCAGCACCATCGGCGCCAGCGGGTAATCCAGCTTTTTGAACACGTAACCGACGACGCCGAACACCAGCATCAGCATCACGTCCAGCATCGCATTATGCACCGTGTAGGCGCCGATGGCGCAAATCACCACGATCACCGGGGCGATGATGGAGAACGGCACGCGCAGGATCGCCGCCCACCACGGCACCGTGGTCAGCACGATCAGCAGGCCGGCGATGTTGCCGATGTACATGCTCGCGATCAGGCCCCACACGAACTCCTTCTGCTCCACGAACAACAGCGGCCCGGGCTGGAGTCCCCAGATCAGCAGGCCGCCAAGCAGCACCGCCGAGGTCGGCGAACCGGGAATGCCGAGCGTCAGCATCGGCAGCAGCGCGCTGGTGCCGGCGGCGTGCGCCGCAGTTTCCGGCGCGACCACGCCCTCGATCTCGCCGGTGCCGAATTTCTCGCCGGTCCTGGAAAAGCGCTTGGCGATGCCGTAACTCATGAACGACGCCGGCGTCGCGCCGCCGGGGGTGATGCCCATCCAGCAGCCGATCAGGGTGGCGCGCAACGCCGTGAGCCAGTATTTCGGCAACTGCGCCCAGGTCTGAAGCACCACGCGCGGGTTGATGCGCGCGTGCACGCCCTTGAACGCCAGCCCTTCTTCCATGGTCAGCAGGATCTCGCCGATGCCGAACAGGCCGATGACGGCGATCAGGAAGTCGAAACCGCGCAGCAGCTCGCTGGTGCCGAAGGTCATGCGCAGCGTGCCGGTCACGGTGTCGAGCCCGACCGCGGCCAGCGCGAAACCGAGCATCATGGCGGAAATGGTCTTGGCCGGATGGCCCTTGCCGAGACCGACGAAACTGCAAAACGTGAGCAGTTGCACCGCGAAAAATTCCGGCGGTCCGAACTTCAACGAGAATTTCGCCACCAGCGGCGCCAGGAACGTGATCATGATGACCGCGAACAGGGCGCCGACGAAGGACGACGTGAACGCCGCGGTCAGCGCCTCGCCGGCGCGGCCGTTCTTGGCCATCGGATGGCCGTCGAAGGTGGTCGCCACCGACCACGGCTCGCCCGGAATATTGAACAGGATGGAAGTGATCGCGCCGCCGAACAGCGCGCCCCAATAGATGCACGACAGCATGATGATGGCGCTGGTCGGCGGCATGGTGAACGTGAGCGGCAGCAGGATCGCCACGCCGTTGGCGCCGCCGAGACCGGGCAGCACGCCGATGAGCACGCCGAGCAGGATGCCGACCAGCATGAACAGCAGATTGTGATACGTGAGCGCGACGCTGAAGCCCTGCATCAGGCTGTTGAATTCTTCCACGTCTCGGCCTCCCCTCCCCTCGCGACGGACGGCGGATGCATGTCTCCGCGAGTTCTCGGTGTTTCGTGAAACATTTCAAGACGAATTCAGCGTCGCGGCAAACCGGGCCGCGTCGTCAATAACCGATCAGCGCCTCCAGCGGGCCCTTGGGCAGGGGCACCAGAAACCACACCTCGAACAGCAGGAACATGGACACCGGCACCAGCAGGCTGACCGGGATGATCTTGATCCACGGGAACCGGCCGTGCCAGTACATGAACGCGCCGATGAAGACGGCGGACGACACGTAGATGCCGATGAAGTAGATGGCGATGACGTATATCAGCGACGGAACGAACACCGACATCACCAGCCGCAGTTTCCTGCGGCTGACGAACACCCCGCCGGCGGCGTGATCGGAAAACGCCGCGCGCAGCAGCGTCCACGCGCTGGCGGCGCAGAGAATCAGACCTATATAAAAAGGGAAATAACCCGCCTGCGGACCGTCGTCGGCCCAGCCGGCGCCGACGCGCCGGCTGTCGAAGACCACCACCAGGCCGAGTCCGAAGATGATCGCGGCCACGACCATCTCCACCGCCTTGGTGGAGACGCCGCGCCGACTGGCTTCGTCCGCGTGCTCGCTATCGTGCATCCGCTCCCCCTCGACCGGCCGTCATGACCGGTCGGGAAAAACAGGGCGGAAACCGGATCGCGGTCCCCGCCCGGCCCCGTTACTTGGCCAGGAACCCGGCGTCCTTCATCAATACCTTGTGCGTTTCCTCGGCCTTCTGCACCCAATCGGCGTATTCCTTGCCGGTCATGAAGCTCTGGTTGAACGAGCCCTTCTCCATGAACTCAGTCCATTCCGGCAGCGCGCGCAGCTTCTTGAACAGGTTGACGTAGAAGTTGACCTGGTCCGCGCTGACGCCGCCGGGCATGAAGATGCCGCGCAGCATCAGGTAGTCGACGTTCACGCCGGCTTCCTTGCAGGTCGGGATGTCGTGCCACGACATGGTGTCGGTGACCTTTTGCTTGTACGGCATGCGCTTGTCGTCGAACACGCACAGCGGACGCAGCTTGCCGGCGCGCCAGTGGGCCACCGCCTCGATCGGATTGTTCACGGTGGAATCCACGTGACCGCCGACGAGCTGCACCGCGACGTCGCCGCCGCCCTTGAACGGAACGTAGGTGAATTTCTTGCCGGTGAATTTGTCGAGCGCGACCGTGATGATCTGGTCTTCCTGCTTGGAGCCGGTGCCGGCCATCTTGAACTGGCCGTCATTGCCGGCCTTCACCGCCGCCAAGTACTCCTTGGCGGTCTTGTACGGCGAATCGGCGTTGACCCACAGCACGAACTCGTCGAGCGCGAGCATCTAGACCGGCGTGAGATCCTTCCAGTTGAACGGAATGCCCGTCGCCAGCGGAGTGGTGAACAGGTTGCTCAGGGTGATGATGATCTTGTGCGGATCGCCCTTGCTTTCCTTGACGTACAGGAAACCCTCGCCGCCCGCGCCGCCCGACTTGTTCACCACCACCATCGGCTGCTTCATCAGGTTATGTTTCGCGACCAGCCCCTGAACGAAGCGCGCCATCTGGTCGGCGCCGCCGCCGGTGCCGGCGGGGATGACGAATTCGACCGGCTTGGTGGGTTCCCAATCCGCCATGACCGCCGCCGGAACCGACAATCCCAGCATGGCCGTGGCGACGACAACTGCTCTGACAGTAGTGCGTTGCATGATGCCTCCTAGTCCTTGTTCACGAAGATTCTATCTGTCGTTATTTCGCCGGCGGCGCCGCCATCTCGCGCGGTCACTCAAAAATATCCGCCGACGACCGCTACGCAACCGGATCCCGGTTCTTCCGGACTCCTCCGCTGCCGAGTGACGCGGGGGAACGATCGTTGTTGTCTGTCCAGGATTCCGTCACTCAATGTAACGGGAGACGTGGCGCGACTCAAGAACAATCCGGGCAAAAATGAAACGTATTTTTACCTGGTGAAAATGAAAAATTCCGCCAAGGCCGGGGCGGGAAAAACAACCGATCAAATCGCCTCGCCCGGCATGGGCACGTCACCGGGCGCCGCGATCAACGACGGGAAGAAAACCAGCGACTGACGATTCGTCAGGTCAGATGCGCGCGACGCGACGGAAGGGGTGTGCGAGGCTCGTCACGAACGCCGCGGCCAACCCGGATTTCCTGTGAACCGGGAAAACAACACCGGCCAGGGACTCGCGCAACACCAGCCACGCGCCCCACGCCAGACCGGCCAGACTGACCATTGCGCCGAGAAAAAACAGATTGTCCAGAAACAGTTTCATGCTCATTCCTTGATAAATCATCGAATCATTGGGGCATTGCCGCCCTTCTTTTATATAGTTTAAATGCGGCCGCACGGCGCGGTTTGCAAGCAAGCCGGGCGCGGAGGCGGCCGGTTCAGGCCCGGAAGACGCGGCTATGTCCCGCCCGCCGAAACACGGTCATCCACTATCTCGATCCAATGTCGCACCGGCACCGCGGTTCCGCTTTGCAGATGCGCCAGACAGCCGATGTTGGCCGTGGCGATGACATCGGGCCGGCCGGATTCGAGCGCCGCCAGCTTGTTCCTGAGCAAGCGCTGTGACAGATCATGTTGCAGAATCGAATAGGTTCCCGCCGAACCGCAGCAGAGGTGCGCATCCGGCACCGCCACCAGCGCGAAACCGGCGGCGCGCAGAATTTTCTCCACCACGCCGCCCAGCTTCTGTCCGTGCTGCAGCGAACAGGGGGAATGGAATGCGACTTTCAGTTCCGGTTTTGCGCCTGAAGACAGTTTCGACAAATCCTCGCGCGACAGAATTTCACTGATGTCTTTCGTAAGCTCCGAAATTCTTCTGGCCTTGGCGGCATAAGCGCGGTCGTTCCTCAGCAGCCGGCCATACTCCTTCACGTGCACGCCACAACCGCTCGCGGTCATGACGATGGCTTCGGCGCCGGACTCGACATGCGGCCACCAGGCGTCGATGTTGCGGCGCGCGAAATCGAGGCCCTGTTCCACGCCCGAGGTGTGATGGCTCGCCGCGCCGCAACAGCCGGCGCCGGACGCCGCGACCAGGCGGATGCCGAGCCGGTCGAGGACGCGTGCCGCGGCGGCGTTGATGTTCGGCGAAATCGCCGGCTGCGCGCAGCCTTCGAGCACAAGCATCTTGCGCGCATGCACCGTGGCCGGCCACGGCGCCGCGGTCCGGCGCGGCGGCACGGAACGTTTCAGGAACGACGGCAACAGCGGACGGAGCAGCTGCCCCAGGCGCAACAGCGGCGTGAACCGCGCCGGGTAGGGAATGATGGCGCGCAATATCCAGCGCGTCAGCCGGTCGAACCGGCTCCGGTTGACTCTCTGCTCCGCAAGATCGCGGCCGATATCCAGCAGCTTGTGATACTGCACACCCGAGGGACAGGTGGTCTCGCAGTTGCGGCAGGTGAGGCAGCGGTCGAGATGCGTCAGCGTATGGCGCGTGACGTCCGCGCCTTCGAGCATCTGTTTGATGAGATAAATGCGCCCGCGCGGTCCGTCGAGCTCGTCGCCCAGCAGCTGATAGGTCGGGCAGGTGGCGTTGCACATGCCGCAGTGCACGCAGCTGCGCAGCACGGCATCGGCTTCGATGCCCTGCGGCGTTTGGCGGATGAAATCGGCCAGAGCGGTTTGCATGATTTATATGATAATCTGCCGCAGAGACGCGAAGGGTGAGGCGGGGTTCTCGCGAATGTCCAGTGGACATTCGCGCCGCCGAACGGGTGCAACGAATTTCGTTGCACCCCGGGCCGCAACAAAACAAGTATCTTTGCGTCTTTGCGGCAAAAAATATTATTTAATTTCGTGCTTGGCCAGCATTTCCAGCGCGCGCACCATGGCCGAGTGGTCCCAGGCGCTGCCGCCGTTGGCGGCACAGGCATTGAACAGCTCCTGGCAGGTGGCCGTGTTCGGCAGACTGATGTGCAGCGCCCGCGCGCCCGACAGCGCCAGATTCAGGTCCTTCTGGTGCAGCTCGATGCGGAAGCCGGGATTGAAGCTGCGCTTGATCATGCGTTCGCCGTGCACTTCCAGGATTTTCGACGAGGCGAATCCGCCCATCAGCGCCTGGCGCACCTTGGCCGGGTCGGCGCCGGCCTTGGAGGCGAACAGCAGCGCCTCGCCCACCGCCTCGATGGTCAGCGCCACGATGATCTGGTTCGCCACCTTGCAGGTCTGGCCGTCGCCGTTCCCGCCCACGAGGGTGATGTTCTTGCCCATCAGCTCGAACAACGGCTTGACCTTGTCGAAGGCCGGCTGGTTGCCGCCGCACATGATGGTGAGCGTGGCGTTCTTCGCGCCCACTTCGCCGCCCGACACCGGCGCGTCGATGTACTCACAACCGAGCTTGTTGACGCGCTCCGCGAACTTCTTGGTCTCGATCGGCGAGATCGAGCTCATGTCCACCACGATCTTGCCCGCCGACAAACCTTCGGCCACGCCGTCCTTGCCGAAGATCGCCGCTTCGACATGCGGCGTGTCCGGCACCATGCTGATGATCACCTCGGCGTTCTGGGCAACTTCTTTGGCGGTCTTGCAGGCGATGCCCTTGTCGCCGATCAGATCCTGGGGAACGCCAGAGCGGCTGAAAAGATAGAGGGTGTGGCCGCCCTTCATCAGGTTCTGGGCCATCGGGCGACCCATGATGCCGAGACCGATAAATCCGATTTTCATGGTTGTTCTCCTGAATAATATTGTTTGCCGCAAAGGGCGCAAAGAGCGCAAAGATTGCTCGGGTTCTATTCTTCTGAGTTTTTCTTTGCGTTCTTCGCGTCTTTGCGGCAGATGATCATAATAAAGAGTTTTTTTAATGCGACAGATAGGGCGCGACCCAACCGAGGCCGGCGACCGTGGTGGTGGCCGGCTTGTATTCGCAGCCGATCCAGCCGTCGTAACCGATCTGGTCGATATGCCTGAACAGGAATGAGTAATTGATCTCGCCGGTGCCGGGCTCGTTGCGCCCCGGGTTGTCGGCGATCTGGATGTGGCGGATGCGCGCCAGATTGTTTTTGAGGCTCGCGGCCAGCTCGCCCTCCATGCGCTGCATGTGGTACACATCGTATTGCAGGAACAGGTTGTCCGACCCCACGTCGTTCATGATCTCCAGCGCCTGCGCGGTGCGCGAGAGATAAAAACCCGGAATGTCGAAGGTGTTGATCGGCTCGATCAGGAGCCTGATGCCGGCGGCCTTGAGCTTGCCGGCGGCGAAGCGCAGGTTCTCGACGAAAGTCTTGCGCAACGCATCCGGCGCGGCATCCTTGGGCGCGATCCCGGCGAGGCAATTGATCTGCTGGCACCCGAGTGCTTGCGCGTATTCGATGGCCTTGCCCACGCCGTCCTGAAATTCACCGACGCGCGCAGGCAGACAGCCGATGCCGCGCTCACCGCCGGCCCAGTCACCCGCGGGCAGGTTGTGCAGCACCTGGGTCAGCTTGAGCGTCTTGAGCTTGTCCGCCAGCTGGTTCTTGTCGTAGGCGTAGGGAAACAGGTATTCGACCCCGCGGAAGCCGGCCTTGCGGCGGCGTCGAACCGGTCCAGGAAATCGACCTCGTTGAACAACATGGTCAGGTTGGCGGCGAACTTGGGCATCGTCGTTCCTTAAAACTATTTCAAAATAATTTTTTGAAACCACAGATAAACACAGATGAACACAGATCGGGGAAAAAGGGTTTTTATCCGTGTTAATCCGTGTTCATCTGTGGTTCCATAATTCTTACACAAGTGGAGTTTTCAGGCCGCTTCGGTTTTCTTTTCCGGCTTGCGGTCGTAAATCTCCTCGAACTCGCTGATCTTGTCGATCTCCGGACCCATGGAAATATTGGTCACGCGCTCGGTGATCACTTCGACCACGACCGGTACCTGCCGCTCCGCGCTCACGCGGCGCGCCGCGCGAAAGGCATCGGCCATCTGCTTCGGATCGAACACGCGCACGGCGAGGCAGCCCAGGGCCTCGACGGCCTTGACGTGATCGACGCCGTAATCGCCGATCTCGGGGCAATTGATGTTGTTGAAGCTCAATTGCACTTCATAATCCATCTTGTAGGCGACTTCGGCCTGGCGGATCAACCCGAGATAGGCATTGTTGATCAGCACCATCACGAACGGCACCTTGTGCTGGGCGGCGACCGCCAGCTCTTCGATCAGGAACTGAAACGAATAATCGCCGACCACGCCGACGACTTCCTGTTCCGGATTCGCCAGTTTGGCGCCGATGCAGGCCGAGATTTCCCAGCCGAGCGGCCCGGCCTGTCCGCAGACGATGTAGTTCCGCGGCTTGTTGATCTTCTGGAACTGGCCGGAGGCGATCTGGTACAGGCCGATGGCGGTGACGAAACGGGCGTCGTCGCCGAATACGTTGTTGATTTCCTGGAACACGCGCTGCGGTTTGATCGGCACGTTGTCGAAATCGGTGCGCCGCTGCATGGTGAACTTGCGTTCCTGGACCTCGTCGATCCATTGCTTGCGGCTGACGATCTTGCCCGCCTGCTTGCGCGCCCGCGCCGCGGCGACGAATTCCTCGATCGCGTATCTGGCGTCGCCGACAATGCCGAGATCGGGGCAGAACACACGCCCGATCTGCATCGGATCGATGTCGACGTGAACGAACTTGCGCCCCTTGGTGAAGACGTCGACGCTGCCGGTCTGGCGGTTGGCCCAGCGGTTGCCGATGCCGAGCACGAAGTCGCTGCGCAGGAACGTGGCGTTGCCGTAGCGGTGCTGGGTCTGCAGGCCCATCATGCCGGCGTTCAACGGATGATCGTCGGGGATGCTGCCCCAGCCCATGAGCGTGGGGATCACCGGCGTCTGGGTCAGTTCGGCCAGTTCCACCAGCAGGTCGGAGGCATCGGCGCTGATCACGCCGCCGCCGGAAAAAATCAGCGGCCGCTGCGCCGCCATCATCATGTCGAGCGCCTTTTCGATCTGCTTGCGGTGCGGACGCGGTTTGAACACGTCCATCGGAAAATCGGAGTCGGGATCGTATTCGATGATTTCCTTCTGCACGTCCAGCGGCAGGTCGATCAGCACCGGGCCGGGACGGCCGGAACGCATCAGATGAAACGCATAGCGGAATGCGCGCGGCACCTGCGCGCCTTCCATGACGGTGATCGCCCATTTGGTCACCGGCTTGGCGATCGCGGCGATGTCGACCGCCTGGAAATCCTCCTTGTGCAGCTTGGCGCGCGGCGCCTGGCCGGTGATGCACAGAATCGGAACGCTGTCGGCCATGGCCGAATACAGGCCGGTGATCATGTTGGTGCCGGCCGGGCCGGAGGTGCCGATGCAGACGCCGATGCGACCGCTCGCGGCGCGCGTGTAGCCTTCCGCCGAATGGGTCCCGCCTTCTTCGTGGCGAACCAGCACGTGCTTGATCTTGCTCCCGTTCATCGCCTGATACAGCGGCAGGATCGCCGCGCCCGGAACGCCGAACGCCAGCTCGACGCCTTCGCTTTCCATCACGCGGATCGCCGCTTCGGTTGCGGTCATTTTTGCCATGGCTTGTTCCTCGTTATTTGCAATGCAAAACAGCGGCCCTTCCGGACGATCCTCCGAAAGGAACCGGTTCTACCGGCGCCCGATGACAGTTCGAGCCCCTCTTGCCATGCAGGCTAGCGCAGGCTAGGATGTTTCACAATACATAATCGTTTTCATTATACGAAATATGCTCAAAACCGCCGTTTCCTCCATCCAGGTCATCGACCGCGTGACGACGCTGCTCGAAGCCATCGCCGCGCGCCCGGAACCTTCGAGCCTCAAGTTTCTCTCGGCCGAGACGCATCTGCACCCGTCCACGGCGTTCCGCATCCTCAAGGCGCTCACCGGTCACGGTCTCGTCGAGCGCACGCCCAACGGCCAGTACACCCTGGGCGTGAAGCTGCTGCATTTCGGCAGCCGCGTGCACGGCAAGGTCGACCTGCTGCGCGAGGCCAAGCCGATCATGGAGTGGCTGCGCTCGCAGGTGGGCGAATCGGTGAATCTCACGGTGCGCGAAGGCGATGAAGTCGTGTACGTGGAACGCGCGATTCCCAACCGCATGATGCGCGTGGAGCAGGTCATCGGCAGCCGCGCGCCGCTGCACGTCACCGCCGTGGGCAAGCTGTTTCTCGCCGAGGCCGGCGAGAAGGCCTGTCGCGAATACGCACGCCGCACCGGGCTGCCGCGTTACACGCCCAACACGCTCACCCAGGTCACGAAACTCTGGGGCCAGTCCGAGATCGCCCAGAAACTGGGATACGCGCTGGACAACGAAGAGGCCGAACAGGGCGTTTCCTGCATCGGCGTGCCGATCCGCGATCGTCACGGCGCCATGGCCGCGGGACTCTCGATCTCGGCCCCGCGCGACCGGCGCCGCGACAGTTGGATTCCGCTGATCAAGAAAGCCGGCGTCGATATTTCCGCGCGCCTGGGTTATCTGGCCAAATCCGCCTGAGGACACGGTGGCCGGCATTTGCCGGAGAGCGTTCCCACCTTATAATGCGGCAAGCCGCGCGAACGCGGCGAGCGGGGTTATTTCCAAACGGCGTACCCTGCGCTACCGGCTAAAAAAATAGAGACCGAACATGAGTTTTACCTCCTTCAATCCCCCGGTCCGCACCTTGATGGGGCCGGGCCCCTCGGACGTGCATCCGCGCGTGCTCACGGCGATGGCGCGTCCGACCATCGGGCATCTCGATCCGGCGTTCGTGACGATGATGGAGGAAATAAAGTCGCTGCTGCAATACGCCTTCCAGACCGGCAACGCGCTGACCATTCCCGTGTCCGCGCCCGGCTCGGCCGGCATGGAAACCTGTTTCGTCAACCTGGTCGAACCGGGCGAGAAAGTCGTGGTGTGCAGCAACGGCGTGTTCGGCGGACGCATGAAGGAAAACGTCGAACGCGCCGGCGGCGTGCCGATCGTGGTGAACGACGCCTGGGGCGAACCGGTGGACCCGAACAAGCTCGACGACGCGCTCAAAACCCACCGCGACGCCGGCATCGTCGCGTTCGTGCACGCCGAAACCTCCACCGGCGTGCAGTCGGACGCGCACAAGCTCGCCGAAATCGCGCGCCATCACGACTGCCTGACCATCGTCGATACCGTGACCTCGCTCGGCGGCTCGCCGTTGAAAGTCGACGAATGGGGACTCGACGCGGTTTTCTCCGGCTCGCAGAAATGCCTGTCATGCACGCCGGGACTGTCGCCGATCACCCTGAACGACCGCGCGGTGGACAAAATCAAACAGCGCAAGACCCGGGTGCAGAGCTGGTTCCTCGATCTCAACCTGGTGATGGGCTACTGGGGCTCGGGCAAGCGCGCCTACCACCACACCGCGCCGATCAATCCGCTCTACGGACTGCACGAGGCGCTGGCCATGCTGCAGGAAGAAGGCCTGGAGCATTCCTGGGCGCGGCACTGGCATCACCACCTGGCCCTGCGCTCGGGCCTCGAGGCCATGGGCCTGTCCTTCCTGGTCAAGGAATCCGCGCGCTTGCCGCAGCTGAACGCGATCCTGGTTCCGGACGGCGTGGACGAGGCGGTGCTGCGCAGCCGCTTGCTCAATGACTACAACCTCGAGATCGGCGCGGGGCTCGGGGCGCTCGCCGGCAAGATCGTCCGCATCGGCCTCATGGGTTACGGCGCCAACATGAAAAACGTCATGTATTGCCTCGAAGCGCTCGAGGCGGTGCTGGCCGACATGGACGCCCCGATCCGGACCGGGGTCGCGATGAACGCCGCGCAAAATGCCGCGGTCTTGAATTAACAAACTCCAGACTATTCGCCGCAAAGACGCGAAGAACGCAGAGAAAGGCATAATTCCTTCTTGCGGCAAAATCTTTGCGCTCTTTGCGCCTTTGCGGTGAGTTGTAAAACATATATGGTGTCCGGATGACCGAACCGCTGCTCATCGCCAAAGCCAAACAGCCGCTCTATCTCCTGCCCAAGATGGCCAACCGCCACGGCCTCATCGCCGGCGCCACCGGCACCGGCAAGACCGTCACGCTGCAGGTCATGGCCGAGCGCTTCAGCGCCATCGGCGTGCCGGTGTTCATGGCCGACGTCAAGGGCGATCTGACCGGCGTCAGCCAGCCGGGAACGGATTCACCCAGACTGAGCGAACGCGTCAAAACGCTCGGCCTCAAGGATTTCGCCTTCTGCGGTTTTCCGGTCACTTGCTGGGATGTCTTCGGCACGCAGGGTCATCCGGTGCGCGCCACCGTCTCCGAGATGGGACCGCTGCTGCTCGCCCGCATCCTCAATCTCAACGACACCCAGGAGGGCGTGCTGGCGCTGATCTTCAAGATCGCCGACGACAACGGCTGGCTGCTGCTCGACCTCAAGGACCTGCGCGCCATGGTGCAGCACGTCGGCGACAACGCGAAACAGTACACCACCGATTACGGCAACGTCTCGGCCGCCTCGGTCGGCGCGATCCAGCGCGCGCTGCTTGAACTCGAACAGCAGGGAGCCGACAAGTTCTTCGGCGAACCGGCGCTCAATCTCGACGACCTGATGCAGACCGCCGACGGCGGCCGCGGCATGATCAACATCCTCGCCGCCGACAAGCTCATGCAGTCGCCCAAGCTGTACGCCACGTTCCTGTTGTGGATGCTGGCCGAGCTGTTCGAAAGACTTCCCGAAGTCGGCGACCGCGACAAACCCAAGCTCGTATTTTTCTTCGACGAGGCGCACCTGCTGTTCAACGACGCGCCTGCGGCGCTGCTCGAAAAAATCGAACAGGTCGTGCGCCTGATCCGCTCCAAGGGCGTGGGCGTGTACTTCGTCAGCCAGTCGCCGCTCGACATTCCCGACAACGTGCTGGGACAGCTCGGCAACCGCGTGCAGCACGCGCTGCGCGCCTTCACGCCGCGCGACCAGAAGGCGGTGAAGGCCGCGGCCGAAACCTTCCGCGCCAATCCCAAGCTCAAGGTGGCCGAGGTCATCACCGAGCTCGGCGTGGGCGAGGCGCTGGTGTCGATGCTGGACGAAAAAGGCAGCCCCACGCCGGTCGAGCGCGCGCTGATTCTCCCGCCCGCGAGCCGCATCGGTCCGATCACCGATGCCGAGCGCGCCAAACTGATCGAGGGCTCGCTGCTCAAGGGTCATTATGAAAAATCCGTGGACCGCGAATCGGCTTACGAAATCCTGAAGAACCGCACCGCCGCATCCGCGCCGCCGGCGACGGCGCAGTCCGCCGGAAGCGGCGGCGGGCTGCTCGACGCGCTGCTTGGCGGAACCGGCCCGCGCGGCGGTCACCGCGAGGGCGCCGCCGAGGCCATGGTCAAAAGCGCCGCGCGCAGCATCGGCAGCCAGATCGGCCGGCAAATCATCCGCGGCGTGCTGGGCTCCCTCCTCGGCGGCCGGCGCTAGAATCTTAGAACCACTTCTTGCGGCGGAAGAACACCAGCATCCCCCCGGCCACTGCCGCCATCAGCAGCAACACCAGCGGGTAACCCCAGCGCCAGCCCAGTTCGGGCATGTAGTGGAAATTCATGCCGTACAAGCCGGCGATGAACGTCAGCGGCATGAAGATCGTGGCGATGACGGTCAGCACCTTCATGACCTCGTTCAGCCGGATGCTCAGGCTCGATAGATAGATGTCCATCATGCTCGCGAGCATGTCGCGGTAGGTCTCGATGGTGTCGATGACGTGGATGGTGTGGTCGTACACGTCGCGAAAAAAGAACCAGGTGTCCTTGTGCACCAGCGTCGAGTCGCCGCGCTGCAGGCCGCTCACCACCTCGCGCAGCGGCCAAACCGATTTGCGCAGGAACAGCAGCTCGCGCTTGAGCGCGTGCAGCGTCCGCAACGAAGCCGGCGTCGGACGGGTGATGATGATCTCCTGCAGGGCTTCGATCCGCTCGCCGAGCTTTTCGAAAATGGCGAAATAGTTGTCCACCACCGTGTCCATCAGCGCATAAACAAGATAATCGGCGCCGAGCCGGCGCAGGCGGCCGCGGTTGTTGAGTATGCGTTCGCGGATGTCGTTGAAAATTCCGCTGTCGCTTTCCTGAAACGAGATCACCAGGTTGCGACCGAGGATCAGGCTGATCTGCTCCGTCGTGATTTCGTTCGCCGGCGTGTGGTCGCCCAGCCGCTTGATCACGATGTACAGGTATTCGCCGTAATCCTCGAGCTTGGGGCGCTGGTCGGTGTTGGGGATGTCCTCGAGCACCAGCGGATGCAGACCGAAAGCGCTGCTGAACTGCGCCAGCAGCTCCACGTCGTGCAGGCCGGTGATGTTGATCCAGCTGATGCCCGGCGTGTCGCGCAGCGCCAGGCACTCCGGCACGGTCTTGAATTCCTGCTCGACGGCGCGCTGCTCGCTGTAATGCAGCATGGTCAGGCGCGTGGTTTCGCTCTTGCGCTCGCCCAGATGCACCGGGGTGCCGGGCGGGAGACCGGCCTTGCGCGAACGTTTGGGCGCGACTGGAGACATAAATTCACCTTTTTATATCATGACTTGGGCGACCCGGGTTTCCCGGCCGCGCCGATTGTCTATAGTATCGCTTCCGCGTGGCCCAAGCCCACAAGCGCATCAAGGGAATCGAGATGGACATGTTTCGCATCGCGCACGGAACCGCTCCGGACTGGCAACAGGCGGCAAACCTGTGCCTGGCCCAGCTCGGCAGCATCCCGGCGGAAGCGAATCTCGGTTTTCTCTACGTCACCGATCATCTCGCCGGCTTGCTGCCGCAAATCCTCGGATTTTTCAAGGACCAGACCGACATCCAGCACTGGGTGGGAAGCGTGGGCGTGGCGGTCTGCGCTACGTCGCAAGAGTACAACGACCAGCCCGCCATCAGCGTGATGATCGCCGATTTCCCGCCCGACTCGTTCCACATCTTTCCCGCGATCAAATCCGACATCGCCGAGTTCGCCGACAGCCGCCGCTGGTGCGAACAGGCGAATGCGCACTTCGCCGTCGTGCACGGCGACCCGCGCAACCCGAGGACGCCCGGCTTCATCGCCGAACTCGCCGAGGCGATCCACGACGGTTTTCTCGTGGGCGGACTGACGTCGTCGCGCGGCGCGAACTTCCAGATCGCCGGCGGCCTGACCGAGGGCGGCGTTTCCGGCGTGCTGTTCTCGGAGCGGGTCACGGTCGCCACCGCGCTGACGCAGGGGTGCACGCCGCTCGGCCGGAAACACGAGATCACCGAATGCCGCGACAACATCGCGGTCAGCATCGACGGCCGCCCGGCGCTGGACGTCTTCAACGAGGAAGTGGGCGACATCCTCGCGCGCGATCCGGCGCGCGCCGCGGGTTACATCTTCGCCGGCTTTCCCATCAGGGGTTCGGACACCGGGGATTACATCGTGCGCAACCTGGTCGGCATCGATCCGGACCAGAAGCTGCTCGCGGTCGGCGCCTACCTGAACGCCGGCGACACGATCATGTTCTGCAAACGCGACGTTCGCACCGCCTACGAGGACCTGGTGCGCATGCTGCACGAAATCCGGCAGCGGCTCGGCCGGCCGCCGAAGGGCGGCGTGTATTATTCCTGCCTCGGTCGCGGCGCGCACATGTTCGGCGAGGATTCCGTGGAGCTGAAAACCATCCGCCAGGAGCTGGGCGAAATTCCGCTGGTGGGATTTTTTGCGAACGGCGAGATATCGCACAACCGGCTGTACGGCTTCACCGGGGTACTGACCCTGTTTTCCTGACGAGGCCGGTCATGACTTCCGCGCTCGTCCCCGCCCTGCTTTTCTTCGATCCACACGAGGAAGAAAAGCCTCGGGCGAAAACCCGTCCGCTTACCGACGCCAA
The DNA here is from genome assembly GCA_027449605.1 of Candidatus Muproteobacteria bacterium. Lineage (GTDB taxonomy): Bacteria > Pseudomonadota > Gammaproteobacteria > Acidiferrobacterales > Sulfurifustaceae > Sulfuricaulis. The sequence goes on along the minus strand of DAIDLH010000030.1, from coordinate 24,922 downwards.
AGTTGAAAAAGACGAACGCCTGTACTGCTCGACCTGCCGGCATCCGGTCACGCACCTGAATCAGCGCATCGCGGTCGGTGGCGGGCATGAGCACCGCTGCACCAATCCCCACGGCATCGCTTATCACATTGGTTGTTTCCGGGAAGCCAGCTGTACCGCTGACGGCGCGGCAACCCTGGAATACACCTGGTTCCGGGGATATGCCTGGCGCATCGCCTGGTGCGCCCGGTGCCGCGCGCACCTCGGCTGGGAATTCCGGTCGGACAACGATTGTTTTCACGGCCTGATCGTCGACCGTCTGATCTCGCCAGGACTCGCGCGAAACTGAACCGTCAGCCGACCGGCAGCGGCGTTCCGGCAAAGCGTTCAAGGATGAAACCCACGGCGTAACCCAGGCCGGTGGCGATCAACGCGATGGCAAGAAATTCCAGCCCCGAGCGCCCCAGCGGCTGGCCGGCGAGCCGGCCCTTGAACATGCCCACGCCGAACAGCGCCGCGCCGGTCAACAACACGGCGGCCACCAGCGCCCACGCCAACGGCATGAACGCGAATGGCGCGAGCGGCAGCACGCCGCCGAGGACGAAGGAAAACGCCATGACCAGCGCGCCCTTGACCGGGTTGTTGACGTCGGCGCTGCCGAGCCCGAGCACCTTTTCCTGGAACGTCGCCACGAACACCGATTTCTGTTCATGCATCAGCTTGACGATGCGGTAACCGGCTTCGCGCGTCAGCCCCTCGCGGTGCAAAGCCTCGAGCAGACCTTCCTGCGCCAGATATGGTTCGCTATCGACGAACCTGGCTTCCTTCTCCAGCTCGTGATCGAAGATTTCCTTCTCGGCCTTGGATGAAAGATAGGCCCCGGCCGACATCGAGAACGCGCCGGAACAGACCGCGGCGGTGCCGGCCATGAGGATCACGAAGCGGCTCGACCCGGCCGCCTGCATGCCGGCGAGCAGGCCCACGGTGCTGATCAACCCGTCCTGAACGCCGAAGACAAACTCGCGGACGCGGCTGCGTGTTTCGATTTTCTTGCGCTTCTCCTCGACCGGATGCGCCATGATCAGTACTTGTGCTCTGGCCCGCCGGTGGGCTCGCCGGGCTTCCAGTCGGCCGGGCACAGCTTGCCGGTGCACAGCGCGCGCAGCACGCGCAACGACTCCTCGACGCTGCGGCCGACGTTCATGTTGCTGGCGGCGCTGTACTGGATGATGCCCGCGGGATCGATGACGTAAGTCGCGCGGATCGCGACGCCTTCCCTGGGATGCAGGACCTGATAGGCGCGGCTCACGGTCTTGTCCGTGTCGCTCAGCAGCGGATAGGCGATGCCGCCCAGTTCCTCGGCCCAGGAGCGGTGGCTTTCGACGGGGTCGACGCTGACGCCGTAAATCATCGCCCGTTCCCTGCTGAAGTCACCGGCCAGCTTGCTGAAGCCCGTGACCTCGGTGGGGCAGACGAAGGTGAAATCCGCGGGATAGAAAAACAGCACCAGCCAATGGCCGCGCGCCTCGCGCAGGGAATAATTCCTGGTCTTGCCCTGATAGACTCCGGGCAGGTTGAAATCCGGCGCGGCGTCGGCGATGGTCAGCATGGTTCGGACATGGTAGGAAATCCGGCCAGAGGACACAAGACGGATGTTTGTCGTGTCGCCTTCGGCGACGCATACTTGTGGGTGGCTGACCCACGGCAGGTGACTTTTCTTTGCACGGACAAAGAAAAGTCACCAAAAGAAATCCGCCCCGGATGGCGCGACAACTCCCACCCCTCTCTCGCCTCGCGCTCACGCCGCCCTTCGGGCTCCTGGCGCTCGGCGGCGAGGGGCAGCGCGCCATACGGGCTTTTGAAAACACCTCCGCATACTGATTTGAGGTGGTTTGCTTGAGCCCCGTGTCGCGAGCCGAGCACCGCAGCGCGATCAGGGGAAGTCGCGAGACTCCTGATCGAGCCCGAGGCGCGTTTCTTAGCGCCCGGCGAGTTAGGCGAGCGCCTGATCGGGCGAGGAGCACAGGGAACCGCCCGATGTATGGGCGGCGAAGCGACCAGGGCGTGCTTTCTCTTGGTGACTTCTCTTTGCACGAGCAAAGAGAAGTCACCCAGGTTGCAGGGGCGGAGCCACCCGCAATTATGCGGTTGAGCGCGGGCGAAGCCCGCTCGACAAAATCAAAAGCCGCCTGATAGGCGGCTTTTGATTTCATTCGGCGGGTTACGGCAAAAACCTCCTAACCCGCCCTACATATAGTTAGATAACGATGGCGACAGAATTTAATTCTTCTCTTTCAACAACAGCCGGACATCATGCTCCAAATCATCCACCGGCATGTCATTCTTCACCAGCAGTCGTAATTTGCCCTTGGCATCCTTAATAAGTATCCCGGTGGAATGATCCACCAGCGCGGGGTTCTTGGGGTTCTGGCCGTAGGCAACCTTGTATTCGGCCGCGACCGCGGCGATTTCCTTGTCGCTGCCGGTCAGGCCGATGAAGGAAGGATTGAACTGCGGAACAAAGCCCGCGAGCTGCTTGACCGTGTCGTTTTTCGGATCGACGGTGACGAACAGCACCTGCACGCGCTTCGCCTCGTCGCCGAGCCGCTGCATGAGCACGGCGAGCTTGGCCATGGTCGGCGGGCAGACGTCCGGACAGTGGGTGAAACCGAAGAACATGATAACCACCTTGCTCCGGAAATCCGCGGCTTTCATGCGCTGGCCGGTATGCGCGGTCAGCTCGAAATCCCCGCTGCCCCAATCCACGCCGCTGATGTCGGTGGATTTGAATGTCGGTGCCGGCGAGCAAGCTGCGAGCAGCAGCGCGAGGAAGAAACCAACGATGCGGAAATAACGGGATTTGTGCATGAGGTTGCTTTTCATGTAGGTTGGGTCAAGCCGCGTCAGCGGCAGACCCAACAAAATCATATCGTTCGGCGGGTTTGCGGAGTCCATCCCTGGACTCCGCCCTTCGGGCCGGCCTTCGGCCGTCCAAAATCGCTCCCGGCGATTTTGTCGCTTCGCTCAACCCACCCTACATTTTAATCTTCAATACAACGCGGATTGCAGCGCCTCGCGGATATAGACGCGGTAATGATCGACCAGCAGCAGCGCGAACAGCACCGCCAGGTAATTGATCGAGTAGCGGAAGGTCTTGCGCGCCAGCTCGTCGCTGTAATGGCGGTACAGCCGCACGGCGTAATACAGGAACCCCGCGTTCAGCACGATCGCGCCGATGAAGTACAGCCAGCCGCTCATGTGCGTGGCGAACGGCATGATCGTCACCGCCACCAGTAGCAGCGTGTACAGCAGGATCTGCAGCTGGGTGAATTCGCGCCCGTGGGTGACCGGCAGCATCGGGATGCCGACCTTGGCGTATTCCTTTTCGCGGTACAGCGCCAGCGACCAGAAATGCGGCGGCGTCCACAGGAAGATGATCAGGAACAGCAGCAACGCGTCCGGCGCGACCTGGCCGGTGATCGCAGTCCAGCCGAGCACCGGCGGCGCGGCGCCGGCGGCGCCGCCGATGACGATGTTCTGCGGCGTGGCATGCTTGAGATACACGGTGTAGACGATCGAATAACCGATGAGCGAAATGAACGTGAGCACCGCGGTGAGCATGTTGACCCACAGCGCGAGGATCACCATCGAGGCCACGCCGATGACGAGCGCGAACAGCAGCGCCTCGCGCGTCGTGAGCATGCCCTTGGGCAGCGGCCGGCGGCTGGTGCGCAGCATGCCCCGGTCGAAATGCTGGTCGAGAATCTGGTTGATCGCCGCCGCCGAAGCGTAAGCGAGAGCGATGCCGAGCGTGCCGAGCAACAAGGCCGACAGCGGCAGCGCGCCCGGCGTGGACAGGAACATGCCGACCACGGCGGTGAAAATGATGAGTGACACCACGCGCGGCTTGGTCAGCTCGTAATATTCCCGGGCCAGGCTCGCGAACCGGCGTGGGTTCGCCTCGACGACGGGTGGATGCGTTTTGCTTACAGGCTCCATTGGGCGCGGTATTCTACGCAATCGTTGCCAAACATGGTATGTATAAGATCAAGTCAGTTCATGGCTTGAATCAAGGGGTTTTCTCAGAAAATGGCCGCGCCGGCGGGGCCGCGCTCAGCCGATCTGCGACACCCGCAGCAGCCGCGCCAGGTCCTTGCGCATGCCGCTCGGGTCGGCGTCGGCCGGGTAGCTCAGCATCAGGTTGCCGAGCGGGTCCACGAGGTACACGCGGTTCAGGTTGTCGAGCGGACTGCCGGCGGGCAGCGTGAACTCGCGCGCCAGCGCGGCGACCGAATCCGCCGGCCCGGTGACGACGCGCATGCCGGGATAGTCCTTGACCGCGTAGCGCAGCCAGTCGAGCGCCTTGCCGTCGGTGATCACCAGCACGCTCTGCACCCGTTCGGCGTCCTTGCCCTGCGCGGCGATCACCTGGCGCATGTGGGTCAGATTGCGCTCGCAGGGCTTCAGGCATTCCGCGGAGCTGAACGTCACCAGCGTCCACTTGCCGCGCAGCTCGCTGAAGCGCATCGGCTTGCCGTCGAGCAGGACCACCGCGGCGTCGGCGAGCGGTCGCGCCGGCTGCACCAGCTCGCCATGATTGCCGGTCGAGGCCGGACGCCAGCCGCCGAGATACAGCGCGTAAGAGACGATCACGGGCAGCGCGAACACCGCCGCGAGCAGCAGCACGCGGCGGCGCGAACGCGACGGATTGACCGGTTCCTTCATGACTTGCGTTCCTCCTGATCGTCCGCGCGCCGCCGGCGCAGACCCGTGAAAATATAAACCGCGACGAGCGCGCCGGCCATCATGAACCACTGAAAGGCGTAACCCTGGTGTACCGCGATGCCGGCGTCGAGCCGGCTCCAGTCGCGCGCAAAACCGCCGGCGGGACTTTCCGGATCGAGCAGCACCACCACCGGCTGCACCGGGAACGGCGCCGCCGCGCGGTAACGCGCCATGTCCAGGTGCTGCCACACCAGTTGCCAGCCGCGATCGAGCGGCTCCGGTTTGCCCAGCGTGAACGGCTTTTCCGCCGGCACCGTGGCGATGCCGGCGATTTCCTGCAAGCCCCGCGGCGGATCGATCGCCGGCGGATGACTGCGGTCCTCGCCCAGCGGCACCCAGCCGCGATTCACCAGCAGCCGCACGTCGCTGTCCGGCAGTCGCAACGGCGTGACCACCTCGTAACCGACCTGTCCCTGGTGCACGCGGTTGTCGATGAGCACCTGGTACGACGTTTCGTAATAGCCCTTGGCGACGACCCGGTAGAACCGCAGTTCCTCGGGCCGCTGCAAGCGCGTCTCGACCTTGACGGTCGGGCCGACGGCGCGCGCGTCGTATTCCGCCTGCAGTTCGCGCTTCTCCTCGGCGCGCTGCAACTGCCACCAGGCCATGTACAGAAACAGCGGCAACAGCACCGCCACCGCCAGACTCGGGGCCCATCCCGGCCTGAATTGCCGCGGATGACTCATGCGTGAACCGGATCGCCGGGGAAATTCATGACGGCATGCATTATAATGCAGCCTCGGTCATTTCCCCCGGAATTCCCGATGTTCATCAAGATCACGGTTATCGTCATGCTGTTGCTCATCCTGGCCAGCCTGTTTTCGGCGCTGGTGTTTCTGTTCAAGGACAAGGGGCGCGGGAAACGCACGGCGCAGGCGCTGACCTGGCGCATCGGGCTGTCGCTCACGCTGTTCGTGCTGCTGATGGCCGGATTTCATTTCGGCTTCATCCCGCCCGGGGGACTGCACCTGCTCCGCTGAAATCGACTCGACGGGGCTTGCAGGATTTTTCGGTCCTGTTCCATGAAAAAAGGCGCTGCCGGATGGCAGCGCCTTTTTTGTTACGGCGCGTGACGGCGTATCAGAGCCAGTACACGAAGATGAACAGGCCGAGCCAGACCACGTCCACGAAGTGCCAGTACCAGGCCACGGCCTCGAAACCGAAGTGATGATCGGCGCGGAAGTGGCCCGCGATCGCGCGTCCGAGAATCACCATCAGCATGATCGTGCCCATGGTCACGTGGAAGCCGTGGAAGCCGGTGAGCATGAAGAAGGTGGCGCCGTACACGCCGGTCTTGAGCGTCAGGCCGAGCTCGGTGTAGGCATGGACGTATTCGAACGCCTGCAACGCGATGAAGGTCATGCCCAGGGCGACGGTCAGGAACAGGCCGGTGATGAGCTGCGCGCGGTTGTCCTTGAGCAGGCCCCAGTGAGCCCAGGTCACGGTCGCGCCCGAGGACAGCAGGATCAGGGTGTTGATCGCGGGAATGCCCCAGGCGCCCATCGGCGAGAACTGGTTCGCGCCCGGGATCGTGCCCGCGGGAACCGGAATCAGGCCCTTCGGTCCGGCGGTCGGCCAGGTTCCATCGTAACCGGGCCAGAGCAGATCGTCGGCGCCGATCCACTGCGCCGAGAACTGGCGCACGTAGAACAGCGCGCCGAAGAAGGCGGCGAAGAACATGACCTCGGAGAAGATGAACCAGGCCATGCCCCAGCGGAACGAACGATCCACCTGGGCGTTGTAGGTGCCGCTTTCGCTCTCGCCGATCACCTGGCCGAACCAGCGGATCATCATGTATACGATGATCGCGGTGCCGGCGAGCATGAACCAGGGACCCGCCGAGACGTTGTTCATCAGCAGGATGAACCCCAGCGCCAGCGCAAATAATCCGGCCGAAGTGATGATCGGCCAGGGGCTGGGATTGGGCAGGTAGTAGTGGGAATTGGCAGTGGACATGCTTATATCCTCAAAGTGAAATGGGTGCGCGCGTAGCGCGCTTCGGCTCGCCTCCCTCTCCCGCGATAGCGGGAGAGGGAGTGAGGGTGAGGGTTGCGGAAAATAGAGTGGAGTTCATTTTTTCCTAACCGCCGGGTGCCGGATGAACGTGGTCGTGATCGGCGTGTTCGCCGGCCTGCGCCAGCGAGGTGCCGCCGTACTTCTGCGCCGACAGCTTGTCGATATTGAAGAACGAATACGACAGGGTGATGGTCTGCACGCCCTTGTCCAGCCCCGCGTCGACGACGAAACGCACCGGCATTTCGCGCGTCTCGCCCGGCTTCAGGGTCTGGCGCGTGAAACAGAAGCATTCGATCTTCTTGAAGTGCGGCGCCGTTTCGCCGGGCGTCACGCTGGGGATGGCCTGGCCGGTGATCTCCTCTTTGGCCAGGTTGCGGACCAGGTATTTCACTTCGCGAGTCTCGCCCGGGTGCAGTTCCAGTTTTTTCACCAGCGGCTTGAACTCCCACGGCAACCCCGAGATGGCAAGTCCGGTGAACTCGACCGTGACCGTGCGGGTCACGTCGACCGGCTGCGCGGCCACGGTCTGCGCGTCGGTGCGGCCGGTCTTGCCATTGATCCCCAGGGCCTTGCACATCGCGTCGTACATCGGCGACAGCGCATAGCCGAAACCGAACATCGCCAGCGTCACCGCGGCGAGTTTCAGCGCCAGCCGGCGGTTGGCCGCCGTGCGGACATCCTGCTGCCTCTTTCCGTCGTGCATCGCGTCGGCCATCGTGGTCGCGGAGGCGCCTTACTTGACCTTGGGCGCCACGGCGAAGCTGTGGTACGGCGGCGGCGAGGACAGCGTCCACTCCAGACCGTCCGCGCCCTCCCAGACCTGGTCGGTCGCCTTGGCGCCGCCCTTCATGGCCCGGATCGCGATGTAAAAGAAAATCAGCTGCGAAATGATCGTGAAGAACGCGCCAATCGTGGACCACCGGTTGAACTCGGTGAACTGCAGCGCGTAGTCGGGGATGCGCCGCGGCATGCCGGCCAGTCCGAGGAAATGCTGCGGGAAGAACGTCAGGTTGAAACCGATCGTGGTCAGCCAGAAGTGCCACTTGCCGAGAGTTTCGTTGTACAGATGCCCGGTCCACTTCGGCAGCCAGTAATAGATCGCGGCGAACAGGCCGTAGATCGTGGCGCCGAAGATCACGTAGTGGAAGTGGGCCACGACGAAGTAGGTGTCCTGGTACTGGAAATCGGCCGGCGTGATCGCCAGCATCAGCCCGGAGAAACCGCCGACGGCGAAAGTGAACACGCCGCCGAGCGCCCACAGCATCGGCGTCTCGAAGGTCATCGAACCGCGCCACATCGTCGACACCCAGTTGAAGATCTTCACGCCGGTCGGCACCGCGATCAGCATCGTCGAGTACATGAAGAACAGCTCGCCGGCCATGGGCATGCCGACCGTGTACATGTGATGCGCCCAGACGATGAACGACAGGAACGCGATCGAGGCCGTGGCGTAGACCATCGAGGCGTAGCCGAACAGCGGCTTGCGCGAGAACGTCGGGATGATCTGCGAGAACACGCCGAACGCCGGCAGCACCAGGATGTACACCTCGGGGTGGCCGAAGAACCAGAACACGTGCTGGAACAGCACCGGGTCGCCGCCGCCGGCGGCGTCGAAGAAGTGCGTGCCGAAGTGGCGGTCGGTGATCAGCATGGTCACCGCGCCGGCCAGCACCGGCATCGCGGCGATCAGCAGGAACGCGGTGATGAGCCAGGTCCAGGCGAACATCGGCATCTTCATCAGCGTCATGCCCGGCGCGCGCATGTTCAGCACCGTGGCGATGATGTTGATCGAACCGAGAATCGAGGAGATGCCGAGCATGTGAATCGCCAGCAGCGTGAAGTCGACGCCGATGCCGCCCTGCACCGACAGCGGCGGGTAGATCGTCCAGCCGCCGGCGGGACCGCCGCCCGGCATGAACAGCGACAGGATCAGCAGCGTCGCCGCGAACGGCAGTATCCAGAACGACCAGTTGTTCATGCGCGGCAGCGCCATGTCCGGCGCGCCGATCATCATCGGGATCATCCAGTTGGCCAGGCCCACGAACGCCGGCATGGCGAAACCGAAGATCATGACCAGCGCGTGCACGGTGGTCATCTGGTTGAAGAAGTTCGGCTCCACCAGCTGCAGGCCCGGCTGCCACAGCTCGGAGCGGATCACCAGCGACATGACGCCGCCGACGATGGCCATGATGAAGGAGAACACCAGGTACAGGGTGCCGATGTCCTTGTGGTTGGTGGTGAACAACCAGCGGGAAATGCCGGTGGGATGTTCTGCGTGATGATCAGCTGACATTTTTGTATCTCCTGTCGGAATCCGATTCGTTACTTGCGCAGGGACTTGACCTGGGACGGCTGCACGACGTCGCCGGTCTTGTTGCCGAGGGCGTTGCGCTCGAAGGTGATGATGGCCGCCGCGTCGGCGTCGCTCAATTGCGCCGCGAACGCCGGCATCTGGGCGCCGAACTTGCCGGTGGCGCGGCCGTGCAGCACCGTCTTGATGTGCTCATCCACCGGACCGGTGGCGATCTGGCTGCCATCGAGCGCCGGGAACACGCCCGGGATGCCCTTGCCTTCGACGCCGTGACAGGCGGCGCAGGTGCCGGCATAGGCCTTCTTGCCCTTCTCGAGCAGTTCGTCCTTGCTCCAGGTCTTGGCGCCGCTCGCGGACTCGGCGGCGGCCTTGTCCTTCTGCATCGCGACCCACTTGGTGAAGTCTTCCGGATTCACGGCGTTGACGACGATCGGCATGAACCCATGGTCCTTGCCGCACAGTTCCGCGCATTGTCCGCGGAAGGTGCCGGCTTCGTCGGCGCGGGTCCAGAATTCATTGATAAAACCGGGAATGGCGTCCTTCTTCACGCCCAGCTGCGGCACCCACCAGGAATGTATGACGTCGTTGGCGGTCACCAGAAAACGAACCTTCTTGCCGACCGGGATCACGATCGGGTTGTCCACTTCCAGCAGGTAGTGCTGCTCCTTGGCGGCCTTGTTTTCGATCTGGTCGCGCGGCGTCGCCAGGGTGCTGAAGAAGCTCACGTCCTGATCGGGATAATCGTACTTCCATTTCCACTGATAGCCGGTGATCTTGATGGTCAGGTCGGACTTGCTGGTGTCGTCCATTTCAAGCAGCGTCGCGGTGGACGGGATGGCCATGCTCACCAGGATCAGGAACGGGATGACGGTCCAGACGACCTCGAGGGTGGCGTTGTCGTGAAACTTGGCCGGCTTGTAACCGCGGCTTTTGCGGTGCGCGAAGATCGAATAAAACATCACGCCGAACACGAGCACGAATATGATCACGCAGATCAGCAGGATCATGTTGTGCAGCTCGAGGATCCGGTGCGCGACGGGGGTAACGGGTTTCTGGAAATTCAGCGCGTAGTCCGCGAACACCGCCGGGGCCGACAACCACAGACCCAGACCCAGGATCAGGCGGGACACGATGCCTGGAAACCGCCTTATAAGTTTTATGAACATGCCAATCTCCCGTAGCTTAAATATCGAAATCTTTCAAACCGCTCGTTCGTTCCCGGCCGGCCGGCCCAGGATTTCGCGCAACCGCGCCGCCAACAATTCGCGTTCTTCTTCGTTGACATTGGCGCCGATTTCCACCCAACGTCCGTGCGAACCCACCAGCAACCGCGAGGGATACCACCCCCACCTCCGCTCCAGGCTGACTTTCGCCCAGTAGCGCTGAAACCGGTCGCACCGCTCACGGCCGCCGCGGCGCCGGACGATCGCGACATGATCCCGGTCGACCGTGACCCGCTCATGATCGTCGCGGTGACGCACCAGCCGGTACAGCACCGCGCCCACCACCGCGAGTTCCAGGCCGGCGAACGGGAACACCAGCCACGCTCCCGCCAGCCAGAAACCCACGCTGACGACAAGGGCGAAGACGGTCAGTCCCACGAACAGCATCGCCATCCCACGGAGGGAAAGTGATCGGTTCGGGCGTATGAGAAGACTCAGGCCTTCGCCGGCATCTTGTTCAGGCGTATAGCGCGCATCCATCCTTACTACGCCCGCCGCAAATAATCCGGGTTTCACCGCTTGATCCAGATCATTGATCTGGATCAAGCCAATTTTGGCGCGCGCAAATTATCACATGCGCCAAATCGCCGCAATACGCGAATCATGCAAAAAACAGGTATTTTTCAGGCAATTGCGCGCGGTCGCGATCAGCCGAACGGTTCAGTCAAGCTTCGAAGTGAGATGCATTATCGTTTCACGATCGAACGCCGGCGCCGGCGTCGCGCGATCGTCGGCATCCCGGTACGGGAACTGCGCCAGCAACGGCGCACCGATTCTTTCCGTCAACGCAGCGATGTTCTCTTCCACGTGCGTCATGCGCGGATCGATCCGGTTCGCGATCCATCCGGTGAGTGTCGCGCCGTCGCGCTCGACGGCCGCCGCCGTCAGCAGCGCGTGATTGAGACAACCGAGGCGCAGACCGACGACGAGAATCACCGGCAGACGCAGAGCCAGCGCGACATCCGCCGTCGTCACACGTTCGCCGAGCGGCGCCTTCCATCCGCCCACGCCTTCGACCACGATCCACGGCGCCGCCCGCCGCAGACGCTGGAAACTTTCGAGAATTTTTTCCAGCCGGATGTCGACGCCAGCTTCACGCGCGGCGAGATGTGGCGCAATCGCCGGAATGAATGCATAGGGATTGACGTCGGCGTAATCGACGACGGCGCCGCTCGCCGCGAGCAGCGTTTCCGCGTCCTCGTTGCGCGTTCCGGCGGCGGTGACGCGACAACCGCTCGCCACCGGCTTCATGCCCACGGCGCGTTTTCCCTCGCGCGCCAGCGCTTCGAGCAGCAAACGTGAAACCCGGGTCTTGCCGACGCCGGTGTCCGTGCCGGTGATGAACCAGCCGCCGCTCACGACATTCTCCGCCGGATGCGGGCGACCGGCACCACCGCCACGCCCTCGCGCGCCGGCTCGGTTTCCGGCGCCCAGGCGTGGCCATACACCGCCTCGTAGGTCGCGGGAATTTTTCCGTCGCGCGCCAGCGCCTCGTAGGCGTCGCGCGCGCGCGCAAATCGCGCCTTGCCGGTCAGGCCGCGGGCGCGGTTGCGCGCCACGTTATGGGCGCCGAGCTGCTTGATGTCGCGCATCACGTCGCGCACGCTGTCGTAGGTCAGCGTGAACGGCTCCATGTCCATGACCGGATCGGCAAACCCCGCGTGCAGCAGCATGTCGCCGAGATCGTGCATGTCGATGAAGTCGTGCACGTGCGGCGCGTCGTCGGCCGCGCGCCAGGCCTCGCGCAGTTCGCGCAGCGTGTCCGGTCCGAAAGTGGTGAACATCAGCAGGCCGCCGGGACGCAGCACGCGCCGCGCCTCGGCGAACACTGTCCGTGGGTCGCACCATTGCAAGGCAAGATTGGAGACGATCATGTCGACGGAAGTCGGCGCGAACGGCAGTCGTTCGGCGTCGCCGCAGGCAAACGCGCAACGGCCGGTCAGCCGGCGCCACCAGCCGGATTTGCCGCGCGCGCGACGCGCCATGATTTCGACGATGTCGAGACCCAGCACACTTGCGCGCGGATAACGCCGCGCGAGCTCCCTGACGTCGTAGCCCGTTCCGCAACCGATGTCGAGAATCCGCTGCGGTTCGAGCCGCACCACTTCCAGCCGCGCCAGCAGACGATCGGCGATTTCGCGCTGCAACACCGCCCCCGCGTCGTAAGTATCCGCGGCGTGCCCGAACGACTCGCGTATGCGGCGCTTGTCGAGCTGCAGCTCAGTCATGCAGGAAGCTCTTCAACTTGGCGAGAAAATATGCGTCGTGTGACAGGAACGGCGCATGCCCGGCCGCGGGCACCAGCTCCAGCTGCGCTTGCGGCATTTGCGCGACGAGGAACCGCGCCGCACCGACCGGCGTGATGCGGTCGCGTTCGCCGTGCACGACCAGTGTCGGCGCCGCGATGCCGGGAAGCGCGGCGCGACGATCCTCCTGCCTGAGCAGTTGTAATCCTGCGTGCAACGCTTCGGCAGGCGGATGGCCGTGGCGGAACATCTCGTCACGCAGGCGGCGCAGCACGCCGCGGTCCTCGCCGGCGGCCATTTGCAGGCTCAGGAAACGCTCGAGCGTGGCGACATAATCCTGCTCGAGACTGCGCGCGAACTGCTCCAGCACCGTGCGCGACATGGCGTGCGGCCAGTCCGGCGACTGGACGTATTTCGGCGTGGCGCCGACCAGCACCAGCTTGGTCACCGTTTGCGGAGCGCGTTGCGCCGCGGCCAGGGCGACGAATCCTCCCATCGACCAGCCGACCCAGACCGCCGGGCCGGGAAGCAGGCGTTGCACTTCCCCGGCCAGACCTTCCGGCGTGAATTCCTGCGGCTGAAAATCGCGCGAACGTCCGTGGCCGGGCAGATCGGGCACCGTCACCCGGTAATGCGCCGACAGCTTGCGCGCGACGTCGCTCCAGATGCCGCCGTGCAGCCCCCACCCGTGCACCAGCACCACGTCGGGGCCGCGACCGTGCTGCTCATAATATAGAGTCATGCCGTTTTCACCGTAGCCAGCGCCGCGAGCAGCCGGTCCACCTGCGCCTCCTGATGCGCCGCGGAAAAAGTGACGCGCAGGCGCGCCGAACCTTCCGGCACCGTGGGCGGGCGGATCGCGGGGACCAGGATGCCGTGCTCGCGCAGGCAGCGGCTGGCCTCCAAGGCTTTTTCCGACGCGCCGAATATCACCGGCTGAATCGGCGTCGCCGAATCCATCAGGACCAGACCGAGTTTCTCCGCTCCGGCGCGGAACCTCATCACCAGCGCGCGCAGGTGCTCGCGCCGCCAACCCTCGGCACGCACGATCCGCAGGCTGGCGCGGGTGGCCTCGGCCACGGCCGGGGGCAGGGCGGTGGTATATATATAAGTACGCGCCCGCTGGATCAGCGTCTCGATCAGCGCCGCCTCGCCCGCCACGAAGGCGCCGAAAACCCCGAACGCCTTGCCCAGGGTGGCCATGAGTATCGTCGGCGGGGCCGGCGTCATTCCCAGGTGCTCGAACGATCCGCGCCCGTTTTTTCCCAGCACGCCGATACCGTGGGCGTCGTCGGCCAGCAGCCGCATGCCGTGTTTCGCGGCCAGGCGGACCAGCTCCGCCAGCGGGGCCATGTCCCCGTCCATGCTGAAAACCGCGTCGGTCATGATCAGGCCCGGTTTTTGGACCGACGCGAGCATTTCCGCGAGCCGCGCGGCATCGGCATGGGGATAGCGACTGACCTTGGCCCGGGTCAGGCGTGCGGCGTCGATCAGCGAGACATGATTGAGGCGGTCCTCGAAAATGACATCGTGCCGCTCCATGAGCGCGCTGGCCACGCCGAGATTCGCCATGTAGCCGGTGGAAAACAGCAGCGCGCGCTCGGCGCCGACGAAATCGGCCAGCTCCTCTTCCAGGGCATGGTGCGCACGGCCGTGGCCACTGACCAGATGCGACGCGCCGGCGCCCACGCCGTAGCGCTCGGCGCCGGCGCGGAACGCGGCCACGACGTCCGGGTGATTCGCCAGGCCCAGATAGTCATTGCTGCAAAACGACAGCAGCGTTTCTCCATCGACACGGACTTCTGCGCCTGGCGCCGAATCGACCACGAAGCGTTCTCGGTACAAATGTTGCGCGCGGCGCCGCGCCAGTTCCTGTTCGGGTATCTTCATGAAAAAACGCGGTGCCGGGACCGGTGACGAAACATGCGGTTCAGATGTGGGCGTGGACAGGACCGACTCGTCTTGAGTATTTACCGTGACCTTGCTCGTTACACTCGCTCGTCTTACCGTATCAGCGCCGGCCCTGCTCGCTGCGTTCGCGCAACTTGTTCGAGTAGCGGCAGTTTAGACGCTCGCCGGCATCAGTCAACATTATATTATGGAATAGGTTTACATGAGCATATGGAAATGGCAACCGGGATTTTGCCCGACAAGCTGTCTGCTGTGCGCGGCCCGCGCTCCGGCAGGTAAAAACCTCTGTCCGGAATGCGAACGATCGCTGCCGCGCGTGGAAGCAGCCTGTCCCCGCTGCGCGGCGCATGGCGCCGTGAGGGAGGCTGACGACGCGCCTTGCGGCGAGTGCCAGAAAGACCCTCCGGCCTTCGCCTTCACGCGCGCGGCATTTCGTTACGCCGCGCCGGTGGACAGGCTGATCCAGAACCTCAAATACCACGGTCGCCTCGATCTCTCGCGGCTGCTTGGAGAGCATCTCGCGGCTCATCTCCAGACGCTGGACGATCCGCTGCCGGACACGATCGTGCCGGTGCCGCTGCACTCCTCGCGTCTGCGCGAACGCGGTTACAACCAGTCGCTTGAAATCGCCCGCTTCGTGGCGCGCGCGCTGGGACTGCCGCTCAACTGGAAAGACGCGCGGCGCATCCGCGCGACGGCGCCGCAGACGGAGCTACCCCGGGACCGGCGACGCGGAAACGTCCGCGGCGCATTCACGGCCGGACCGGCGTTCGCCGGCCGGCGCGTGGCGATCGTGGACGACGTGCTGACCAGCGGACACACGGCCGACGCGCTCGCGGACAGCCTGCGCCGAAGCGGGGCCGTGGAGATAAGGGTGTGGGTGGTGGCGCGCGCCTGAACGATTGAAAGCGGGCGCAGCGAACCGGACTTCCGTCAACCGCTGGCGCGGTATTACTTGTTCTTGACCGCAGTCAGTCGCTGGCGGGCATAATTCAGCAGGCCGTCGTCCAGCGACCCGGTTTCGATGGCGCGCTGATAGGCTTCCGCGGCGGTTTTCCAGTCCTGCGCGGATTCGAGCGAGATGCCCATGCCGACCCACGAACGGCCTTCCCGCGGATTGAGCTTGATGGCTTCGGTGTACGCCTTGATCGCCTCGGCGTGGTTGCCGGCGCGGCGGTAGAGTTCGGCGAGGAACGCCATGTAATCCGCGCTGCCGGCGCCGGCCCGCCGGCTGCCTTCCATGACGGCGAGCGCCTTCTGATCCGTGCCGTGTTCGACCTGGATCCGGGCCAGCAACAGCGCGAACGGATAATGCGCCGGCGCCTTCTCGATGCCCTGCTCCAGAATCTGTTGCGCCTCGTGCCAGCGACCGTTCTGCAGCGCCAGCCCGGCAAGCAGCTCGCGCGACGCGGCGTGTTCCGGACTGATATTGAGCGCGGCCCTGAGACGTTTCTCGGCCTCGGCCGCGCGTCCCTTCTGCAACAGACTCGCCGCCTGACGGTATTCGCTCTCGGCCCGCTCTTCCGGACTGAGCGGTTTGAGTTTTTTATCCATGACGCCGTTGCCCGTGGAACTTTCCCCGGAACCCGACGATGCCGTCGCGGCTTCTGAAACGACTTTGTTCGCGGCCGGTTTTTTTGCGGAGGCGACGGCGATCCCGGCTTTTTTGGTCGCTTGCTTCTTATCGTTGTCCGCCTCCGACGATACAGCGGACTTCGCGCCGGATGAATCCGGCGGAGTCAGACGCAGACGCTGACCGGGATGGATGACATGGCGGCTTCCAAGACGATTCCACTTCGACAGATCCCGGAGATCGACGCCGCTTTTGGTGGAAATGCTGTAAAGTGTTTCGCCTTGCGCCACCGTCCAGTAACCGTTCCCGGCGACGGGCGCGGCTTTCGGCCCGGAAGCGGGAGCCGGTTTCGTTTCGACCGGCGCCGGCGCGGCATTGGGAGCCTCGGCAGCGTTTGTCGTTGGCGCATTGGCCGCCGGCGTCTCCATGGATTTTTCCGTCGTGGTCACCGCTGCCTGGACAACGGGTGTTTCCTTTATCGCCGGAGCCGGAGTGACGGCAACCGGCGTCGGCGCGGGCCTGGGCGGCGCCTTGTGCGCCACGACCGGACGGGCTTTAACTGCCGCCGGTGCGCCCGGCAGCCATTGCTCGCCCCATTGCATCCAGGCGTACGCGCCGCCGCCGACGAGCGCCAGCGCCAGCGCCATCAAGCCCAGCCGATTGCCCGACGACGCGCGGAAGGCCGAAGCCTTGACCGGCTTGAGATCCTCGTAAACGGATTTTTTGCTCGCGGCGTCGGCTGGGGCGTTCTTGCGCGACTCCAGATCCTGGAGCATTTTGTTGATCAGGCTCACACGGAACCGCCTGCGATCCATGCGCCGCCGTACCGCGCGAGGCTGACGAGGGTCATGCTGCCGATAACCGCCAGCGGCGCCAGCGCCGTCAGGTATCTGAGCAATTTAGCCTTCACACCGCGCACGCCTTGCGTGGACTCGGTGTCAGCCACCGCCATGCGCACGTGCCGCTCGGCGACGGTGCGCGCGCCCTCGCCGAAAGCGGCCATGAGCGATTTGTGCGCGAGGATATTGACCAGCCGCGGTATGCCCCGGCTCGCGCGATAAATCTGCTTGACCACCTTGTGCGCGAACAGCCGCGGCCCGCGGTAACCCGCCACCGCCAGCCGGTGCGAAATATAGAACTCGACCTCGCTCAGCGAAAGCGGCGACAGTTGGCAGGCAAAACTCACGCGCTGCTTGAGTTGGCGGATCGCCGGATTGTCGAGGCGCGCGTTGAGTTCCGGCTGGCCGAACAGCACCACCTGCAGCAGCTTGCGCCGCTCCGTCTCGAGGTTGCTCAGCAGCCGCAGGCTCTCCAGCGTTTCGAGCGGAATCGCCTGTGACTCGTCCAGACACACCAGCACGCGCTTGCCTTCGGCATAAGCGTCGATGAGATAGCGGTTCAGCAGCTTGAGCAGCTGATGCTGGTTGATGTGCTGCGGATACTTGATGCCGATCTCGTCGGCCACGGCGAACAGCAGCGTCATCGGCTGCAGGTAAGGGTTGGGAATGTAGGCGGTGACGAACTCGCGGTGATCCAGCGAGCCCATGAACTTGCGGCACAGCAGAGTCTTGCCGGTGCCGACTTCGCCGGTCACCTTCATGAAGCCCTCGCCGCTGCGCGCCGCCACCAACAGCGTGTTCAGCGCCTCCTGGTGCGAGGAATGCGCGAAGAAAAAGCTCGTGTCCGGCGTGATGGTGAACGGCAGTTCCTGCAGTCCGAAATGCGTTCCGTACATTTCTGTCACCTGCTTCCCGTGGATGTCATGTTTCAGGAGCCGACGCGGATTTTGCGGATGCGCTCCTGCGATTCGCCGGCCGCGTCGCTCCAGTCCTGACCGCCGTTGATGTTGGTCGGCTTGAGCAGGATCACCAGCTCGCGCTTGATGCGCGTCACCTTCTTGTGCTTGAACAGGTTGCCGATCAGCGGAATGTCTCCCAGGATCGGCACCGAAGCGTTATCGTCGGTGCTGGCCTCCTTCATCAGGCCGCCGATCACGATGATCTGCCCGCTGGTGGCGCGCACGATGTTGTCCGATTCCTGAACGCTGCTGGAGGCGGTCGAGATGGGCTGAATCGTGCCGATCGAGATTTTCTTCTCCGTCACGTCGCTCACCGACGGATGGATATGCAGAGTGATGTTGCCGGCGTCGTCGATCTGCGGCGTCACATCCAGCGCGATGCCCGAGAAAAACGGCGAGAGTTGCGTCGTCACGGTCGGCTGAGTAGTCAGAGTCGCGGCCGCGGTTGTGTCCTGCTTGGTCACGAAGAACTCGTCGGTGCCGACCTTGATCACCGCCTTCTGGTTGTTCATGGTCGAGACGCGCGGGCTGGAGAGCACGTTCAGGTCGCCCTGCGTCTTGAGCAGCTCGAAGAACGCCGCGAAGTTATTCGACTTGACCGCCAGCGTGAACACGCCGCCGAAGGCGGAGACGTTGGTACCGGGAACCGAAGGTGTGGCACCGACCACTGTATTAGTTCCTGCCACAGCACCAAACAGACTGTTTCCTCCTTGATTAATATTTCCGGTATTGCCGGCGATTTCGCTCACACCGGTTTTGCCGAGCGACGTGCCGCCGCCGACCTGGCCTATCGTATAGCTCCGGCCGTTGGACTCGGCGATGCCGGCCCAGTTGATGCCGCTCTGGAAACCGTCCTTGAGCTGGACCTCGAGTATCTTGGCCTCGAGTATCACCTGGCGGTTCATGCTCGTCTGGGTCGCCCCCAGGTAATCCGCCACCAGCCGCAACTCGTCCGGCATGGCGCGCACCAGCACGAGGCCGGCATCGGCGTTGACGATCACCTTTCTTCCGCCGTCGGCGCCGATGATCGCCGTCAACGCGGCGGTCAAGTCCTTCCAGAAATCCGCCTGCGTCTGTGTCTGGATCTGCACGCCGCTGATCGAGGTCGAGGACGACGCGACGGCTCCTCCCGTGGAACTCGCGCTGCTGGTGGTGTTCAGGCCGCTGGCGGCCACGCGCGTGTCGGACATGCCCTTGCGCGAAAGATTGAGATAGTTCACCGGGAACATGCGCGTCTGCATGTCGTTGCCGAGGATGAAGAAGCGGTTGCCGTCGCGACGGTACTCGTAACCGTAAACGTCGCGGATGGCGTTAAGCGCCTCCGGCACCGTGACTTCCTTCAGGTTCAGCGACACCGTCCCATGCACATCCGGAGGCAGAATCATGCTGTACGGCGTGCCCTCGACCAGGCCCATGAACACCTGGCGCGCCGGCGCGTTGTGCACGGTGAGATCGAAGCGCGGTTCGAGCGGAACCGCGCCGCCCTGCGGGAGATTGATTTCGATCGGCGGCATCAATGCGCGATTCACTTCCGCCGGCACCGACTTGCCGTCCTTGCCGACGCGCGCCTGCGACAGGCCGTCATCCACGCTCGCGCTCACCGAATCCCGCCAGCCCGGTGAAACCGTTTGGCAGCCGGCCAGCTGCGCGACGAACATCAGCGCGGCCAGGGCCCTCGAAGTCGTTGCAAAAATTTCCATGCGTCTCATTTTTTCCCACCTTCTCGGCTGTTCGCCGGCACCTTGACCAGGTACGTTTCTTTCGCCAGTTTCGGCAACAG
The DNA here is from genome assembly GCA_027449605.1 of Candidatus Muproteobacteria bacterium. Taxonomy (GTDB): domain Bacteria; phylum Pseudomonadota; class Gammaproteobacteria; order Acidiferrobacterales; family Sulfurifustaceae; genus Sulfuricaulis. The sequence goes on along the minus strand of DAIDLH010000030.1, from coordinate 5,300 downwards.
ACGCAAACGCGTTTCACGGTCTGCTTTTTTCATCGTCACTTCATACGGCTGAATATCCGTTATCACCGCGCCGCCGAATTTATCGCCCATCGTGTAAGTCTTCCCGCCGATCACGGCGCGCCGTTGGCTCGTCGAGATGAAGGTCGACTGAAGCTCCGGGCCCGTCGGCCTGGCCGGCGCCGTGCCCACGGGGGCGTCCGCGCTGTAGGCCGGTCGCGTCGGATCCGCCAGGCCGGCGAACTCGTCCGCCGACACGCCTGAAACCGCGCCCGGCAAACCCAGCATCGCAATCGCCCGCAGAACCGCGCGGTAAATGCTGCGCCTCTTGTTTACGGTATCAAGTTTCATGCCAGTCACAGTCCGATCCAGGCTTCACGCGTGCTGAGGGTGTAGATCAACAGACTGACCTGCGAATCGGGGTACTTGTCCGTCTTCAGCGACACCTTCCCCCAAAAGACCTTCCACGGCAGTCCCTCCAGGGTCTTGAGGTAGCGCAGGATATCCAGGTACCCGCCCTTGAGTTCGATTTGCATGCCGTGCTTGTAAACCATGGTGCCGGAGACGACGCCGGAGACCGTGCTGGCTTCCAGCAAGGGCGTGGCCGGGAGGCTTTCCACTTTCATCACTTGCAGGCCGCGGTTCTTGAGCAGCATCTGCTCGATGAGCCGCGCCATTTCCCTGGGCGGCACCAGGCCGGCCGTGACGCGGACCAGCGCCGCGTCCATGGTTTTCAGATTTTCCTGCAACGCGGCGACTTTATTGCGCTTGGCGGTGTCGTCTCCGGCGGCCAGCAACGCCTGTATCTGGGCTTCCAGCGCCTGCGTTTCCTGACGCTTCTGGCTGAGCTGCTGCTGCAAGCGGTCCTTGGCCGCGTTCACGGGACCGAACAGGACGTTCACCGCCAGCATGTACAACGCCACCAGCAGCGTGATGAATATCAGGGCGCGCTCGCGTATCGACATCGCGTCGATGCGGGTGGCGTATCCCTGGAACCGGCTTTTCAGGTCGTCGATCGTCATGGCTATGGCGTTTTGCGCTCCGCCTGCGCTCCATCCTTCGAGGCCACGGAGGTTCGGGCCAGGAACTCCACGTATATCGTTTCCGGCTCCTTGGGCTTGGGTTCCGGCCGGTTCATCTGAAACGCCTGGAACTCGATGCCGGAGAGCGGTTTCTCGAGCGAAAGCTTTTGCATGTAACGCGGCACCAGCTCGGGGTTGGTGGTGCGTCCGGCCAGCGACATCTGTTCCGCCGCGCCGGTAATGTCGAATCCCGTCAGCCACACGCCGGGAACGCTCTGGCGCGCGAGGGAAACGAAATAATCGGAGAACCCGGTGGTGTTGCTGAAGATGCCGCTCAGGAGAATTTCCTGCATGCGCTGCTTGGCGACGATCTCGCTTTCCAGGCGCGCGATCTCATTGTCGATCGAGCCTGGGCCCTTGCCTTGGCCGAATTTTTGCGTGACGTCGGCGAGGCGTTTGCCGGCGGCGGCATAGTTTTGCTCCGCGGCCTTGAGATCGTTCCTCAACGAATCGGTCCGCCACCACATGAAGGCATACAAGACCGCGACGCCGATCGCCACCAGGCCCACCGACTGGAGCATGGCGATCGACGAGAATTTCTTTTCCTCCTTACGGAAGATCGGCTGGTAAAGGTTGATCTGCTGGCTCACAGCGCCCGCTCCTCTTGCCGCAGCGCCGCGCCCAGCACGGTCAGGCAGGCCGACTGAAGCTCGGGCTTGAGCTCCGCTTCGCATTCGATGAGTTTCGTCAAATCCATCGCGATCACGTTGGCGCTCAGATTCGCCCTGAGGTAATCCTCGAGTCCGGGCACTTCGTGGGGCATCGGCGCCAGGGCGATGGTGCCGATCGGCGCCTGACGGAAATGGCTGTCGTAGTAATCGAGCGAGCGCTGCACCTCGAGCACGATCCGGTCGAACAATTCGTTGCTGTCCTGGAACGACGCCATCATGTCGAGCCCGATGTCGATGTTGCGGCTGAGATAAATCTCCGCCTGCTTGCTGACGGTGATCAGACCGCCGCCGGGCGCGAACGACAGTAGCACCACGCCCTTCGCGTCTTCCGGCAACAGCGCGGCCAGGTTGCGCTGCGCCATCTCCGGAATGTCGATCACGTCGAGATTGATGCCGGCGGCGCTCATCATGTCGGCGCGCTTCTGGATGGCGCTGCTGCGCGCCGCCACGGCGTACATCGAGCGCGCGCGGCCGGCGGCCTTCTCGCCCGGCAGATCGAACACGTCGAGCGTCGCGTCGTTGATGTGGAAATCGATCAGGTCCTTGATGCGCCAGCGGATGGCGGCGCGCAACTCGTCGGGCGGCACGTCCGGCGCCTCGGTCAGCAGCAGCGAATATTCGTTGGCGTCGAGCACGGTGGTGCAGCGCGAACGCGCCAGGTCGTGATCGGCCGCCGCGCGCGCCAATACCTTCTCCTGGCCCTGGTCGCCCCAGGGACGGAAATCCGCCAGCGTCAACACCGGTGCGCGCCCGGTCGTGCGTTCGACGCGCACCACGCAGACACCGTCGGACCGCAGTCCCACGCCGGTCAGTCCGGGCAGCATCTTCTTATGCAGAAACGGCAACAGGGGAAATCTCCTTATCCCGAATGAGTCCCTCTTAACTATGCAAAAATGTGGCCAACCTTGATTTTCCGAGGTTTCAGTTAAGAATCGTCCACTAACCCCCTGTTGTCAATGTGGTTTCCCGGCAGGGAACAGGCGAAAACGTAGACACATCCTCGTGTTTTTCGCCTATCGCGACTGAACCCTGCCGCGACTCACATGGATTACTTTCGAGAAGATCAATAACGCTCGCGCAGATAAATATGCCGCGGACTGCCACGATAGAGACCGAAAGTGGCACGTCCGACGGGATCGTCGGTGTTGTCAATGTCCCCGTCCCCGTCCCAGTCATAACGCAGCCAGGGTCGCGCCGACAGATTCATGCTCGCGTCGGCGTAGCCATCGGCCATCGGCGCCGTGAAGTCCAGCGAACCCGCGCCCGCGGCCGGCGTGACCGCCGTGACGGTCGACGTTTTGTTCGGCGTGCCCGATTTGATGACGATCATATTCACGCCCTGAGCGGGGTTGTCGATGGCATTTTGCAGGTCGAGGACGGCGGTACTGAGCGCGGTGCAGCCGTCCGCGGCGTTCGTGACCCAGCCGTCGGCGGAGTAATACTCGACCCGCATCGGCACCGACAGCGGCACAAGCTCCGAGCCGTAGGCGTTGACGAGGCGGAGGCGGCCGCTGCGGATTTCGGCGGTATCTTCGGTGGCACTGGGGTGATTGGAGCTGACCAAGTCAGCATCGGTGGCGCGCAATTTAAGCGTCACGGGAGAGAATTCCTTGGCAGTAAACGTGTAGTTCACGTCGGTCTTCGTCTGATCGCCGTTGGCGGTAAAACTGGCGGCGGGAAAAGACCCGTTCACGAAAGCGCCGTTGGCAAAACCATTGCCGTCGGAGAGTGTGACAGGTTTGGCCAGTCCGGTCGCCCCGTTATAATTCTTCGTTGGCGTCGCCGGGCTCCCTACCGCCATGGCGCTGACCGTCACTTGCGAGAAGGGTTGAGTGGAATAGGTGAAAGACGTGGCCCCGAGGCAGCCGTGAATCCTGGTGACATTGAAGAAAGCGGGGGTGAAGCGGCCAATCCCGGCGCTATCGGCGGTGAGGCCGAACAGGCAGCCATATTTGCCGCTGGCGTCCTTGGTGTTCGAATAATTGCTCGATACGCAATTGGCCTTGGTGCTGACACTGTCGATGCCGGTCCAGGTGGCGGCGCGGAGACTGTCGCACTGGGCGATCGTCACCGGCGGGGCGCACTCGGTCGCGACGGCGACACCGTCATAGATGCCGCGCGGCGACGTGGCATCGCTCGCTGGGTTGTATCCCTTGAAAATAAAACCGCCCACTTCGCTGTAGGTGAAGTTGTTGCCCGTGGCCGTGGCCGTCGGCGTGCCCGACACGGCGGCGGGGAAAGTGCCTCCCAATACCCCCAGCACCGAGGGCGGGTGCAGCGCTTGAAGCGCGGCGCTGTTAGTCTTGCTGTTAGTCTTAAGGAGGCCGGTATAACGGCTGGGATTGCCGGCGACGCCAGCGACGGTCGCGGTCAGGTTAAACGTGTCGCTGCCAGCCTTGAAGATGGGCGTGCCGCTCGTGCTGCTATTGGTCGCATTAGTGGAGGCGACCGTGACACCGGTCGGCCGCACCGAAAACGAATCCGCCGAACAGGCCGGGGCGGTGGCGGTAAAGGCGGCGCAAGCGGATGTGGTGCACTCCTTCATGACCGCGATCAGATTTTTCCACGCGGAGTTGAGCGTGAATGTCGGTGATGGCGTAGCCACTCCCGTAGTACCGCCCGAGGGAAAGGTGGCAATCTGGGTGGCGCCGGTTTCCACCGCGGCCTTGTTGGTGCAGGCGGCATTACAGGTGCGGGCGGCATCGGTGCCGCAGGCATTGTCGCTGTTGTCGACCAGCTTCACAGACACATATTTGTTGCTGGTGGCGGAATAGCCGGTCGAGATACCGGTATTGGTCAGCGCCGCTATCCAGAGCTTGAACGGCACCCCGGTCAGCTTCATGTAGATATCGCCGGTCTGGAAATTCTGATAGGCCGGCACGGTGGGCGCCCCCGGATAGGCCTCGTCGATCGCGGAAAACCCGCTCGCCGTTCCGCCGGTCGGGGGCAATACCGTTTGGGCGCAGACGCGCAGGCCGCCGATTTCATGAATGTTGTCCGAGCCGCCGGTGGAGCCGGTGAAGGAAATCTTCCAGTAGTCCGGCACGATCTGAGTAGTCCAGCCTTGGGTCAGGGCGTAATTCGCCTCCGTGTAAGCATTGAACGGGCCGAACAAGGAAACGTAGTTACTGCCGTCTTTGGTTGTCGCATCCCGATTCACGGCAACGTTGATCGTACCGCTGGTTGCATTACGGGCGTCCACGATCACCTGAAACATGTAGCCGGGCGACGGCGTGGTGGAAGTACGATTATCAATGGTCAGGCCGCCCGGGCTGCTGCCCGTGCCGCCCATCCAGCGATAACCGTTCGCGCCGTTTCCCGGCCCGCGCACCCCGATCGATTGCACCCTGAACCCAGGGCCACCGACACGACCTTCGGTGGGATTCTGGTAGTTGCCATACTCATCGAGCGCGATACCGACCCAACCGCCATTGAAACCCGGCGGCTGGGTGCCATCGCTGCGTTGCGCGTAGCCCAGCGAACCGCCGAAACCGCCGGGCACGGCGGGCACGGAATAATCGGAGAGCGTGACCGCGATGCCGTCGGCGCC